>NZ_CYPR01000109.1 GCF_001408515.1 Jannaschia seosinensis | reverse complement strand
CGCTGCCAGTTCCATCTCGCGCGCAACGCCATTCATCACGCTCCGAACGTCGAGAGCCGCAAGCGCATCGGAGCTGAGCTGCGCACCGTGTGGAATGCCAGCACGCTCGCCAAGGCAGAAACGGCCTTGGCAGAGATCGTCGCCAGCTATCGCACCTCTGCGCCGAAGCTGGCCGCATGGCTGGAGGAAAACGCGCCCGAGGGGCTCGCGGTCTTCACGCTGCCCGAGCACCATCGCCGCCGGCTGCGCACTTCAAACCCGATGGAGCGATCCGTCCAGCAGGAGCTCAAGCGGCGCACCGTAAAGGTCAGGGTCTTTCCCAGCGACGACGCTCTGCTGCGACTGGTCAGCGCCGTCCTCGTAGAGATCGACGAGAAATGGGCCTCCGAGACCAAGGCCTACATCAAATGGGAATGCCAGGATGCATGACCCGCTCTCAGCAGAATTTCCAGACCGCAGGTTGCTCTATCCGGCCGGACCAATTCGGTGCGTTGTGGCGAAGGCTTGCGGCGAAAAGGGCCGCCTCGTGCTGGAGGCGACCCTTTGGTCGAGCCAAGGGTCGAGCTCCTGCGTAACGATCTCGTCCGGCGGGTCATCACGGATCATCAGCGCCGCATCGCGAAAGGCACGGTAAAACGCCTGCGGGTCGTCGCCCAAAAACCAGCCCGCGTTGAAATAAAGATAGCGGCGCCAGTGATTGTCGGGCCATCTCGTGTCGAGCGTATCCGCCAGCCGCCCGCCGCGCCGTTCATGAAGAACGCCCCACATGTCGTTGAAATTGGGTCCGTAAAGGTCGACCTGCGGCCACGTTCCCTCACGTTTCATCGACGCAGAGGGGCGGGTGAAGTCGATGACAATATCGGCCAATTCCGCCGTGATTACTGTATCTGTGTCGAAGAACACGAACGGCCCGGCGGGCATTGCCGCCAGAGCCTCGATCTTGTTGCCGTAGGAATAGGCGCTTCCGAAGTGCCGATTCTCGAAAGGCGCGATCTCGGCATCGAGCGATTGCAGGAGGTTGCGCTGCGCGCTGTCTGGAATTCGCGGATCGTCCGGCCACAGAGGCCCCGGCTGCGGTTCCGCGACGATCAAGCGGCCGGACCAATTCGGTGCGTTGTGGCGAAGGCTTGCGGCGAAAAGGGCCGCCTCGTGCTGGAGGCGACCCTTCTGCCCGACGATCAAGATGTTGAACGTCACGCGATCTGGGCGAGCGCGTCCAAGGCGGATTGCAGGGCGCTCCGCTCGGCTTGCCGCGCCTCAAGATTGGCGCGGGTCTCCTCGACCACTTCCTGCGGGGCGGAGGCGGCAAAGTTCGGGTTGTTCACGCGCCCCTGCAGGCCTTTGATCTCCTTGTCGAGCTTGGCGGCTGATTTTTCCAGGCGCGCACGCTCGGCGGTGACGTCGATAATGTCGCCGAGCGGCAGTGCGAAGCGGTTGCCGCCGACCTGGACGGCAATGGCGCCCTTTGGAGCCTCCCCTTCGACCAGCCCATCGATCCGCGCAAGACGCGCGATAAGGTCTCGATTGGTTTCAAAGGCTTGCGCGGCGTCCTTGTCCCACTCGACGGCGACGACCGGAATATGCGCGCCGGCGGGGACATTCATCTGCGCCCGCGCCGACCGGATCGCCTCGATGAAGGCGATGACCCAGCGCATCTCTGACTCGGCCTTGGGATCAACGACCTCCTCGTTCAGGTCTTCGGGCCATGCGCCGTGGACCAGCATCCCTTCATGGCCGGTGACGCGCCAGAGTTCTTCGGTCACGAAAGGCATGAAGGGGTGGAGCATGGTCATGCACTGCTCAAGAACCCAACCCATGACCTGTTGTGTTTCCTGAGCTTCGTCGCCCTGCAGGATGGGCTTGGAGAACTCCACGTACCAGTCGCAGACAACGTTCCAGACGAAGCGGTAGAGCGCGGCGGAGGCGTCATCGAACCGATAGGCGGCAAGCGCGGCATCGACCTCGGCGCGGGCGCGGGCGGTTTCCCCGATGATCCAGCGGTTGACGGTGATCTGAACATCCCGGGGTAGGCCGCGACCGCCTTCGGCCCCGAATTGTACAGAATTCATTTCGGCAAATCGGACGGCGTTCCAGAGCTTGGTGCCGAAATTCCGATATCCCGCGATCCGCTGCGTCGACAGCTTCAGGTCGCGGCCCATCGCCGCCATTGACGACAAGGTGAAGCGGACTGCATCGGCGCCGTATTCGTCGATCAGGTCAAGCGGATCGAGGACGTTCCCGAGCGACTTCGACATCTTCTTGCCCTTTTCGTCGCGGACGAGGGCATGAACGTAGACGTCGTGGAAGGGAACGCGGTCGGACAGGGGCTTGGTGTCGTCGGTGACGGCAAGTTGCATCATCATCATCCGGGCGACCCAGAAGAACAGGATGTCGAAGCCGGTGATGAGGGTGGAGGTCGGGTAGTACTTGCGCAGCTCCTCCGTCTCCTCGGGCCAGCCCAGCGTGCCGAGGGGCCAGAGGCCGGATGAGAACCAGGTATCGAGCACGTCGGGGTCGCGGAATGCCGGCACCACGATCGGCCCCTGCTTCTGCCGGATCAGGCCCTCGGTCCGCGTGTTGAGACCAGCGAGGTCGTCACGCAGGATGTCCAGCGCGGCGGCCTCGTCGGCGACGATGCGGATGTCGGCATCCTCGCCGTGGATCAGGCGCAGATGACGCAGCGCCTCCTCCTCGTTCGGGGCGCAGATCGGAAGCCAGTCGGCATCGCCGTCGGGATCGCTCGTGTACCAGACCGGTACCTGGTGACCCCACCAGAGCTGCCGGGAGATGCACCACGGCTCGATGTTCTCAAGCCAGTGGAAATATACCTTGCGGTCGGCCTCGGGCATGATGCGGACGGTGCCGTCGCGGACGGCATCGATCGCGGGTTGAACGATCTTGGCGGTGTCGACAAACCATTGGTCGGTTAGCATCGGCTCGATCACCACCTTGGAGCGGTCGCCGTAGGGCTGCATGATCGGCTTGGCCTCGACCAGCGGGACGAGGTCGTCGGCATCGGTGCGCGGCTCGCCGCCTTCCTCGGGCGCAAGGGGCGGCTCTCCGGTGGCGGCCTTGCCGGAGGAGGCCGCGCCGACGCCGAGACGGGGATCGGTTGCGGGCACCATGACGGCCAGCCCCTCGGAGGTGATCTCGTCCACGACCTTCGCGCGAGCCTCGAACCGGTCGAGGCCGCGCAGGTGGTCGGGGACGAGATTGATGGCGTCGATCTCGGTCTCCGACATCTCCGCGCCTTCGCGCAGCTTGACGGCGAGGGCGGCGGCCTCGGCGTAGGGCACGCCGTCGTCGCGCATCCGGGCGCGGGTATCCATCAGGCGGTAGCAGGGGATGCCCTGCCGCTTGGCGACCTCGTAGTCGTTGAAGTCGTGCGCGCCGGTGATCTTGACCGCGCCCGAGCCGAAGGTCGGGTCGGGATAATCGTCGGTGACGATGGGAATGAGGCGGCGATGCTCCTTTGGTCCGACGGGAATTTCGCAGAGTTTCCCAACAATTGCGGCATAGCGTTCATCGGATGGATGAACCGCGACCGCCCCGTCGCCCAGCATCGTTTCAGGGCGCGTGGTCGCAATGGCGATGTAGTCGCGCGTCTCGGTGAAGAGGATGTTCCCGTCCTCGTCGCGCTCCACGTATTCGTAGGTCGCGCCGCCAGCGAGCGGGTAGCGGAAGTGCCACATGTGGCCCGGCGTCTCGACGTTCTCGACCTCCAGATCGGAGATCGCCGTCTCGAAATGCGGATCCCAGTTCACGAGCCGCTTTCCGCGGTAGATCAGCCCGCGCTCGTACATCTCGACGAAGACGCCGATGACGGCATCGTGGAAGTTCTGCTGGCTCGGGTCGGGATCGCCCGGCGCCCCGCCCATGGTGAAGGCCTCCCGGTCCCAGTCGCAGGAGGCGCCGAGGCGCTGAAGCTGACCGATGATGGTGCCGCGGGACTTCGCCTTTTGCTGCCATACGCGGTCGAGGAAGGCGCCGCGGCCCATCTCCTGTCGGGTCGGCTCGCCGTTGGCGGCCATTTCGCGCTCGGTCACCATCTGGGTGGCGATGCCGGCATGGTCGGTGCCCGGCTGCCAGAGCGTATCGAAACCGCGCATCCGGTGCCAGCGCACGAGGATGTCCTGCAGCGTGTTGTTGAAGGCGTGGCCCATATGCAGCGAGCCGGTCACGTTCGGCGGCGGGATAACAATGGAGAAGGTCTCCGGCCGGCTTGCGTTGGCACCGGCGCGGAAATGGCCGCCCTCGATCCATTCGCGGCTGATGCGGGCCTCGGCTTGCGCTGCGTCGAACGTCTTTTCCATCGCCATAATGCTCTCCGTCGTGTTGCGGGTTCGGATAGCCGTTGACCCGCCGGAGGGAAAGGGCGGGCGCGGCGACGGGCAGGTGGTCCGGCGCGAAAGGAGCGGGAAGGCCGCGGCGGCGTTGCCGCGACCCGGCCGCCTCTGGACTGTGGCGCTTGCCCGGTTAAGGTTCCCCGCGACCCATGCACGCCCGGAGAGACAGATGGAAAAGTTCGGCCTCAACCAATCGACCCGACGTCACGAGGATCCGCGGCTGCTGTCGGGGGGCGGCGCGTATGTGGACGATACCGCGCCCGAGGGCGCGCTACATGGATACATGCTGCGCTCGACCGTTGCGCATGGCGAGATTACGTCGCTCAATGTGGCGGATGCGCGCGGGATGGAGGGTGTGCGGCTGATCCTGACGGCGGACGATCTTGACGCCGCGGGGATCACCGAAGGAATGGCCACGACGCCCGCCCGCAATCGCGACGGATCGAAAGGGGCGACGCCGCGTCGGCCGCTTCTGGCGCAGGAGCGCGTACGCTTCGTGGGCGAGGGCATCGCTTTCATCGTGGCCGACGCGCTCGCCCAGGCCCGCGATGCCGCCGAGGCGATCGAGGTGGAGATCGACGAGCTTCCCGTCAACCTTGGGTTGAAGCCCGGCGGGCCGCAGATTCATCCGGAGGCGCCGGACAACCTTGCCTATGATTACGGCAAGGGCGACGAGGAGGCCTGCGACGCGGCTCTGGCCGGGGCTGCGCGGGTGGTCGAAATGAGCGTGGACGACACGCGGATCATCTGCGCCTCCCTCGAGCCGCGGGGCAACTGGGCCGAGTGGGACGGCGGCCGTCTGCATGTCTGCGTCAACGGTCAGGGCGTCTGGGGGCCGCGCGATCAACTGGCGCGCATGCTGGGGCTGGAGAGAGATGCCGTGCGGGTGACGACGCCGGATGTCGGCGGGGGCTTCGGGATGAAGGGCATGACTTATCCCGAGATGTTCCTGACCGCGCAGGCCGCGCGGATGCTCGACACGCCCGTACGCTGGATGGCCGACCGGTCGGAGTCGATGCTGTCGGACAATGCGGGGCGCGACCTGATCTGCCGTGCCCGTTTGGGTTTCGACGCCGACAATCGGCTGGTGGCGTACCGGATGGACAATGTCTGCAACCTTGGGGCCTACAATTCCGGCTACGCACAGAACATCCAGTCGGAGTTGTTCTCGAAGGTCATGCCGGGCTGCTACGACGTGCAGGCCTGCTACATGACGTCGAAGGGGTTCTTCACCAACACGACGCAGGTCGACGCCTATCGCGGTGCGGGCCGTCCGGAGGCGATCTACGTGCTGGAGCGCGCGATGGATTATGCCGCGCGGGAGCTGGGGGTAGACGGGTTCGAGCTGCGGCTGAAGAACTTCATACAGCCGGATGCCTTCCCCTACAAATCGGCGATGGGCGAGACCTACGACGTGGGAGATTTTCCGCGCGTCCTGACTCGCGCGATGGCCGAGGGCGACGTCGCCGGGTTCGCCGCCCGACGTGCCGAGAGCGAGGCGGCGGGACGGCTGCGCGGGCTGGGCGTCTGCTACTACATCGAGTCGATCCTCGGCGCGCCCGACGAGACGGCGGAGATCGAGTTCACCGAGAATGGACGCGCCATGCTCTATGTCGGCACGCAGTCGAACGGGCAGGGGCATGACACCGTCTATCGCCAATTCCTTGCCACCGATCTGGGCATCCCGCCCGACATGATCGATGTCGTCCAGGGCGACAGCGACCGGATCGCCAAGGGCGGCGGCACGGGCGGTTCGCGGTCGGTCACCACGCAAGGATCGGCCAACAAGGCGACGGCGGCGAAGGTGCTGGAGAAGTTCGCGCCCTTCGTGGCCGGGATGCTGGAGGTCGATGTCGTCGAGTTCGACGAAGGCGTGTTCCGCGCGCCGGGATCGAACCGTGTCGTCACGATGCTGGAAGCCGCCGAGGCGGCGCGCGCGGCCGGCGAGACGGAGCTTCTGCGCACGCAGGAGACGGCGACCCTGCCGGGGCGGTCCTATCCCAATGGCTGTCATCTCTGCGAGATCGAGATCGATCGCGATACCGGCAATCTGGAGGTCGTCCGCTATACCGTCGTCGACGATTTTGGCAATCTGATGAACCCGATGCTCGCGGAGGGACAAGTGCATGGCGGGGTCGTGCAGGGGATCGGGCAAGCTGTGTCCGAGCGTGTGGTCTATGACGAGGACGGGCAGCTTCTGACTGCGTCCTTCATGGATTACGGGATGCCGCGCGCGCAGGGCCTGCCGATGATCGCCTTCCACTCCGAGCCGGTCCCCTCCACCGCGAACGTGCTGGGGATGAAGGGCTGCGGCGAGGCGGGGACGGTCGGCGCGATGGCCGCGGTGGGCAACGCCGCGCTCGACGCGCTCTGGCCGCTGGGTCTGCGACAGGTCGACATGCCCCTCACGCCGTCCCGCGTCTGGGCGATGTTGCAGACGGCGGAGGGCGCGATTGCCGCTGAGTAAGCTGCTCGCGCGGTTCTTCTCCCGCCACCCGGCGGGAGAGACCCGCGAGACGCGCGACGAGCCGCCGCAGGGGACGACGCATGTCGTTCTGCTCGACGGGACATTGTCGTCGCTCGAAGCGGGGCAGGAGACGTCCATCGGCCTGGTCTACAAACTGCTCGACGCCGAGACGGATCACTCGCTCTACTATGAGCCGGGCATCCAGTGGCGCGGCTGGCAGAACGTGGACGAGGTGATGGCCGGCGTCGGGATCAACCACCAGATCCGGCGCGCCTATGCGTTTCTGGCGCAGCGTTATGCTCCGGGCGACCAGGTGTTCCTGCTTGGCTATTCGCGCGGGGCCTATGCCGTGCGGGCGTTGGCGGGGATGATCGACCGGGTGGGCCTGCTGACGCCTGAGCATGCCGACGAGGATCGGGTCCTGCACGCCTACACGCATTACCGTGACGACCCGACCCTGCCGGCGGCGAGAAGCTTTGCCGCGCGCTACTGCCATTCCCGCGTTCGGATCGAGGCCGTCGCCGTCTTCGACACGGTTCAGGCGGTGGGGATCCGCTGGCCGATCCT
The DNA here is from genome assembly GCF_001408515.1 of Jannaschia seosinensis. Classification (GTDB taxonomy): domain Bacteria; phylum Pseudomonadota; class Alphaproteobacteria; order Rhodobacterales; family Rhodobacteraceae; genus Jannaschia; species Jannaschia seosinensis. The sequence continues at coordinate 46,088 of NZ_CYPR01000109.1, read as the reverse complement.
GTGGCGGCTGTTCCCGGAGGTGCACGCCTTCCGGTCGCACCGGCTGGGGCGAAGCATCGCACACGGTCTGCACGCGATGGCGCTCGACGAGACGCGGAAGGCATACGCGCTCGACCGCTGGCGCACGCATGGAGAGCGGACGGCGAGCGTCGAGCAGGTCTGGTTCCGGGGCAGTCACGGCGATCTCGGCGGGCATCTTGCGGGGGCCGATGCGGCGCGTCCGTTGGCGAATGTGCCGCTGGTCTGGATGTTGTCGCGGCTGGAGGCGCTGGGGCTCGCCCTGCCGGAGGATTGGCGTGCGCGGTTTCCGACCGATCCGGATGCGCCTTCGGCCGGCAGCTGGCGCGGGTTCGGGCCGTTCTTCCTGTCGCGGTGTCGGCGGAAGGTGGGGCTCGATGGCAGCGAATGGCTGCATCCGACCGCCGAGGGGCACCGCGCGGCGGCTGGCCTGCCGGTGTGGCGGGAGACGCGCGTGGATCGCGGGGAGGTGGCGCGCATGTCCGTCGCGGCCCGCTAGGCCGGTCGCGACGACGGGATGCCCGCGCGAAGGCGGTCTCAGCCCAGCGGACGGATCCGCAGCTGGGTGATGCGGTTCGCCTCGCGCGCGGCGACCTCGAAACGGAAACCGTGGAAGCTGAAGACCTGTCCCACGATCGGGATCGTCTGCGCCTCGTGGATCACCAGACCCGCCACCGTGTTCGCCTCATCGTCGGGAAGCGTCCAGTCCGTCCGCCGGTTCAGGTCGCGGATCGTCATGGCGCCGTCGATGACGTAGGTGCCGTCGGCATCCGGCTCCAGCATCTCCTCCTCGGGCGTGTCGTACTCGTCGGTGATCTCGCCGACGATCTCCTCGAGAATGTCCTCCAGCGTGATCAGCCCCTGAAGCACGCCGTACTCATCCACCACCAGCGCGAAATGCGTGTGCCGCGCGAGGAACTGGCGCATCTGGTCGTCGAGCGTGGTCGTCTCGGGGATGAAGTATGGCTCCATCATCACTTCGGTGACGTCGAAGGCAGTCAGCGCCGCAAGCCCGCCGCCCTCGCCGCGCAGAAGCCGGTCAATGGCGCGCAGCAGGTCCTTGGTGTGGAGCACGCCGATGATGTTCTCGGGCTCATCGCGGTAGACGGGCAGACGGGTATGGCGGCTGGCCAGCACCTGGTCGAGGATCTCGTCGGGCGGGCTGTTGACGTCGACCATCTCGATGTTCGAGCGGTGGAGCATGATCTCCTCCGCGAACCGCTCCGACAGGTCGAGCGCACCGAGCAGCCGGTCGCGATCCTCCTTCTCCACCCCTCCCTCGGTATGGCCGAGCGTGATGGCGCCCATGATCTCTTCATGGGCGGACATGATGTTGCGGTCGGGGTCGGTCGTCACGCCGAACGCACCCAGCACCGCGCGAACCAGCGCGCGCACGAAGGAGACGACGGGGCTGAAGATGGGAATTACGATCGCGATAATGGGCGCCACGAGCGACGAGGCGCGTTCGGGGTTGGTGATGGCATAGGTCTTGGGCATGACCTCGGCGAAGACCAGCACCAGCGCCGTCATCACGAGCGTCGCGATCGCCACGCCGCCCTCGCCGAACAGTGCGGTGAACAGCGCGGTGGCCAGCGACGCCGAGAGGATGTTGACGATGTTGTTGCCCAGCAGGACCGAGCCGATCAGCCTCTCGCTATCCTCGGTCACGTCGAGCGCGCGGCGGGCCGCCGCCGATCCCTTGTCCGCCTGACTGCGCAACTTGGCGCGCGAAGCTGCCGTCAGCGCCGTCTCGGAGCCGGAAAAGAAGGCCGACAGGACCAGCAGGAACACGATGGCCCCCGCCGTTCCGAGGGTCGCGCCCCAGTTGATGGTGTCGATGCTATCCATGGGGCGGTTATGGGGCGCGGATTTCGGCTGGGCAAGGCGAGGTTTGCGGCAGGGGCGGTTACCGGGAGGTGCTCGCGGCCGGAGTGCAAGTTGCGGCGGCGGAGGCGGGTCCGACCCGTTGCCCGCGATTGGCTGTCGTCTCCGGGTGCTGTCCTGCAAGCGGTGCGCGTCGCGCGTTTATTTGTGGCGATGCGGAATTGCAAAATCGTCAGGGTGTCACAATTGCGGTGCGACGGCGCCGGGTTTTGCGGAGGGACCGCCCGCTCGACGTGGGATTCCCTTTATTTTGTGGGGTTTCGGCGCGAAGATTCCGCGGGCGCGCGGGCGATCAATCTGTGGGTGATGCGGTGATGTGGCGTTCACGTTTCCTTGACATCTTAACCTTTCTTTAATACCTCTTTCCGGTGCGCATGAGAGAGCGCTTTGATTTTCTTTTTTGAGGGGACCCTCAAATGAATACCTTGAAGACATTGGCCGTCGCTGCGGTCGCGGCTGTGACCATGGCGGCCGGCGCGTCGGCTGCGACGGTGCAGACTGGCACGAAAAGCGTTGACATCACTTGCACGAAGACCTGTGCATACTGGGACCTCGGTCTCAGCCCCGACGGGTTCAGCGCGACAAGCGGTGACTGGCTCAGCCGAAGCTACGGGAATATCGGCAACAGCAACAGCAAGGCGAACCGTCTGACGTTCGTGAACAACGTGCTGGGCACCAGCTACACGTCGCAGTCGGAAAGCTCCGATAATATCAGCAACGTGGATTCGCTCGACTCGTTTTCCGGCGGTGACAACGGCGGGTGGAGCGGTTCGGCCGGCTACTACCTCGCCTGGGGCGGGTTCGATCCGCGTTACGTTCTGATCAAGAGCGACTTTGCCGACAACACGTTCACTTGGAACGCAACCGGCAAAGGCTCGGGTCTCAGCGGCGTTGACGGATTCGACGTGGCCCCGGTTCCGCTGCCGGCTGCGGGATTTCTCCTGCTCGGCGGTCTCGGCGGTCTGGCCGCGATGCGCCGGCGCAAGAAAGCCTGAGCGCGCCCGCTACGGGACATGGAATTTACGAGGGGGCGGTCCGGTGGGCCGCCCTTTCTGATTGTCGGCAGGTTGCCTGCCCCGAAAATCGCGACGTCGGCATCAAGTCGTCAGTCAATGCTTGACGCGGTGCGGCCGGAACCTGCGGCGACGCGGTTACGAAGCGCCCTTACCTCTCTGCCAAAGGATGCTTCGTCAGAACCAGTTCCCTCAGCCGCGTCTCCAGCACATGGGTGTAGATTTCGGTCGTCGCGATGTCGGCATGGCCCAGCATCGCCTGGATCGCGCGCAGGTCGGCCCCGCCCGACAGGAGATGCGTGGCGAAGGCGTGGCGGAGGATGTGGGGGCTGACGCGCCCGGGGGCGATTCCGGCCCGAGCGGCGAGCGCCTTGATGCGGGTGTGGAACCAGACGCGGGAGACGTGGCCCGCCTTGCCGCGCGCGGGGAACAGGAAGGCGGAGGGTGCGGTGCCCTTTTCGCGCCCGGCCGTATCCTCCGCGGTGTCGCGGTGAGAGAGCCAAGCCGACGTGGCCGCGCGGGCTGCGGGCGAGAGGGGCACCATCCGTTCCTTCCCGCCCTTGCCGCGCACGAGCAGCATCCGCGGATCGCCGCGCGCGGCGGCGACGGGGAGGGTAACGAGTTCGCTCACCCGCATTCCGGTCGCGTAGAGAAGCTGCATCAGGCAGGTGTCGCGCAGACGTTCCGCCTCAGTGACGCCCAATTCCTCGGCGGCGTTGAGGAGCGCGTCGACCTCCGCCTCCGAAAGCGTCTTTGGCAAAGTCTTCGGCTTGGCAGGACCGGTGATGCGGATGGCGGGATCGTCAGAGCGCAACGCTTCGTCATAGGCGAAGCGGTGCAGCCCCCGGATCGCCGAAAGCCGCCGCGCGCGTGTCGAGGCCGCGAGACCCTCGGCCTCGCACGCGACGAGGTAACGCTCGATGTCGCTGCGTTGCGCGGTCGCGGGAGAGAGGCCCCGCGCCTCAAGGTGGGCGGTGTAGTCCTCGAGATCCCGGCGATAGGCCATCAACGAATTGAGCGCCGCGCCACGTTCCGCCGCCTGCGCCTCAAGGAAAAGCTCGACCCACTTCACAGCAGCAAAAGCTGCAACGCTGTTCGCCTCGCGGCGTCGTCCAGCCCGGCCTCGCGCAGGAAGGCCAACGCCGCGGCCACGTCCTGCGGGTCGGTCGCATCGGGATCGCTCAGTGTGGTGGCGATTTCCAGCAGTGCCTCGCCCAGCCGGCCCTCGGCGGCGAGTCCGGTCAGATCGGCGGGGGCCGGGCCGGTCAGGCCGTCGGAGATCGCTTCCGGCAGCGGGCCCTGCGGCGGGGTTGAGGCGAAGTCGCCTTGCGCGATGGCGACGGCGAAGGCTTCGCGCGGCGTTTCCGGCGCGACACTGGCCGCGACCCGTTCATACGCCGGCGACAGCAGTCCCAACCGCAGGGCGAGCGCGCGCGGCGGCCCGTTGAGGCCAGCCAGCGCGACGCGTTCGCCATAGAGGGCGGCGAAGGGCACCAGAAGCCCGGCATCGCCCATTTCGGTCATCGCCTGGGGCAGGGATGCGGCGATCCGTTCGGCATCTCCGGACATGAGCGCGGTGTCGAGCGCCTGGATCGCCGCCGCGCGGTCCCAGACGCCGCCCGAAGCCGACGGCCGCGCCTCGGTGTAGAGCGCGAGCAGACGATTCGGGTCGAGCGCCTGCGCCCGCGTCAGCCGCTCCGCCGCCTCGATCCGCGCCTTCCAGCCGGTCGTGTGGCGCAGATCAGCGGCCGCGAAGGCCAACGGAAGATCGCGGGTGGGCGGGGCCTCGCCGATCCCGTCGAGCAGGCGGAAGGCCAGCGGCGTCATCGGCTGCGGCGGCGGCGGTGGCGATTCGCCCTCGAACATTTCGGGGTCGAGGAAATGCGCCACCAGCCGGTCCTCTTCCTCCGAGATCGCGCCGAGCGCTCGGCCGGTATCGAGGGTGAGTGCCGCCGCCGCCCAGTCGCCGGTGCGCGTGAGGCAGAAAATACGCGCGGGCAAGGTCGGCGCCACGCCAGGATTCGCCGTCATCGCATCGCAAGCCCGCGTGTCGTAGCCCGTCAGGAGCGATGCATCCCACCAGCGGCGGAATGCCTCCGGATCTGTGGCACCCGCGCGTTCCAGAAGGGCCTGCGCCTGGTCCAGCGCACCGAGCCGCAAAAGCCCATCGACCCGCGCGAAGAACAGCGCATCCGGGTCGGCCGTCGCGCGCGGAGGGTCCAGTTCCGCCAGAAGGAGCATCAGGACAAGGTCCTGCATCGCCGGCAGCGCGTCCGGCGGCAAATCCGCGATCAGCCGTGCCACGCGGTCCGGATCCGTAGCCGCAAACAGGTCACGCGGCAGCCCCGTGAGCGAGGGCGACAGAAGGCCTACCGCGTCGCGGCGCATGCCGCTGAGCGGCATCGTCGTCACCTCCGGTGCGGTCAACGGCTTCGCGGCGGGTTCGGTCGCGGTCTTCGGCGCGCGAAGCGACTCCGACAGCCACGGGATCACCGAAGCCGGTTCCTCCTCGGCGACGGCGGGCATTGCGGCGAGGATCAGGGCGCCGATGAGCGGACTAACCCGCATCAATCTCGATCGTCGTGCTGCGCGGTACCGTCTCCGGCTCCATGAGGTAAGAGTAAGCCCAAAGGCCGAGAACCGCGATCACGGTGAGAATCAAAAGGTATTTCAAGAACCGGAACATTGCCTGTCTGCCCGTTATCGTTGCATCCATCTTGGAGGCCAGAGATATACTTGTCCATGCGGCAGGTCACACGAAGGGGTCATGCGTTGCGAAACGTCAGCGGCAAGACACCGGAAACCCGGCCGCGCCTGATACGGCCCGTCGTGCTTGTCGGCATGATGGGGTCGGGGAAGACGGCGGTCGGTACGGCCCTTGCCGAACGTCTGGGCGTCCCGTTCCGCGACACCGACGAGGCCATGGTGGACGCCGCACGCATGTCCGTCGCCGAAATTTTCGCGCGCGACGGCGAAGCGTTTTTTCGCGCCCGCGAGACCGAAGTGCTTCGCCGTCTATTGGGGGAGGGACCGGGGGTCCTTTCGACCGGCGGCGGGGCGTTTCTGCGCCCCGAGAACCGTGAGGAGATTGCGCGCCGGGGCGTCTCCGTTTGGCTTGAGGCCGACGCGGAGCTTCTATGGAACCGGGTGAAGCACAAGACGACGCGGCCGCTCCTGCTCACCGAAAATCCGAAAGGAACATTGATGGATCTGCTTGCCGCGCGCACGCCTGCCTATGCCGAGGCCGATCTCAGGGTGAGGTGCGACTCGGCCTTCTCGATCGCGGATATGGCCGGGCGTGTTGCCGGGGCCCTGCACGAGGCGGGGCACCTGGAATGAGTGAGGTAGTTCATGTTCCGCTGGGTGCGCGCGCCTACGATGTGCATGTCGGCCGCGGTCTCATGGCGCGGGTGGGCGCGGCGATTACGCCGCTTCTGCGTCGGCCGCGCGTTTTCGTGGTAACCGAAGAACGGGTTGCCGCGGCTCATCTTTCTGCCCTGCGCACGGGGCTGGGCGATATTGCGGCGGAGGTTCTGACCCTGCCGCCCGGTGAGGCGACGAAAAGTTGGAACCAGCTTGCCCGCACCGTCGAATGGCTTCTCGATGCGAAATGCGAGCGCGGCGATGTCGTGGTCGCGTTCGGCGGCGGCGTCATAGGCGATCTGGTGGGTTTTGCCGCGGCGATCCTGCGCCGCGGCGTCCGATTCGTGCAGATCCCGACAACGCTTCTGGCGCAGGTGGACAGCTCCGTCGGCGGCAAGACGGGGATCAACACGCGCCATGGCAAGAACCTCGTCGGAGCCTTCCACCAGCCGAGCCTCGTTCTGGCCGATGTGGATGTGCTCGACACGTTGCCCGATCGCGATTTTCGGGCGGGATATGGCGAGGTGATGAAATACGGGCTGCTCGGGGATGCCGATTTCTTCGCTTGGCTTGAGAAGAACGGGCCGCGGCTTGCCGGCGACCCGGACCTGCGCGCCGAGGCCGTGCGCCATTCCGTCGCGATGAAGGCCGAGATCGTCGCGCGCGACGAGACCGAGCAGGGAGACCGGGCGCTTCTCAATCTGGGGCATACGTTCTGTCATGCGCTGGAGGCGGCGACGGGTTATTCCGACCGACTGCTTCATGGCGAGGGGGTCGCGATCGGCTGCGCGCTGGCTTTCGAGCTTTCGGCGCGGATGGGTCTTTGCCCGCAGGAGGAGCCGAGCCGCGTGCGCGCGCATCTGGCGCGGATGGACCTGATGCGCGACCTGCGCGACATTCCCGGCGACCTGCCCGACGCGGAGGCTCTTCTCGCCCTCATGGGGCAGGACAAGAAGGTTGTGGCCGGGCGGCTGCGCTTCGTTCTCGCGCGCGGGATCGGCGACGCGTTTGTCACCGACGCGGTGGATCCCGAAGATGTGCTGGCAGTGCTGCGCTTTGCGGCCTGACGGCGGTCTTCCGGCCAGCTCCCTTCGCAATTACCAAAACTCTTCCTAGATTGCGCCACCATGGAACGACTGACTGACCTCTCCGCGCGGCTTGCCGCGCTTCGCACGGACTTGCCGCTTTTCGTCGAGCCGCTGCTGGCGTTGGCGGTTGCCATCGCGCTGGCTCTGATCGCGCTGAACATCGTTTACCGCATCGTGTTCCGGCATTTCACGGACGGCGACTCGCCGCTGGCGCAGTTTCTGCGGCGTGCGCGGCGGCCGCTGCGTCTGGGTGCGGTACTTCTCGCGATCGGAGCGGTCTCGCCGGGGCTGGCGCTGTCGGTCTGGGGGCGCGAGGCGCTGCAGCATGCGGTGCTGGCAGGCGTGGTCGTCCTGATCGGGTGGAGCGTGTTAATCGCGGTCGATATCCTGACCGCCCGCTCGGTCCGCAAGCATCGGTTGGACGTGGCAGACAACCTGACGGCGCGAAAGTATCTTACCCAGATTCGGATCCTGAAACGCGCGACGAAGATCGTCACCGTCATCCTGACGATCGGGGCTGTGCTGATGACTTTCGAAGGTGTCCGCGAATACGGCGTCTCGCTTTTTGCCTCGGCGGGCGCGGCGGGTCTGGTGCTGGGTTTTGCCGCGCGGCCGGTTCTCGCCAACCTGATCGCGGGCGTGCAGATCGCCCTGACGCAACCGATCCGGATCGACGACGTCGTCATCGTCGAGGGCGAATGGGGCTGGATCGAGGAGATCTACGCCACCTATGTCGTCGTGCGCATCTGGGACTGGCGCCGCCTGATCGTGCCGCTGAGCTACTTCATCGAGCAGCCGTTCCAGAACTGGACCCGCGAATCGGCGTCGATCATGGGATCGGTGTTCTGGTACGTCGACTACACGATGCCGGTCGCCGAAATGCGCGAGGTCGTGGAGCGGATCATCTCCGAGAGCCCGCACTGGGACGGGCAGGTGAAGGTTTTGCAGGTCGTCGACGTGGACAAGGACGTCATGCATCTGCGGGCGCTGATGTCTTCTCGCAATTCGCCAACGAATTGGGATCTGCGCTGCGAGGTGCGCGAGAAGGTGATGGCTTGGATGCAAGAGGCGCACCCGGAGGCCCTGCCGCGTCTGCGCGGGGAGATGGAGATGCGCGATGGCTGGTCGATGACCGGCAATCCCGGCGGACAGAGCAAGGGTCCGGAGGCGCCGCAGCGCGTTCCGCAGGAGATGAAGCGTCAGGAGTGAGTGCGCTCAGACTTTGGCCGCGGCCTGTAGATCGCGCAGGACGGCCACGCGAATGGCCGAAGCAAGGCCTGCGCTGATACCGCGTTCGCGGTCGATCTGCGCGGCGAGCGCGTTCACCGACATCTGCCGTCGACGTGCAAGATCGACGAACGCGATCCAGAACGCGTCCTCGAGCGATACGGAAGTGCGATGCCCGTGCAGGGTGAGCGAACGTTTGCGCGGCCGCGCGTCGTTCATCTGTCGCGATCTGGTAGGTGGCCGTCGAGGTCGCGCGCGCGCTTCTCGGACTGCGCCTTGTCGCGAAATTTTTCGGCCTTCGTGCGGCCATGCTTGACGGCATTCGCGTCGGCGCGCTGGCGTGCCTCGGCCCGCGCTTTGGCTTTGCGTGCGCCGGAGAGGGAGATGATCTTGCCGCTCATGCCGCAACGTTAGCCGAGCGGCGCGACGAGTTCCAGATGGTGCGGCAGGGTGCAATAGGGGTTTCGCAGGGCTAGGCTGGATGCCGAAGCCGGAAGGTCCGGCTTCGGTCTTTTCTCAGCGATGTTCCGACGCGTGATGGTGAAAAAGATCGGCAGCGCCTATTTTGGGCCGATCATGTCCTCCGGGCGCACGACGCGGTCGAAGGTTTCGGCATCAACAAGCCCGAGCCCGATCGCCTCTTCGCGCAGCGTCGTGCCGTTCTTGTGCGCGGTCTTGGCTACTTTGGTCGCGTTGTCGTACCCGATGGTGGGGGCGAGCGCCGTGACAAGCATCAGGCTCTCCTTCATCAGCCGGTCGATGCGTTCGACATTGGCCTGCGTGCCGACGACCATGTTGTCGGTGAAGCTCGACGCCGCGTCGCCCAGAAGCTGCATGCTCTGCAGGACGTTGTAGCTCATCATCGGATTGTAGACGTTCAGCTCGAAATGCCCTTGGCTGCCGGCGAAGCCGACCGCGGCGTCGTTGCCCATGACCTGCGCGCAGACCATTGTAAGGGCCTCGGCTTGCGTCGGGTTCACCTTGCCCGGCATGATCGAGGAGCCCGGCTCGTTCTCCGGCAGGATCAACTCTCCCAGACCGGACCGCGGGCCGGAGCCCAGAAGCCGCATGTCGTTGGCGATCTTGAACAGCGAGGCGGCGACGGTCTTCAGCGCGCCCGAGAACATGACCATCGCGTCATGGGCCGCCAGCGCCTCGAACTTGTTCGGCGCGGTGACAAAGGGCAGCCCGGTGATCTGCGCGATTTCGGCGGCAACCTTCTCGGCAAAGCCTGCGCGCGTGTTGAGGCCGGTGCCGACGGCCGTGCCGCCCTGCGCCAGCTCGTAGATGTCGGGCAGGCAGGCTTCGACCCGCTCGATCCCCTTGGCGACCTGATGGGCATAGCCGCCGAATTCCTGGCCCAGCGTCAGGGGGGTGGCGTCCTGCGTATGGGTGCGGCCGATCTTGATGATGTCAGCGAATTCCTCGGATTTGGCGGCCAGCGCCTCGTGCAGCTTGCGCAGGCCGGGCAGCAGCGTGTCGCGTGCCATCATCCCGATGGCCACGTGCATCGCGGTCGGGAAGGTATCGTTGGAGGACTGCCCCATATTGCAGTGATCGTTCGGGTGAACCGGCTCCTTGGTGCCGATGGTGCCGCCCATGATCTCGATCGCGCGGTTGGCGATGACCTCGTTGGCGTTCATGTTCGACTGCGTGCCCGAACCGGTCTGCCAGACGACAAGCGGAAAATTGTCGTCGAACTTGCCGGCCACCACCTCCTGCGCGGCCTGCCGAATTGCGGCGCCACGTTCGCCGTCCAGATCGCCGAAGTCGACATTGACCGCCGCGGCGGCTTTCTTGATCACGCCGAGGGCGCGTACGATGGCGACCGGCTGCCTTTCCCAACCGATGGGAAAGTTTCGGATCGAGCGCTGCGTCTGCGCGCCCCAATATTTGTCGGCGGGCACCTCGAGGGGGCCGAAGCTGTCGGTCTCGGTCCGGGTTTCGGTCATGTCATACGCTCCCTTTCGCTGTTGCCGCGGGGTCTAGCGAAGCGGGCGGGAGGCGTCCATCGTTCCTGCTATGGACCGCGCGAACTCAACTTTTGCGGAAGCGGTCGAGAGAGACGACCTCGGCCTCCTTGCGCGGCGCATCCTCCGTCTCGACTTCGGAGAACGGCGCCTCCTCCTCCATCCCGCCGGGATCGTCGGGGTCGTCATCGTCCCGATGCTCGAAGCGGAAGCCGAACTCGACCGAGGGATCCACGAAGGTCTTCATGGCGCCCCACGGGATGACCAGCGGCTCCGGGTGGTCGCCGAAATTCAGCGTTACGGTGAAGTCGTCGTCGCGAACCTCGAGGTTGTCGAACCAGTGCTGGAGCACGATCGTCATGTCCTCGGGATACCGTTCCTGCAGCCAGTCGGCGATGTCCACGCCGGGATGGTTGGTGTCGAACGAGATCAGGAAGTGATGATCGCCCGGCAGCCCTTCGCGCGAGACGCGGTCGAGCACCTTGGCGATCAGCCCGCGCATCGCGTCGTGCATCAGCACACCGTAGTCGATGCGGTCAGATTTTCCGGTCATGGCCACGCTCGCCCCCGTCGGTATCACCTACCGAAAGTAAACAGAGCCGGGACGGGGCGGCAAGGGGGCGTTAGCCCGGGAGCGTCCAGACGGGCAGGCGATCGTCGGCGTCTCCGGGCAATGCGCGGCGTGCGTGGTCGTAGGAGAGGGCGATACGGTCGCGCAACTCCCGCTCCGTCGCGCCATAGGTCGTTTCCTCCCATCCGGCGCCGCCGCCGGGCAAGTCCGCGCCGGGCGTCTGCCCTGTATGTCTGGACGAATCGTCCGTCGCACGCAGCGCCATGGCGTCGTCGCCGAGAGACGCGAAGACGGCCCCTCCGATAGTCCAGTCGCGGCGTCCGGGCGCGCGACGGTCGCCGGTCTTTGCGCCGGGCAACTCGGAGCAGATGCGGTCTGCTAGGGCACGAGTCATGAAAACCTCCGTCGGAACATGTCCGGGAGGTAGAGCATTCTTCGCGATTTGGGAGGGGAAGTGCAGGCTTCTGTTGCCAGGTGCCTGCGAACCCCGCCTTACGCTGCTAGGCGCAAGGGCTTAAAGTTTCGATCTTGCGGACTGCTTACGCAGCCAGCGCGACCGGAGCACGGTTGTCGTTGGCAACTGTACAATTTGAACCGATAACGGTGGTATCTCACCGAGCGAAAGCTAGCCCCTTTAGACGTCCGTCGATCCTGTTTCGGCCCCATGTTCCCCCAACGAGGGTGGTTGGTGGAGCCGCCGGGTACCGCCCCCGGGTCCGATCCGCTTATTACGGGTGCGTTTATCGCCATAGTCTCCGAAGGGACACGATGAAGATAGGCGGGGCTTCGGCGCCGATCAAGGGGCGGGGGACGATTTTTGCGGCTCGAAATTTCCGTAGGGGCCGCCCGGAAAGGCGACCCCGATCTTCATGCGCCGGCCCGGTTCAGAAGCCCGCCTTGATCCGCTCGAAGACCTGGGCCTGACGCTCACGCAGCTGTCCTGCGATCGGAAGCTGTGCGAGAACAGGTGCATCGACCGGACCCAGCCCGCCGGCCACCTGCTGCTCCTCGCTGATCTGCTCCGAGAACGCTGCTTGGTTAGCCTGGCCGAAGCCCGCTTCCATCAGCGCCTGCGTGGAGGATGCATCGAGGAGGGCGTTGACGTATTCGTAGGCGAGATCCTCGTCGCTGTCGCTTTCCGCCATGTTCACGTAGCCGCAGACCCAGAGCGAGGATCCTTCCTCGGCCTCGCGCTGATAACCGACCGGGAACTCCTCCTCGACCATCGTGGGCAGGGTCTCGTTCCAGGCCCAGGAGACGAGCACTTCGCCCGACTGCAGAAGCTGCGATAGTTCCCCGGGATCGACCCAGTAGGTCCGCATGTTCTGATGCGCCTGCCGCAGCCAGTCGGCCGCGGCCTCGAACTGCGCGTCGGTGACCTCGGACCAGTCCGTGACGCCGGTGGCGAGGTAGGCCAGCGCGAAGGCGTCGTCGACATTGTCCGGGATCGATACGCGGCCTTGATATTTCGGGTTGAGGAACACGTCGAGCGAGGACACGTCCTCCGCCGGCACCTCTTCGGCGTTGTAGGCGATGGCGGTCGAGCCGTAATCCGTCGGCAGGAAGTAGGTCTCCCCCTCGCTCATCACGTCGGTGCCGGTCAGATCGCTGTTGAGGCTGTCGAAGGCTTCGATGCGCGATGTGTCCCACGGCTCCACGAGGCCCGACTCGACGAACTTGGTGGCCGATCCCGCGCAGATATGCGTGACGCCCGGCGCCCTGTAGCCGGATGACAGCTTTTGAAACGCTTCTTCCTCGTCTCCGAAGAACGCGAAGTCCGGTGCCGTTCCCTGCGCCTCGATGTAGCGCGAGTGGAACGCCGGATCCTCGAAACCGGAATAGTCGAAGACGGTGAGTTCCTGTGCCATGGCCGGCAGGGCCGCAACGCATGCAGCGGAGGCGAGGAGGGTGGTGCGACGTGTCATTGATCTCTCCCGTTATGGACCGTTGATTGTGCGGAAAACTGGGCTCTGCGGCAGAGAATGTCTAGCGCGCGGCGCGTAGAGTTAGTCGTCTTAATCGCTGCATGGCCGGATGTTTCGATCCGAGCTTCTCAACGCCGGAAAGATGAGCACCCGGACGAAAAAACTTTTCCGAGCCCGCCAGGCACAGAGGATCCGCGACGCGCTCTGCGTTCGGAGGAGTTTCATTCCGGACGGGCACCCGGCATGGTGAAAGTCAGGCGGAGCTTCGGCAACGTCCAGACCTGCACGATGCGGGACGGGACGATCGGAGCGGATCAAAGGGAAAGGTTCCGGAGATGAGTGACACATTTCAAGCGCTGGTGGTGGAGAAAACCGAGGACGGCACGTCGGCCGCGGTCCGGGATTTGACGCTGGCCGATTTGCCGGAGGCGGAGGTGACGGTGGCCGTCGAGTATTCGACGGTGAACTACAAGGACGGGCTCTGCATTGGGCCGGGCGGGGGGCTTGTGCGGAATTACCCCCACGTGCCCGGCATCGATTTTGCCGGCACCGTCGAGGCCAGCGACGACGACCGCTATGCCCCGGGTGACAAGGTGGTCCTGACCGGCTGGCGCGTGGGCGAGGCGCATTGGGGGGGCTATTCGCAAAAGGCGCGCGTGCGTGCCGATTGGCTTGTCCCGCTGCCCGAGGGCCTGACGACGCGCGAGGCGATGGCAGTGGGCACGGCCGGTCTGACGGCGATGCTTGCCGTGCAGGCGTTGGAGGATCACGGGCTGAAACCCGGCCCGAAGCTCGTGACCGGGGCCGCGGGGGGCGTGGGATCGGTTGCCGTCGCGCTGCTGTCGGCGATGGGCCATGAAGTTGCCGCCGTGACGGGGCGGCCGGAACAATCCGATTACCTGACGGGGCTCGGCGCCACCCGAATCGTGCCCCGCGCCGATCTGGCCGAGACGGTGAAGCGTCCGCTTGAGAGCGAGACGTGGGGCGGCTGTGTCGACGCCGTGGGGGGGGCGATGCTGGCGCGTCTTCTGGGGCAGATGGAATACGGGGCGAGCGTCGCGGCCGTCGGGCTGGCTGGCGGATCGCATCTTCCTGCCACGGTGATCCCGTTCCTGCTGCGGGGCGTGAACCTTCTGGGCATCGACAGCGTGCTGCAACCCTATGAAAACCGTGTCCGCGCCTGGGCCCGCCTTGCGGATCTGCTGCCGCGTGACAAGCTGGAGGAGATAATCGTGCCCGCCACTCTGTCGGACCTGCCGAAGCTGGGCGAGGACATCCTCCAAGGGCAGGTCAGAGGACGCGTGGTGGTCGATATGAACGCGTGAACCTCGGGTTTTTTCCGCGCGACAACGAAAACCGGCAGGACGTGTCGCTTTTGGACCTTGATTGTGTCACAATCGGCTCATCCTCAGTGGCGACGTCCACTGGCATGCCCAAATCTCAGGAATAGAAATTAAGGAAAGCAGTAATGTCTTCGACTGACGACACGAGCAGTCACGGTATTCCCGCCCCGGAAGGGGAACACGACCTGATCGACACCGATTACGGCGTCGGTCAGGACAACAAGGATGGCAAGCTGGGGCCGTTCGGTTTCGATATTCACAACCCGGTCTTTCCAACTTCGGGCCTGGTGATCATCGCTTTCACATTTTACACGCTGGCCCTCCCCGAGCAGTCGGGGCGCTTGTTCTCGTGGCTGTTTGCCTCGGTCACGCAAAGCTTCGACTGGTTCTTTCTGCTGTCGGCGAACATCTTCGTGCTGTTCTGCCTGCTGCTGATCGTCACGCCGATGGGTTCTGTGCGTCTCGGCGGAGCCGATGCGCGGCCGGATTACAACTACGTCGGCTGGTTTGCGATGCTCTTTGCGGCGGGCATGGGCATCGGTCTGATGTTCTACGGCGTGTCGGAGCCGTTGACCCACTTCTCCACCGCGATGGGGGACGTCTCCTACGGGGTCAGTTACATCGGCGCTGGCGATCCGACCCAATTCGCTGAGCCGCTTGGCGTGGTCGCTCCGTCACCGGAGGCCGTTGAGGCGGCTCTGGACGGATTTGGTCTGGGCGACGCGCGCGCCGATTTCGCCGTCGCCACCGCACGGTCCGACTGGGCGCCACTGGGCGCGGCCTCGGGCGACGAGGTCGCGGCGGTTCGTCTGGGCATGGCGGCGACGATCTTCCACTGGGGCCTTCACCCCTGGGCGATCTACGCGGTCGTCGCGCTGGCGCTGGCGCTGTTCAGCTATAACAAGGGTCTGCCGCTGACGCTGCGTTCGGCCTTCTACCCGATCTTCGGTGAGCGGGTCTGGGGCTGGACGGGGCATGTCATCGACATTCTCGCGGTCTTCGCCACGCTCTTCGGTCTCGCCACCTCGCTTGGTTTCGGCGCGACGCAGGCGGCCTCGGGTCTGACTTACCTGTTCGGCACCGGCGATGCCGCCGAAGGGACGCGCACGTTCATCGGTTTGCCCTTCAGCAACGTCGAGGAGAGCGGGGTCGAGAACTCCGGAACGCTGCTGGTGCTGCTCATCACCGCCATCACGGGCGTCGCGCTGATCTCGGTCGTGCGCGGCCTCGAGGGGGGCGTGAAGGTCCTGTCGGAGATCAACATGGGCCTTGCGACGCTGCTGTTGCTGTTCGTGCTGTTCGTCGGCCCGACGCTGGCGATCCTGACCGGCTTCGCGGACAGCCTCCTCGCCTATCTGACCTACCTTCCGGCATTGTCGAACCCGTTCGGCCGGGAGGACGTAAACTTCAGCCAAGGCTGGACCTCGTTCTACTGGGCCTGGTGGATCAGCTGGTCCCCCTTCGTCGGCATGTTCATCGCCCGCGTCAGCCGGGGTCGTACGGTGCGCGAATTCCTGACCTGCGTGCTTCTGATCCCGTCGCTGGTCTGCGTGCTCTGGATGGCGGTCTTTGGCGGCACGGCGATTCAGCAGGTGCTGGTCGACGGTTATACCGGGGCGCAGGATGCGGCGCTTGAGTTGCAGCTCTTCCGCATGCTCGAGGCGCTGCCGCTGACGACGATCACGTCGCTGATCGGCATCATCCTCGTGATCGTGTTCTTCGTCACGTCGTCCGATTCCGGGTCGCTCGTGATCGACACGATCACCGCCGGCGGCAAGATCAACGCGCCGGTTCCGCAGCGCGTGTTCTGGTGCCTCTTCGAGGGGGCCGTGGCGATCGTGCTTCTGCTTTCCGCAGGGGGGCTGGCGTCGTTGCAATCCATGGTCATCTCCACGGGTCTGCCCTTCACGGTCGTGCTTCTGGTCATGTGCGTGGCGATCTGGCGCGGACTGGGCGCCGAGCGGCAGGTGATCAAGGAAGGCGTTCCGGCCGAATGACACCACACGCATCGCGTGTCTTGCGGGGGCCTCCGGGCCCCCGTTTTGCGTGGGGGCAGTCTTGCGCACGATTCGAGGCAAAGTAGGTTCACCACATGAACGACCAGACCAAACCCATCCTCTACTGGCTGCGGCGCGACCTGAGGCTGTCGGACAATCCTGCGCTGGATTGGGCGGCCGAGCAGGGGCGCCCGGTCATTCCCGTCTTTCTCCATGACGAGGTGACGGAGGATTGGGGCGCCGCGCCGCGCTGGCGCGTGGGCCTCGGCCTCGCGGCCCATGCCGACGCACTGGAGAGTCTCGGCTCGCGCCTGATCCTGCGTCGGGGCGAGGCGCTGGCCACCCTGCGTGCGCTGATCGCGGAGACGGGTGCGGACACTGTCGTCTGGAACCGCCTCTACGTTGCGAACGAGCGGGCGCGTGACGAAGGCGTGGAGGCTGGGCTGACGGATGACGGCGTCACCGTGAAAACGTTCCAGAGCCATGTCCTCTTCGAGCCGTGGAAGGTGCAGACCGGTGCTGGCAGCTACTACAAGGTCTACACGCCGTTCTGGAAAGCGGTCCGGGACCGCGATCCGGGGCCGCCGATTTCTGCTCCGTCGGAATTGCCTGCGCCGAGCGATTGGCCGGAAACGGAGACGCTGGCGGAATGGAAGCTTGGGCATGACATGCGGCGCGGCATCGATGTCGTCGCCCGCTACGCTCATGTCGGCGAGGAGACGGCGCAGGCGCGGTTGGCGACGTTCATCGAGGAAAAACTCGAAGACTACGCCCGGGCGCGGGACATGCTGGCCGAAGACGGCACAAGTGGTCTGAGCGAGAACCTGACCTATGGCGAGATCTCCGCCCGAGCATGCTGGGCCGCCGGACAGCGGGCGATGCAGGAAGGGCGGTCCGGCGCCGAAACGTTCCTGCGGGAGATCGTGTGGCGCGACTTCGCCCATCATCTGGCTTGGCACACGCCGCGTCTGACGACCTCTAACTGGCGGAAGGAGTGGGATGCGTTTCCGTGGCAAGGCGACAACGAAAAGGCCGAGGCGTGGCGACGGGGCTGCACGGGGCTTGACGTGGTCGATGCCGCGATGCGGGAAATCTACGTCACCGGGCGAATGCACAACCGGGCGCGGATGCTGGTGGCGTCTTACCTGACCAAGCACCTGATGACGCATTGGCGCGTCGGCTGCGACTGGTTCGGCGACGTGCTGATCGACTGGGATCCGGCAAACAACGCGATGGGATGGCAATGGGCGGCCGGATCCGGGCCGGATGCATCGCCCTTCTTCCGCATCTTCAATCCCGAGACGCAGGCCCGGAAGTTTGACCCGAAGGGGCGCTACCGCGACCGGTGGCTCGAAAGCGAAGAGTTCTACGAGGCGGTTCCCGAAGGCTGGCACATGACGAAGGGAGCGGACCGGCCGGATACGCCGATCGTGGGGTTGAAGGAGGGTCGGGAAGCGGCGCTCGACGCCTACAGGCAGCGGGGCGACGGCTGATCAGGTCGCCGGACTTGCCCGTGCGTCTCGGGTGCGGTCCGGCCGCCTCGACATTGTCCTCCCCGAGGGGCGGTGTTTCCGCCACGAAGGGGCCGCAATCAGGCCCCCGGCCGAGTTGATCGTCGGCAAACCAGATGCGATCGCGCATTCGTTCGCGAGGGGGATCAGGGCTCGATGGGTTATCTCGCCTAAGGTGGGGTATGTTTTCATCCAGCAGGTCGCCGGCTTGGGCCTTCTGCGCGTATGGGAGAAGTTAAGCTTCTACATGGTGCGGAACACCCAAAGGCATACCCGGCGCAACCTCGCGACGCATTATGACTTCGGCAACAGTTTCTGTCGTATCTGGCTCGATGAAATGTCGACTTGTTCCGCTAAGCTTTTCGAGACTGGGCAAAACAGTGTCGAAGCGGCGCTGACCGCCAATTACGCGTCGATCGTCGACCGGATGGAGCTGATCGAGGGGGAAATATGTTTTCGAAACCGGCTGCGGCTCGGACGGATCCGCAAGATGCGCGGCCGCCAAGCGGGGCTTCGGGTCATCGGTCTGACCTAAAGCCGAAGCCAATTCGACTTCGTCCGCGATTGCATCGAATGCGCGACGCTTGCGGAGCAGGTGGACTTGAAGATGCAGGATTATTTTAACGGGATCGGCGGCTATGACCACATCACTTCAATCGAGATGTTCGAGGCGGTCGGTCAGCGATACGGGCGCGCCTATTCAGATACGCTGCGCGACCACCGACGTCCCGGCCGCTACGCGTCGCTCCGGATCGCCACGATCACCGACTGGTGCTGGAGCTATCTGTTCGAAGCAGTTGGATTTTATTCAGCAGCACATCTTTTCAAGCGACATGCCGGCCGCGCCGATGAAGCTGACCGGACAGCAGCGTCGCACGGGGCTGGAAGATCGCAGATCCTTCAGCCCCGGGCATAGCTACTCGACCACGCCACGCCGCCGGATCGCACGGTTCAACAGCCGTTGGAACGAGATCGTCGAGCAGGGCTTCGAGGAGCGGTTTCCCCGCATGTGGAACCTTGATCTGACCGGCTGTGCGGGGGTGTTCGAATGCGGCATAAGTGACGTCATCTGGACCACCGTCAGAAAGGTATCCTGATGCCGACGCCGGCCAAGCTGGTTGCCGCGGTGCTGATGGCCGCGCTCGCGTGGTATGTCTGCGAGATCATCGTCCGCGAGGTCCTGCCGGATGGCAGCCGCGTCGGGTTCTTCCGCGAGGTCCTGCCGGATGGCAGCCGCGTCGGGTTCTTCCGCGAAATCGCCGCACTGGGCGCGCTGGTCGTGGGCTGGAAGGTGATCGGCCGTCCTGCAACTGGTCCGCGGGGGCGCGGCGGCAAGATAACCGAGGTTCTGACGGCGGGGATCGGCGCCGCGATCGTACTTCTTTGCCTCGGGGTCGTGCTGCACAGCTTCGTCGAGATGATTACCGTCTCCCTGTCGGGAAAATACACCCAAGTGGGCATTGCCATGAACGCTTGGCTGGGTTTCCTGTGGGACGACGTGCAGATCGTGATGAATCAGGTGATCCTCGCCCCGCTTCTCCTTGGTGCGGTGGCGGTTGGCCTGATCAGCGGGGTCGTCGGGCGCGTCTGGCACTGACTCCGGAGGCCGCGTGAGCCGTTACGTTCTTTTCGGAACCTTGATGTGGGATGCGCTGCGGCAGGTCGTGGCGGGCCGGCCGGTGGACGTTGTTCCCGCGCGGCTCGACGGCTGGGCGGTGGAGCGGTCGGCGCAGGGGAATTGGCCGGTTCTGGTGCCCGGTGACGGCGCTGGCGTCATGGTAACCGAACCGCTTGACCCGCAGGCGCAGGACCGTCTCGACTTCTATGAGCGCGTTTTCGCATATGGACCGGAGCGCGTGCAGGTCGCGACGGAGGACGGTCTGGTAGAGGCCTCGGTTTATCGAACCACAGACGCGGGTGCGGGCGCGGAATGGTCTCTTGATGATTGGATCCACGAGCACGGCCCCCGAACCCTGGAGGCGGCGGCCGAGATGATGCGTGCCCATGGACGTCGCACGCCGGAGGACGTCGCCGCCATGCGATCGGTCATCAATGCCCGCGCCGATGGCATCGTCGCCACCCGCGCCATGCGGCGCCCGATCACAGTTGGTGGCGGCCCCGACAGGGCGTCTGTGAAAGTCGAGGACGTGGCCTATCCCTATGAAGGGTTCCACCGGGTCGAGGAGTGGCGGATCGATCACCCCCGGTTTGACGGCACCCGCTCGGGGACCATTCAACGTGCCATCAGTCATGTGACGAACGCCGCGACGGTTCTGCCTTACGATCCCGCCCGAAATCATGTGCTGGTGGTGGAGCAAATCCGCGCGGGCGCGCTGGCCAAGGGCGACACGCAGCCTTGGATGATCGAACCGATTGCCGGGCTGATCGACGCGGGCGAGGGGCCCGAGACGACGGCGCTCCGGGAGTTGGAGGAGGAGGCAGGCGTGACCGCCGATCTCGACGCGCTCCGTCTTGTCGCGCGTTATTACCCGAGCCCCGGTGGATTGGCGCAGATCATCCATTCCTATGTCGCGCTCTGCGACCTGCCTGACGATATCCCCGGCTTGTATGGCGTGGAGGGGGAGAGCGAGGATATCCGCTCGCATCTCGTGCCGCTCGACGACCTCGTGGCGATGATCGCGTCCGGCGAGGCGGCGAATGCGCCGCTGATCCTGTCGGCGCAGTGGCTGGCGCTTCACAAGGCGTCGCTCTCCGGTTGAAGCGGACGGAGACGCACCTTAGAC
Source organism: Jannaschia seosinensis (assembly GCF_001408515.1). GTDB lineage: Bacteria > Pseudomonadota > Alphaproteobacteria > Rhodobacterales > Rhodobacteraceae > Jannaschia > Jannaschia seosinensis. The sequence goes on along the minus strand of NZ_CYPR01000109.1, from coordinate 25,434 downwards.
CGGGGAGGCAGACCCGGAGGCGCATCCCGTGACGATCAACAAATCCTTCGCCGACACCATCGGCAACACTCCCCTGATCCGGCTCAATCGCGTCTCCGAGGAGACCGGTTGCGAAATCCTCGGCAAGGCGGAGTTCCTCAACCCCGGTCAGTCCGTAAAGGACCGTGCCGCGCTGTGGATCATCCGCGACGCCGTGGCGCGCGGCGCGCTCCGGCCCGGCGGCACGATCGTCGAGGGGACGGCCGGCAACACCGGCATCGGGCTGGCGCTTGCAGGAGCGTCGATGGGGTTTAAGACCGTCATCGTGATCCCTGAGACGCAGAGCCAGGAAAAGAAAGACATGCTGCGGCTGGCGGGCGCAACGCTTGTGGAGGTGCCGGCGAAGCCCTACCGCGATCCCAACAATTATGTCCGCTATTCCGGTCGGCTGGCCGAGGAACTGGCCAGAACCGAGCCCAACGGCGCGATCTGGGCGAACCAGTTCGACAACACCGCAAACCGCCAGGCGCATGTGGAGACGACCGGGCCCGAGATCTGGGAGCAGACCGGCGGTCGCGTGGACGGTTTCATCTGTGCCGCGGGAACCGGCGGCACCGTCGCGGGCGTCGCGGAGGTTCTGCAGCCGCGCGGCGTCAAGGTCGGGCTGGCCGATCCGATGGGTGCGGCGCTTTATAACTTCTACGAGCACGGCGAGATGAAGTCCGAGGGCGACAGCATTTCCGAGGGGATCGGGCAGGGGCGCATCACCGGCAACTTGGAAGGCTTCACCCCCGATTTCGTCTGCCAGGTTCCGGATGAGGAAGCGCTGCCGATCGTGTTCGACCTGCTGGAGCACGAAGGGCTCTGCATGGGCGGCTCGACGGGCGTCAATGTCGGCGGCGCGGTAAAGATGGCGCGCGATATGGGGCCGGGCCACACGATCGTGACAATCCTGTGCGATTACGGCTCCCGATATCAGTCCAAGCTGTGGAACCCGGAGTTCCTGCGTGCAAAGGGCCTGCCCGTGCCGCATTGGCTGGACGGTCCCGGGCGCGAGGTGCCTTCGGTCTTCGAATGACGCCTCGCTTGATGCGTGCCCTTGCGGGCCTGCTGCTGACGCTGTTGCTGGTGCTGCCTGTCGCGGCGCAGGAGCCGCGCAGCGCACTCGGCTGGGGTGAGATCGTCGAAAGCGCGGAAACTGCCATCGCGGCCGAGGACGCCACGATTGAGGCGCTTGATGCGCTGCGCGAGCAATTGGTGACTTGGCGCGCGACCTTCGAGGCGGAGATGGCCAAGACCGGTCCGCGCGTGGCCGCGCTCAGGGCGCAGATCGACGCGCTCGAGCCGCCTCCGGCCGAAGGTGAATCGGAGCCGCAGGCGATTGCCGACCAGCGGGAAGCGCTCAACGCGCAGCTTGAGGAACTGCTCGCCCCCGTCCGCGAGGCGGAGACGGTGTTCGCCGAAGCCAATGCATTGATCGCGGAACTCGACGAACGGGTCGAGGCGGAGCGCGCGGCGCGGCTCTTCTCCAAATCGGTCACGCCGCTCGATCCTCGTGCGTGGCCGCCGGCCGTGGCGGCGTTCGGCAGCTGGCTTCGGGATCTGGGCATGCAGGTCGCCGCGCCCTTCGCCACGCCCGAAGCGCGTGCCGTGTGGCAGGCCCGCGGGCTGGAACTGGGCCTGCTGGCGCTGATCGCGATCGTTCTTCTCTGGCGTTCGAACGTGTGGCTCGGACATCTGCGTGCGCGCGTCGCACGGCGCGAGGTCGAGAACGCCGTCGCCCGCGTCGCGCTGCTGGCGATTTCGCTCGCGCAGATGCTGTTACCCGTGGCTGGCCTCGTCGCGATTTCGCGGGCCGCGATCCTGATCGGCATTTCCGGTCCCGAGGCGACGGTGGCGATCGGTCTTTTGCCGGTCCTTGGATTCACCGTGCTCGTCGCCCGGTGGCTGGCACTTCAGGCCTTGCCCAAGCGGGAGGGCGCGAACGCTTTCCTGCCGATTTCACCGGCACGGCGTGGCAGGGCGCGGCGGTTGGTCCTGCTGTTGGGCGGCCTGATCGCGCTCGGTATTGCATGGCGGGGCATGGCGGAGACGTCGGTCGCCATGGCCGAAACGATCTTCGTGCCGCGCTTCGTCCTGCTGACGCTGGCCGGGATCGTGATGTTCCAACTCGGGCGCCTGTTCCTGAGCGAAGGGCGCATCACGATCGAAGAGGCTGAGGAGGTTCACACATTCTGGGCGCAGATCACCCGTCTGGTCGGTCGGGCGCTGATTGTGGTCGGCGTCCTCGCGCCCCTTGCGGCCGCGCTCGGCTATGGCAATCTCGGCGCGGCGCTGCTTTGGCCGACGGCGGTCAGCCTTGCGCTCATCGCGCTGATCGGCATCCTCCAAGGCTTTGTCTTCGATTTCTACGTCGCCGTGACGCGGCGGACGGATACGGGCCACGATGCGCTCGTTCCGACGCTTGTTGGGTTTGCGCTCGCGCTGGCTTCGGTGCCTCTCTTCGGGCTGATCTGGGGTCTGCGGCCGATTACGCTGCTGGAATGGTGGCAGACGTTCCTGCGCGGGTTCGACCTTGGCGGAACGCGGATTTCGCCCGCGAATTTCCTGACCTTCGCGATCGTCTTTCTGATCGGATTCTTCTTCGTCCGGCTCATCCGCGGCGTGTTGCGCGCCAGCGTCCTGCCGAAGACAAAGCTCGACACGGGCGGCACCAACGCCATTCTGTCGGGGACGAGCTATGTCGGCATCACGCTCGCCGCATTGATCGCGATCACCGCGGCGGGGATCGACCTGACCGGGTTGGCGGTCGTCGCAGGTGCTCTTTCTCTGGGTATCGGCTTCGGCCTTCAAACGATCGTGCAGAATTTTGTCTCGGGGATCATTCTGCTGATCGGGCGGCCGATCAAGCTGGGTGACTGGATCAACGTGAACGGAACCGAGGGCTTTGTGCGCGAGATCTCGGTCCGCTCGACCCGCGTCGAAACTTTCGACCGCCAGGATGTAATCGTGCCGAACGCGGACCTGATTTCCGGTGTCGTGACGAACTACACGCTCGACAACTCGGCGGGGCGTGTCCTCGTGACGGTCGGGGTGGCCTATGGCACCGACACGCGGCGGGTGGAGACGATCCTTCAGGAGGTGGCCGAGGCGCATCCCATGGCCATTCTGTCCCCGCCGCCTCTGGTGACGTTTGACGGGTTCGGCGCGTCGAGCCTCGATTTCACGGTCCGCGTCGTGATCCGTGACATCCTGTTCAAGGTGATCGTGCACTCCGAACTCAACCATGCCGTCGCCGAACGTTTTGCTGCCGAAGGGATCGAGATACCTTTCGCGCAACGCGATCTCTGGCTGCGCAATCCAGAGGTCTTGCAACCTAGGGGCGAAGGAGCCTGATCCATGACCCAACCTCTCTTTCGCGAAGATGCCTATCTCAAGACCGCGACCGCGCGGGTCGTCCGCGTGACGGAGGAGGGCGGCATCGTGACCGACCGGTCAGTGTTTTATCCGACGGGCGGCGGTCAACCGGGCGATAGTGGGCGGCTCGTTTGGGACGGCGGCGCCTGCGACGTGGCGAATACGGTGAAGGGGAACGGGGACGAGATCGTCCTGCTGCCGACCGAAGCGGGGCCCCTGCCGCCCGTTGGCGCGGAGGTCGAGATGCGGCTCGATTGGGAGCGGCGGCACCGTCACATGCGGATGCATACCGCGCTGCACCTCCTGTCGGTGGTCGTACCTTTGCCGGTGACGGGCGGGCAGATCGGGGCAGAGAAGAGCCGGCTCGATTTCGACATGCCCGAGGTAATCCAGGACCGCGAGTTCATCCAGGCACGCCTCGGCCAGTTGATCGACGCGGACGATCCCGTCGGATCGCAGTGGATCACCGAGGCCGAGCTCGACGCGAATCCTGAACTGGTCAAGACACTCGCCGTGCAGCCACCGCGCGGCGCGGGTCGCATCCGGCTGGTGCGGATCGGGGATCGCGATGTGCCGGTGGACCTTCAGCCGTGCGGCGGAACGCATGTCCGCTCCACCGCCGAAATCGGTCCGGTGCGGGTGGGCAAGATCGAGAACAAGGGCCGCTCCAACCGCCGGATTTCCCTGACATTCGCATGATCCGGGTTGCCGATGTCGTCGGGAGCGAGTTGGCTTGAGCGAAGCCAGCCGCCGGTCTTTTCCGTCCTCAGGCAGGCGGAGCTTCGGCTGTCGGCCTAGACGGCCTCTGACCGCGAAGAAGCTGTGAGATCTGGCGGAAAGCTGTGCGGTAGTGTGGCCTTAATTGGAAAGGCCGGCCACTGACGGTTGCTGCTCTGGAGGCGATCGGCAGGTAAGCTGACGATGGCCAAACGACCGAATCGCGGAACGTCGCCGTCACCAAAACTTGCTGATTCCTCTGGCTTCGGCGGGACGTGTGTTGAACTCAGACCAGGTGGCCCAATAGTGCCCTCAGGTGAGCGACAGAACCGACTTTCTTGACGACCGGAGCCGGATGCTCCGGTTGCGGATGAGGGAGAAGAGCAGGGCCCTCTTGCCGCGCGTGGCGCCGGCGATGCGCTTTGCACGGTCGGCGTTGGAGCCCCTGAGCGCCTTGGCGCCTTCGCGGTCGTAGAGTTGCAGCAACGATGCGCTGGAGATCAGTGCCAGATGGGTGAAGGCCTGCGGGAAGTTGCCGAGGAAGGCGCCGGTACTCGCGTCCACCTCCTCCGCATAGAGCCCGACATCGTTGGCGCGCGTGAGAAGGTGCTCGAACAGCTCTCGCGCCTCGTTCGCGCGTCCGACCGTCAGCAAGGCCTCGACGAGCCAGAAGCTGGTGATGAAGAATGCACCCTCGTCGCCTTCGAGACCATCGGTGCCGCGGTACCGATGCACGAGATCGCCCGAACGAAGTTCGCGCTCCACTTCCTCGATTGTGCGCGCAAGGATTGCGGGGTCGATTGGGAGGCCCAGCAGGGGAACCTGCAGGAGAGCGGCATCGGTTGTTTCCGCCCCGTAATGCTGCGTCAAATGCGGCGGATCGCCGGCACAGCCCTTTTCGAGAATCTCCTGCAGAATCTCATCGCGCGTCTCGCGCCAGAGCGGCTTGTCGCCAAAGAGCTTTATTGCGCGGTCGAGCGTCACCCAAGCCATCGCTTTGCCCTGCGTGAAATGCCGCGGCTCGCATCGCATTTCCCAGATGCCGTGATCCGGCACTTGCCACGTCTTGCACACGTGATCCGCGACGCCGCTCAGGAGCGCTTCTTCGTCGGCAGTGAGGCGGGAGTTCAAGACAGCGCGCAGTTCGGCCCAGTCCAGAAGTTCACCGAACACGTCGAGCTGCCGCTGTTCGGCGGCCTCGTTTCCGGTCCGCACCGGACGGCTGTCGTGGTAGCCGGACAGATGGTCGAGGGTGCGCTCGCTCAGGAAAGGTTCGCCATCGATGCCGTACATGATCCGGAGGGTCGACCCCTCGCGCAGGCACAATCGCGACAGGAAGTCGGAAAAGCGGTCCGCCTCGGCGCTGTAGCCCAGCACCGACAGCGAGAAGAGCGCGAAGGTCGCGTCGCGGATCCAGCAGAACCGGTAATCCCAGTTCCGTCCTCCGCCGATCTGCTCGGGCAGCGACGTCGTCGGCGCCGCCACGATCGCTCCGGTCGGCGCATAGGTCAGAAGCTTCAGCGCCAGCGCGCTGCGCTGGACCGCATCCGCGTAAGGGCCGTGATAGCGCGAATATTCCGTCCATTCGCTCCAGAATGCGTGGGTGACGTCGTAGAGGCGGTCGGCCTGCTCTCGCGGGTCGAAAAGCGGTGCCAAGCTCGTCAAGACACAGGTTTCGACGTCGCCCCCGTTGAGGGCGATCCGTATCGCCGCCCCGTCCTCTTCCTGCCGCGCCTCGCCGTTACACCAGAGCGTCAATCCGCCCTCGCATACGACCTGCCCATCCTGGAGCTCCATCTTCACCGGCTCTGTTGCCCACCCCGCACCGCGCGGCCGGAAACGGCTGGTCAGGTCGACCCGACCCGACAGGCAACGCATTCGACGAACGACCCAGCCCGGCGCGTTGAGTGTCACGTAATCGTGGACCGAAGCGGTGCGGGTTCGGCCGACCGGCATGAAGTCGACGAGTTCCAGCGTGCCGGTCGCTGTCTCGAAGCAGGTGCGCAGGATGTTCGTCCGCTCGATATAGCCGCGCGTGATGCGCGTTACCCCCTCCGGCTCAATGCTCCACGACCCGCCGCCTTTCGCGTCGAGCAGTTGAAAGAAAACCGGCTCCCCGTCGAAGCGGAGCGGCGTGCACCAGTCGATGCACCCTTTGCCGGAGACGAGCGCGGCACCATGGCAGTCACCGATTAGCGCGTAATCCTCTATCGGTGGCTGGCGGCTTCCTTCCGTCAAAAGCTGCTCTCCTTTCTACCGTATGATTTGATCTTGTACCGTGTGCAGTCACGGAACCAAGTGCGACCTTTTGCATGGAACAGGCTTTCACTGCAGTAATTGCTTCAAGCGTTCGGGGCGGCGACATCGTCACTGGAGCTGATGGAGATTGTTCTGGTGCCGGCCCAAGGAGCCAAGCGGAGACGCGAGCGGCCCTTCATGGCTCGGACTGGACTTATGAATCGCAGAATTTGCGGAAGAGCCGAGGGGTCGGATCTCCAACAGCAAAGTGCACTTTCCCAGCCAGCGATACGTGGTCCGACCAAGATCGCCTTGTAGGCAAAGTGAAAATTTTGCAGTCTCTTCCTCTGCTTTTCCGTTTGGCTCTCTTGGATCGCGTCATCCTCGGCGGACGAGCGCGCCTTGTGTTCAAGCGATCAAGCTGCATAATCATGCGGCCTGCGGGTGAAATGCACGAGGTGGGAAATTTTGCAAAGCATGGGCGACGCCTTGGGACTTGCCGTTGCGCTGGTGCTTTCGGGTGACGCGGACTTGCTGGAGATTGTCCTTCTGTCGCTGCGGGTCAGCCTGACGGCGACGGCGTTTGCCTGCATCGTCGGGCTCCCTGTTGGTGCCTTGGTCGCAATCGGCAGGTTTCGGGGACGCAGCGCGGTTCTGATCGTGATGAACGCGCTGATGGGGCTTCCGCCGGTGGTCGTCGGGCTTCTTGTTTATTTGCATCTGTCACGCTCCGGTCCCCTCGGCTTTCTGGGCCTGCTTTACACGCCGACCGCGATGATCATCGCTCAGACGATCCTGATCGCACCCATCGTCGCCGCGCTGTCGCGTCAGGTGATCGAGGACCTTCACGTCGAATATGCCGAACAATTCCGATCGCTTTGCCTCACGCGGACGCAGACGGTGCAGGCGCTTCTGTGGGACGCGCGCTATTCGCTGCTGACTGTCGGATTGGCCGGCTTTGGCCGAGCGGTGGCCGAAGTCGGTGCGGTTATCATCGTCGGGGGCAATATCGACCACCTGACGCGCGTGATGACGACGGCCATCGCGCTGGAAACCTCGAAAGGCGATCTCGGGTTGGCGCTGGCCCTGGGGATTATCCTCCTCGGCATAGCCTTGGGCGTGAATGCGGCCGTTCAATCCGTGCGGATGGCGGCGGTGCGGCACGCCTATGTCTGATGCCGCAATCATGACCTATGCGCCTCTGGCGGATTGCGGAGAGGAGACGGCAATCCTGCCGCTTGCGGTGCGTGATCTGGTCCTGCGGCTTGGTGAGGCAACCATTCTCGACGGCATCAATTTCGATCTGGGTCCAACCGGTTGCACCATGATCATGGGGCCGAACGGGGCGGGAAAGAGTCTGCTGCTGAAGCTTCTACACGGGTTGATCGCGCCGAATTCGGGGCGAATCTCATGGGGCAAAGTCCGGCCCACACGTGTCACCTCGCGGCAGGCCTTGGTGTTCCAGAAGCCGGTCCTCTTGCGACGGTCCGTGGCTGCCAACATCGAGTTCGTTCTGAGAGCGCGCGGGAAGGATGTTGCGCGGCGCGATTTCCTGCTCGATCACGTTGGCCTCGCGCACAAGGCGGCCCAACCCGCGCGCCTCTTGTCGGGCGGAGAGGCGCAGCGGCTTGCACTGGCCCGCGCTCTCGCGACCGATCCGGAGGTCCTGTTCCTCGACGAGCCCACGGCCAGTCTCGACCCCGCCTCGGTGCTGGCAATCGAGGCGATCGTGAGCGATGCGCGCGCGCGGGGCGTGCGGATCATCTTCGTCACCCACGATCCGGGCCAGGCGCGTCGGCTGGCCGACGATGTCGTGTTTCTGGAGCGAGGCCGTGTCGCCGAACACAGTTCCGCGGCCGAGTTCTTCCCCGAGCCGCAAAGCGACGCGGCGCGGAATTACCTCAGCGGAAAACTCCTTGTCTGATCCACCAAGAAAGGGAGAGACCCAGTGCTATTCAGAATCCTGAGCGTGACCGCCACCACGCTTGCCCTCGCCGGCGCCGCCATGGCGCAGGACCAGTCGATCATCGTCCAGTCCACCACGTCCACGGCCAATTCCGGTCTCTACGATCACCTCTTGCCGATCTTCCGCGACCAGACCGGAATTCAGGTCAACGTGGTGGCCGTCGGCACCGGGCAGGCGATCGCGAATGCGCGGAACTGTGATGGCGACGTGTTGCTCGTGCATGCGAAATCATCCGAGGAGGAATTCGTCGAGTCAGGCATTGGCACCGCGCGCACCAACCTGATGTACAACGATTTCGTCATCGTCGGCCCCGACGACGATCCGGCCGGAGTGGGCGGCATGACCGATGTGCAGGACGCGCTGTCGAAGATTGCGGAGGAGGGGGCTCTCTTTGCATCGCGGGGTGACGATTCCGGGACGCACAAGAAGGAAATGTTGCTCTGGGGCGATACCGAGGCGGATCCCACCGCGGCGAGCGGTGACTGGTACCGCGAAACCGGCTCGGGGATGGGCGCGACGCTCAATGCCGGGATCGGCATGGGCGCCTATGTCATCACGGACCGCGCCACCTGGATCAGCTTCGAGAACAAGCAGGATTATGCGGTTCAGGTCGAGGGCGATGAGGATCTGTTCAACCAGTACGGGGTGATCCCCGTGAACCCCGAGAAATGCCCATCGGTGAATTCCGACGCGGCACAGACCTTTGCCGATTGGCTGGTCTCGGATGCGGGGCAGGAGGCGATCGCAGACTACGAAGTCGACGGCCAGCAGCTGTTCTTTCCCAACGCGCCGGAGAACTGATAGACAAAGACGGGCAGCCATGATCGGCCGCCAGTTAAATCTGCCCGGGATCCCATGACCGACGACGCCTTTCCGGACCACGAATATCTCACCGTGAAGGAACTGGCCGTGCTCCTGCGCCTGAAGGATCGCAAGGTGTACGACTTGGCTGCTTCGGGAGCGGTTCCATGCTCCCGAGCCACCGGAAAGCTCCTGTTCCCGGCGACCGAGATCCGCGAGTGGATCGAGCGGGCTAAGTCCGGAGGTGATTGGCTGACAACGAAAGGGTCCGTCACGAGACCGCCGATCCTGCTGGGCAGTCATGACCCGCTTCTCGATTGGGCCATCCGACAATCTGGCTGCGGCTTGGCGACCTATTACGACGGCTCTCTCGACGGTCTCGATCGGTTCGTGCGCGGTGACGGCGTGGCGGCGGGGGTGCACATACACGATGCGAAGTCGGGCGACTGGAATGTGCCGGCGGTTTCGCGCGCGGCGCGGGGCTTGAATGCCGTGCTGGTCTCGTTTGCAATACGTCGGCGCGGCCTCGTCTTCCGCTCCGGGGAACCTGCCCCCTCGAAACTTTCGGATCTGGTGGGACGGCGCATCGTGCCGAGACAACCGGGATCGGGGACCGACACCCTGTTCCGGCAACTTGCGGCTCAGGAGGGGCTGGATATGTCGGCACTCGACTTCGCCGATGTTGCGCGGACCGAAGACGGCGCGGTCGAGGCGGTGCGCCGCGGGGAGGCCGACGCGGCCTTCGGGATTGAGGCCGGTGCGCACAGCTATGGGCTCGAGTTCCTGCCGTTGATCGAGGAGCAGTTCGCGCTGCTCGTAGATCGCAAGGCCTGGTTCGAGCCGCAGGTCCGCAAACTGATCTCGTTTTGTGGCACGGAGCCGTTCTTGGCTCGGGCCAGAACCTACGGCGGTTACGATGTGCAAGATCTCGGCGCGGTAGTCTGGAACTCTTGAGACCTCCGGGTAGGACACGCAGAAGGTTCTGCCGCAGCGAAGGGAGGCAACTGCTGCGGCGAGATCATGCGGCGTTTCTGTAGCGGTTTTGGTGACGAAGCTTTGCCCGTACGCGACCGGCGGAACTTCGATATCTTTTGTCTGCACCATTCGTGCGATAGGGCCGCGAAAGAAGTGGGCGAAGCCCCCATCTGGTACAGATGGCCGAACGATTTGCAGGCGCGCGAGACATGCAGATGAACCACGATTACAAGCTTTCCGTGGCGCCCATGATGGATTGGACGACGCCGGCCTGCCGCGTGTTCCACCGGATTCTCACCACGGAAACCTTGCTTTATACCGAAATGGTGACGTCCGCCGCGCTTGTGCGTGGTGGCGCGACGCATCTGCTCGACCTCGATCCGCGCGAAGGGCAGGTGGCGCTGCAACTGGGCGGCAGCGATCCGGGCGAGTTGGCCGAAGCGACCGCCATGGGTGTGGAGCGCGGTTATGTCGAGGTGAACCTCAATGTCGGCTGCCCGTCCGACCGCGTGCAATCGGGATGTTTCGGAGCGGTTCTGATGGAGCGGCCGGAACTGGTCGCGGAATGCCTTGCCGCGATGGCGGAGGCGGCGGGTGACGTGCCCGTCACGATGAAGTGCCGGATCGCGGTCGATGATCAGGTGCCGGAGGACGTGCTCCCCGACCTTTTGTCGCGCATGAACAATGCGGGCGTACACGGCGTCACGATCCATGCGCGCAAGGCTTGGCTTCAGGGGCTCAGCCCGAAGGAAAACCGCGAGGTGCCGCCGCTCGACTACGCGCTTGTTCATGGGATGAAGGCGCGGTTTCCGAAGTTGCATCTTTCGATCAATGGCGGGATCGCTACGCTGGATGCGGTGGCGGAGCATCTGGCCATGATGGATGCCGTCATGGTCGGCCGCGCAGCCTATCACGATCCGGCCGCGATCCTGCTATCGGCCGACAGCGTGATTCACGGCCGCCCGGATCCGTGCCCTGACCGGGAGACGGCTGTCCTGCGGATGATCCCCTACATCGAAGAGCATCTCACGGCCGGCGGGCGCCTGAACCAGGTGACGCGCCATATGCTGGGCCTCTTCCACGGCGTGCCGGGCGCGCGGCATTGGCGGCGCATTCTATCCGAGGGCGCGGCGCGGTCCGGTGCCGGCGTGGAGGTCCTGCACGACGCTCTGGAACAGGTCATGGTCCGCGCCGCCTGATCGGTGCTTTCCACCGTCGGGTGCGCCGGATATGCCGGAACGACTCCGGAGGACCCGATGATCGACCCAACCGCGCTCGCCCTGCTTACCGTGTTTCTCTTGGCCGTCGGCGCGGGGGCGGGGGTGCTTGCCGGTCTGCTCGGCGTCGGCGGAGGGATCGTGCTGGTCCCGGCATTCTACTACATCTTCGGCACGATCGGCTATGACGGCCCGAAGCTGATGCAAACCTGCGTGGCGACTTCGCTTGCGACGATCGTGATCACCTCGCTTCGGTCGGTAAAGGCGCATGCGGCGAAAGGCGCGGTCCGGTTCGATATTCTGCGCGCCTGGGGGCCGGGGATCATCGCAGGCGCGGCCATCGGTACGCTGGTGGCCAAACAATTACGGTCCGAGACGCTGACGGCGATCTTCGCGGGCCTTGCGCTTCTGGTCTCGCTCTACATGGCGTTCGGGCGGTCGCATTGGCGTCTGGCCGAGGAGATGCCGAAAGGGTGGAAGCCTTATCTCTACTCACCCGGCGTCGGATTTCTCTCGGTCCTGATGGGGATTGGGGGCGGCAGCTTTGGCGTGCCGCTGATGACCTTGCACGGCGTTGCGATCCACCGCGCGGTGGCAACGGCGGCGGGATTCGGGATGCTGATCGCGGTGCCTGCGGTCGTGCTGTTCCTCGTCCTCCCGGCGGCCGGTACGCAGCCCCCCGGAACGATCGGCCTGGTGAACCTGCCGGCCTTCGTCGTGGTCGTGGCAATGACCATCGTGACGGCGCCGCTCGGGGCGAGGCTGGCGCATGCAATGGATCCGACGCCGCTCAAGCGCGTCTTCGCAGCGTTTCTGTTTTTGGTGGCGCTGAACATGCTCCGCCAGTCCCTGTTTCGCGGCGGCTTTTAGCTCCGATTAGCCGCGTCGGGCTGCGCGACCGCCGCGGCGCTTGGGCTTCTCCGCCGCACGGCCGGGCAGTTCCGCCATCACCGCACGTCGCGCTTCGGGTGTCATCCGCGACCAAGCGGCAATTTCGTCCAACGTCCGGTGGCACCCTGCGCAGCGGCGTGTCTCCGGATGAACCACGCACAGCTTGACGCACGGGCTCTCGATCTCGGCACGCGTCCAGATGCGGTCGGAAGTCGGGTCGTTCGTCACGTATTCAATCTCTCAGATGCTTTAAGCGGTCGAGCGCGCCTTGCAGGATATACGCGGCCGCGACGTGGTCGATGACCTCTGCGCGACGTTTGCGCGACGTATCCGCCTCCAGCAAGGCGCGCTCGGCCGCAACCGTACTGAGCCTCTCGTCCCAGAAGCCGATGGGCAACTCCGTGCGGCGCGCAAGGTTGCGGGCAAAGGCGCGGGTGGATTGGATCCGCGGTCCCACGCTGCCATCCATGTTGAGCGGCAGGCCCAGGATCAGGCCCGTCACGCCACGCCGCGCGATGATCGCCTCCAGCGCGACCGCATCGGCCGTGAACTTGCTGCGCCGTATGGTTACGAGGGGGCTCGCGACGCTGCGCATCGCGTCGCAGATCGCGACGCCGATGGTGCGGGTGCCGAGGTCGAGCCCGAGAAGCGCGCCGAAAGGAGGAAGCGCGGCGGCGAAGTCCGTTATCTCGTCATGGATGCTCACGGAGCAATCCCCGCATTTTCGGCCGCGCGGGCCAGCAGGTCGAGCGCGTCGCGGTTGTCGGCAAACACCGTCTGCGCCTCGGCATAGACCTGCGCGGCCGCCGCGCCCCGCCCGAGGACACCGTAGGATGTGATGAGCCGGGCCCAGTCGGAGGGCGGACCACCTTCCGCGGCAAGGCGGGTCGCAAGGCCATCGACCATCCCGCCGATCATCTCGATCCGGTCCTGCGCACTCAGATCCTCGACTGCGGCGATGTCGTCCGCCGTGGGCCCCGCGGCACCCGGACGCGGCAGTTCCGCAATTGGCGTCGGCTCTCCCGCGCGAACGGAAACGTCCTCGATCTGCGCGTAGATCGGCGCGAGCCACGGGGCGCCTTCGGGTGAATCGGCCAGCAAGCTGCGCCAGATGCGAAAGGCGAGGTCGGGGCGGCCGCCCTGCTTGTACATCAGTCCCGCGTAATACCGCGCCGTGCCGTCGCCCGGATCCCGGCGCAGCGCCTCGCGGATCGCACGCTCCGCCTCGGGTGACACATAGCCGCCGGCCGCGAAAATCATCAACTCGGCCAGCAGGGACAAGTCTTCTCCCGTCGCCCCATCGCCGAGGATCGCGACCACCCGATTCTGCGCCCGCCAAGCCGTCTCGAAGTCGCCGATGCCCATCTGCGTGGAGACGGCCAGCCGCCAGCCGCGAAGATCATCGGGACGATCGCGCAGGACATCGGTCAGCTGCGCAGCCATCTCGACGACCTGCGGATCGGATCGGTCGATCCGGTCCGGCACATCGGCCTCGGCGGTCGCTTGCCCCGGACGGGCCTCCCGCGCCGCCTCGACGCGCGCGATGCGTTCGGCCAGAGGCAAGTCAGGGTAGCCGGGCGCGCCGATCCGCCAATAGGTGAGGCTTGCGACGGCAACGACAGGCACCGCGATCAAGACCAACCCGAGGCCGAATCGTCCGCTTTCGCGCCGTTTCGCCGTGCCGGCGGCACGGTCAGCGGCCAGCAGACGGCGCGCGACTTCGGCACGCGCGGCCTGAGCCTCCTCAGGGCCGAGCGTCCCACGCGCCGCGTCGCGCTCCAACTCCTTCATCTGGTCGCGGTAGATCGCAACGTCCGGCGGGTCTTCCCGCTCCGGGCGGGTGCGCAGGGCAACCGCCATTACCGCGATGCAGGCCGCCAGAATGAAGGCGGCAACGATCCAGAACTCCATTCCGTCCCCCCGAGATTTCGAGCCGCTCTACCGCGTCGAACGGCCGGACCGAAACCCCCGCGGCGCGTGCTTGCGGCATCGTGACCGACTGGCGCAGACGAGATGTCGGGAATAGGCGCGCAGATGCCGCCCGAGCGCTTGTTCGACCGTTGCGGAGCGGGCATTCGGGGCGATGAGAGACGAGGGGTCCGGCCATGCGACGCTTTTCCGCCTTTGCCATCGCGCGCGAGGCCTTCCGCAACCATGAGGGCTGGGGGCGAACTTGGGCCAAGCGTCCGCCGGGGAAGCGTTACGACGTCGTCATCGTCGGCGCGGGCGGGCACGGGTTGGCGACGGCCTATTACTTAGGCAAGAATTACGGCATCACCAACGTCGCGATCCTTGAGAAGGGCTGGCTCGGCGGGGGAAATACCGGCCGGAATACGACGATCATCCGCTCGAACTACCTCCAGGATCCGTCGGCCGCTCTCTATGAAAAGGCGCGCTCGCTTTACGAGACGCTAAGCCAGGATCTGAACTACAACGTCATGTTCTCGCCCCGCGGCGTCATCATGCTGGCGCAGACGCATCACGAGGTGCGCGGCTACAAGCGGACGGTGCATGCCAACGCGTTGCAAGGGGTGACGACGGAGTGGATCGGTCCGCAGCGTGTGAAGGAGCTGTGTCCGATCATGAATATCGACGGGCCGCGCTATCCGGTGCTGGGCGGTCTTTGGCAGGCCCGTGGCGGCACGGCGCGTCATGACGCCGTTGCGTGGGGTTACGCCCGGGCCTGCACCGACATGGGCATGGACATCATCCAGAAATGCGAGGTCACCGGCGTGCGTACCGAAGGCGGGCGCGTTGCGGGCGTGGACACGACGCAAGGCGCGATCGACTGCGACAAGCTGGGCATCGTGGTGGCCGGGCATTCCAGTGTGCTGGCCGAAAAGGCCGGATTCCGGCTGCCCCTCGAATCCGTGGCGCTGCAGGCTTTGGTGAGTGAACCGATCAAACCCTGCATGGATGTCGTCGTGATGGCCAACACCGTGCACGGCTACATGAGCCAGTCCGACAAGGGCGAGATGGTGGTCGGCGGCGGCACGGACGGCTTCGTCAACTACACGCAACGCGGAAGCTTTCATCACATCGAGGAGACGCTGCGGGCGCTGGTCGAAACCTTCCCGATGATCTCCCGGCTTCGGATGCTGCGGCAATGGGGCGGGATCGTGGATGTCACGGGCGACCGCTCCCCGATCCTGTCGAAAACGCCGGTCAAGGGCGTCTTCGTCAATTGCGGCTGGGGCACGGGCGGCTTCAAGGCCATCCCCGGCTCGGGCTTCGCGATGGCGGAGTTGATGGCGAAGGGATATTCGCCGCTCACGGCGGAGTTCGGGATGGAGCGTTTCCGCGAGGGCCGCTTCATCGATGAAAGCGTCGCCGCGGGGGTGGCCCATTGATCCGGTTCGGCCGCATAAAATTACAAGCGCTTGAAGGGGGTAGGCGGAACGCCTGCGGGCACTTATATCCGGCGTCGAACCTGCAACGAGCCGAGTATCGTTCGCCATGGCACGCTTCAGCCACCGCCGACGCCTTCCGCGTGGCATCAATTTCCTTCTCGGCGGCGTCATCGTCGCCGCGACCCTGGTGGGCGCTGCCGTTATCAGCGGCGTGGTCGATCTCGGCCTCGGCGGTGCGCCGGACGTGCTCATCGAAGGGTCGCGCTGAACGTTCAAATTTCTCTGATTTGCGAGGCGGGCTATGCTCCTCCTGACCTGTCCCTGTTGCGGGCTTTCGGTCGAGGAGACCGAATTGGCTCCCGGCGGTGAAGCGCACCTGAAGCGTGTCGGACCGGACGGTTCGGATACGTCGTTCGAGCAGTACCTGTTCAAGCGCGAGAACCGGAAGGGCGTGCATTTCGAACGCTGGCGCCACGCATATGGCTGCGGAAAATGGTTTCTCGCTGCGCGTGATACGGCCACGCTCGAAGTATTCGGCACCTATCCGGCGCAGACGACGGAGCCGCCCGCAGAGATACGCATGAAGAT
The DNA here is from genome assembly GCF_001408515.1 of Jannaschia seosinensis. GTDB lineage: Bacteria > Pseudomonadota > Alphaproteobacteria > Rhodobacterales > Rhodobacteraceae > Jannaschia > Jannaschia seosinensis. The sequence continues at coordinate 9,295 of NZ_CYPR01000109.1, read as the reverse complement.
CGAGAAGGGGAGCCGTGGATGAGCCGTCGTCTGAAGATCGGCGGGCGGTTGATCGACCGCAGCCGCCCCGTGACGTTCACCTTCGACGGGCGCGAGTTGCGTGGCTATGCCGGCGACACGCTGGCGTCGGCGCTGCTGGCGAACGGGCGCATGGTCATGGGCCGGAGCTTCAAGTACCACCGCCCGCGCTCCGTGGTGGGGGCGGGTCCGGAAGAACCCAACGCCCTCATGGGAGTAGGCGAAGGCGCGCGGTTTGAACCGAACCGACGCGCGACATTACAGGAAGTCTATGAGGGGCTGACCGCGCGGAGCCAGAATGCTTGGCCGTCCCTGGGCCTCGATATCGGACGGATGAACGATTACGGCTCCCGGTTCTTGCCTGCGGGCTTTTACTACAAGACCTTCATCCACCCGCGCCCGCTTTGGAAGCACGTGTTCGAGCCGTTCATTCGCAAGGCGGCCGGCTTGGGCGCTGCGCCGGAGCAGGCGGATGCCGACACCTATGCCCATCGCTACGCCTATTGCGATACGCTCATCGCGGGTGGGGGCGTGGCCGGCTTGTTGGCGGCGAAAGCTGCGGGCGAGGCCGGTGAACGGGTCATGCTGGTCGAGAGCCGCGCCGACTGGGGCGGACGATCCGTGACCGACGGCGCAGAGATCGATGGCAAAGCTGCCGACACTTGGGTGAAGGACATCCTGCAACATCTTGACGGGATGGAGAACGTCGTTCGGATGTCGAGGTGCGAGGCGTCCGGCGTCTACGACCACGGCTATGTCCTGTGCACCGAGAACCTGACGGATCACACGAGCCATAAAGACGGTCCGCGCGAGCGGCTTTGGCGTGTCCGGGCGGGGCGGGTCGTCGCCGCGACGGGTGCGATCGAGCGGCCGCTGAGCTTTGCGGGCAACGACGTGCCGGGCGTTCTTCTGGCCTCGGCGCTGCGCGATTACGTGGTGAACCATGCCGTCTCGATGGGCGAGCGGACGGTGATCGTGACGAATAACGACGATGCCTACCGCACGGCCAAGGTTCTATTGAAGGCCGGGTTACGCGTGCCTGCCATTCTCGACGTGCGATCAGCGGCGGGCAGTGCCATTGTCAATGAAGTCAAGGCAATGGGCGTCGCGGTTCATCATGGGCGGGGCATCGCCAAGGTTCACGGCGATGACCGCGTCACCGGCGTCTCGGTCTGCCTTCAGGCGGGCGAAGGGCATGTGATGCAGGAAATCCGCTGTGACTGCGTGGCGATGTCGGGCGGCTGGTCTCCGGTCGTTCATCTGTGGTCGCATTGCGGTGGAAAGCTCTGGTGGGATGAGGTTCGCGCCATGTTCCGTCCGGATCCCGACAATCCGCCAAGTGGCGCGGATGGGCAAGGCTTCGTCACCGCAATCGGCGCGGCATCGGGTGCGTTGACGACAGCCGAAGTTTTGGCCGACGCGGCGGAGGCGATGGATACGGAAGCGCCCGTTTGCGTGGCGGAGGAGGAGGGGCCGATCCAGCCCGTCTGGATTATGCCTGAGGCGGCGGGCCCGAAGTTGCGCACGAAGATGTGGCTCGACTTCCAGAACGACGTAAAGGTTTCCGACGTGCGCCTCGCCGCGCAGGAAGGGTTCGAAAGCGTCGAACATGCCAAACGCTACACCACGCTCGGCATGGCGACCGATCAGGGGAAGCTGAGCAATATCAACGGTCTCGCGGTTCTTGCGGATCGGCTCGACACGACGATCCCGCAGGTTGGCACGACCACGTTCCGCCCGCCCTACACGCCGGTGACGATCGGCACCTTGGCGGGCGAGGCACGCGGCGTCGTGTTCCAGCCGTTGCGCCGCACGCCGATGCACGACTGGCACGAAGCCCAAGGCGCCTATTGGGAGCCGGTCGGCCACTGGCGGCGGCCGTATTGCTATCCGAAGGACGGTGAGAGCCACGACGAGGCGGTGACACGGGAAATCCGCGCCACGCGCAACAGCCTTGGCCTGCTCGACGCCTCCACGCTGGGCAAGATCCTGGTACGCGGCCCGGATGCGGCGAAGTTCATGGATATGCTCTACACGAACATGATGAGCAGCCTGAAGCCGGGCCGCTGCCGCTATGGCCTCATGTGCGACGAGCAGGGCTTCCTCATGGATGACGGGGTCGTTGCACGGATCGATGACCAGACGTTCCTATGTCACACGACGACGGGCGGGGCCGACCGTATCCACGGCTGGATGGAGGACTGGCTGCAATGCGAGTGGTGGGACTGGAAGGTTCACGCCATCAACGTGACCGAGCAGTTCGCGCAGATCGCCGTAGTCGGCCCGAACGCGCGCAAGGTTCTGGAGAAGCTGGGCGGGATGGATGTCTCGGCAGAGATGCTCCCGTTCATGGCTTGGGCCGACGGAACCTTGGGCGGGTTCGACCTGCGCGCCTATCGGATCAGCTTTTCGGGAGAATTGTCTTACGAGTTGGCGGTTCCGGCGACGCAGGGTTTGGCACTGTGGGAGGCGCTTATCGCCGCGGGGGCGGAGTTCGGCGTCACGCCCTATGGCACCGAAGCGTTGCACGTGATGCGGGCCGAAAAGGGGTTCATCATGATCGGCGATGAGACCGATGGAACGGTCGTTCCTCAGGACCTCGGGCTCGACTGGGCGATTTCGAAGAAGAAGGAAGATTTCCTTGGCAAGCGCGGTCAGCAGCGCAGCGAGTTTCAGAAGGCCGATCGCTGGAAGCTCGTCGGGCTTGAGACGATCGACGGAAAGCCGCTGGAAGAAGGAGCGTATGCCATCGGCGAGGGACGGAACGCAAACGGCCAGCAGCGTGTTCAGGGGCGTGTGACATCGACATACATGTCGCCGACTCTGGGCCGCGGCATTGCCATGGGGCTGATCGAGCGCGGTTCCGAACGGATGGGTGAGACGGTTCGATTCTCCCGGATCGGGCAGGGCCCGCAGGAGGCACGCATCGTGAACACCGTCTTTTTCGATCCGGAAGGAGAAAAGGCGAATGTCTGATCTGACGGTCGAACGTCTGCCGCCGCTCGGGATGGTCACGATCCGCGGCGAATTGTCGAAGATCGGCGATGCGATTGTGGGGGAAACCGGCTGCGCGGTCCCGGCTCCACGGATGTCCGAGCGTTCCGGCGAGCGGCAGCTTCTGTGGATGTCTCCCGACGAGTTGATGCTGGTGTGCGAATACGGCGAGGCCGGTGCGACTGCCGATGCGCTTACCGCACGTTTTGGCGACGCGTTCGCGACGGTGGTGAACACGAGCGATGCACGGCAGGTATTCGCGCTGTCCGGGCAACATGCGGAGGACGCGTTGGCAAGCCTGATGCCCGTCGATTTCGCGCGCATGAAAGCCGAAGAGGTGCGCCGGACCCGCATGGCGCAGATCCCGGCCGCGATCTGGCGCGAGGGCGAGGGCTGGCGGCTGATCTGTTTCCGTTCCGTCGCAACCTATGCGGAGGATCTGCTGCGCGGGGCGAAGACAGTCGGGGGTTGACGCGGAAGGGTTCCGGCCGACATCACCCGTAAAGCCAACCGACAGGAGAGTATCATGGCCTTCGAGCTTCCCGACCTTCCCTATTCCCACGACGCCCTCGCGCCTCACGGCATGTCGCAGGAGACGCTGGAATACCACCACGACCTTCACCACAAGGCCTACGTGGATAACGGTAACAAGGCGATTGCGGGCACCGAGTGGGACGGCAAGTCCCTGGAAGAGATCATCAAGGGCACCTACGATCCGAACGCCGTCGCCCAATCCGGGATTTTCAACAACATCAGCCAGCTCTGGAACCACAACCAGTTCTGGGAGATGATGGGACCCGGCGACAAGAAAATGCCGGGCGAGCTTGAAAGCGCGCTGACCGAGAGCTTCGGTTCAGTCGACAAGTTCCACGAAGAGTTCGCCGCGGCGGGTGCGGGACAATTTGGCTCCGGCTGGGCGTGGCTGGTGAAGGATGCTGACGGATCGCTCAAGGTCACCAAGACCGAAAACGGCGTGAACCCAGTCTGTTTCGGCCAGACCGCGCTGCTCGGCTGCGACGTTTGGGAGCACTCCTACTACATCGACTTCCGCAACAAGCGGCCTGCCTATCTCGATAACTTCCTCAAGAACCTCGTAAATTGGGAGAACGTCGCTTCGCGGATGTGAGGCGGCGCGTCTCCTGCGGGCGCTACGCTTAGGACTTCGAAGGGGCGTCTGCGGGCGCCCCTTCGCATTTCAGGAACCGCTCTCGGGCCGGCTACGTTGGTTCATGAGGATCAGATTTGGAGGACAGCATCATGGCCGAACGCCACCGATCCAAAGACGGCAGCCGAGACAGCGACAAGTACATCAAGGACATGCCCGACACGCCCAAGCAGCAGGGCCGGGAAGGGGGCGACATCGCCCGCGACATCGGCACGGAAGATTCGCTGCTTCGCGCGACGAAGCAGGGTGCGCGCGGCGTGACCCGCGTGACCAAATCGAAGGAAGAAGAGGATCCGTCCGAAAATCATGGCGGTCCCCACGGCGGAAAGACGGATTAATGGTCAAACTGAAGAACAAGACGCTCGTTGTCGTCACCGATAGCGAGAAGGCACTTTTTCTAGTCAACCGGACAGATGGAGATGACCCCAACCTCGAGGTCATCCGCAAGGACGAGGAAGCCAATCCGCCGGATCGTGAGCAGAGCGCCAATGTTCCCGGCACGACGCAAGAGAGCGCGGCGCCCGGCGTCCGGAGCTATCAGGAGACGGATTTTCACGAGCTGCAAAAGGAACGCTTTGCCAAGGATCTGTCGGACAAGTTGTACAAGATGGCTCACTCGGGGGACTTCGATTCCCTCGTGATCGTTGCGCCGCCGAGCGTCCTCGGCACCTTGCGCGACGAGATGCATCAAGAAGTGTCCGATAAGGTCATCGGCGAGATCGACAAGACCCTGACCGGACATCCGGTGCCGGATATCGAGAAGATCGTGGTCGAGACGCTCGCGGAGATGGATGATCACCGCGTCGCGTGAGTTGATCTAGTCCGCGATGAACGACAAGGCGGCCTCTGGATTGGAGGCCGCCTTTACATAGGAAAGAAGGCTGGAATCGGCGAAGCCGCTCTCCACCACATGTGACAGGAGCGCCTGAAGCGGCGCCCAGAACTCACCGGCATCCAGGAGCACGATCGGTTTGCTGTGCAACCCGAGTTGGCGCCAAGTCAGCACCTCGAAGAACTCGTCGAGCGTTCCGGCGCCGCCCGGCAGAACGATCACCGCATCCGCGTTCATGAACATGACCTTCTTGCGCTCGTGCATCGTCTCGGTGACGACGAAAGAGGTCAAATCCCGTTTCCCGACTTCGAGCGACATGAGATGCGTGGGTATCACGCCGAAGGTATCTCCGCCGCCTGTCTGCACCGCCCGCGCAACCCTCCCCATCAGCCCGACATCGCCAGCTCCGTAGACCAGCCGCCAGCCGCGCTTAGCGATGCCGGCGCCAAGGGTTTCGGCCAAGGCCGTGTAACGCGGATCGTTCCCATCGCGCGAACCGCAATAGACGCAGATTGATTTCGTCATCACCCTCTCTCCGGCAGCTTTGACCCCCAGTGCCGCGACGGCTACACTCGTGCAAGGACCTTGGGGGGTCGGGATATGAAGATGCGGATCGGGAAGGGCGCGCTGGCGCTTCTGGTGGCGCTGGCGGTCACCGGGGCCGGCGGCTGGTTTCTCGTGTCTCATTCGGATCCGCTCGCCGTGTCTCCACCATTTGTGGTGTCGGAGCGGGTGGACGGCGCAGAGTTTCAAGAGGAAGCGGAACTCGTCACATGGGATGTAGCTATCCCGGTGGTGGCCACCGTGCCTCCGAATTTTGAAGTCGTGCGCATCGACGCTCGCGGATCTGCGGTCATCGCAGGCAAAGGCGAAGTCGGAGCCGAGATCGTGCTCCGGATCGATGGGCAGGAAATCGCAGCCGTAAAGACGGATCAAAACGGAAATTTCGTCTCGCTCTTCGATACCGGTGTCAGTGCCGTGCCGCGAATCCTGACGCTTGAGGCGCGGGATGGGGCAGGAGGGCTCACACCCGGTGAGGCGAGCGTTATCATGGCCCCAGCCGCTCTGCCGCGGCCCGAGACCTCGGACGACTCGATGCCGCAAGCGCTCGACGAGCGGCTGCCGAGGCAAGAAAATGGTTTGGATCCGACCGACGGGACGCACCGGGCAGTGGAAGTGGCACCGTCGGCCGACGACGTGCGCGTGCTGGCTGAGGGACTTGAGCGAGAGATCCGGCCAACATCTCCTGTCTCCCGCGTAGCTGCCTCTCAAATCGCGCCGCCGCGCCTGTTTCGGGCGGGACCGGATGGCGTCACCGCAATGAACCCGGTTCCAGCCGGAGATGCGCCGGATGATCAATCGCCCGTCGAGATAGATGCGATCAGTTACGATTCCGACGGCGACGTGCGGATCAGCGGGACGGGCCTAAGGGATGGACAGGTGGCGATCTATCTCGACAACCGGCCGGTCCAGCTGACGCAGGTGGATGGTGCCGGGACCTGGACCTCTCAGCTGGCGAATGTGCGATCCGGCACCTACACCCTGCGCGTCGATGCGCTCGGCGCCGACGGCACCGTCAGGGGGCGCATTGAGACGCCGTTTCAACGCACGGCGCCCGAAATTGCCGCTGCCGCACGTGAGGCGGGTATCAGTGCGATCACGGTTCAGCCTGGTTTCACGCTCTGGGCGATCTCCGAAGGTTACTACGGCTCGGGCATTCGTTACGTGCAGATCTTCAATGCGAACCAGGATTTCATCAAGAACCCGGACCTCATCTATCCGGGCCAGATCGTGACCTTGCCGGACGCGGCAAACTAGCGCGTAGAGTTTTCATTTCATAAGCCAAGCTTTAACCTGTTCCGGCGCAACCCGATCGGACCAAGAATGTCGCCCAGCAGGATCACCACTGCGGAGGTTCCCTCCCGCCCGCTCCAAATCGTCCGCCGCGTGGCGCCGTATTTGTGGCCGGAAGACAGGCCGGATTTGAAAGTGCGCGTTGTTGTCTCGCTGGCGATGCTGGTGCTGGCGAAGCTGATCGCGGTGACGACCCCGTTCTTCTACAAGGCCGCGACCGATGCGCTGGCGCCCGAGACGGCAACGCCGGCCTGGACGCTTGGCGCCGGCGCGGTCGGGCTGACCATCGCCTATGGCGGGGCCCGCGCGCTCAACATCGGGTTTCAGCAGTTGCGCGACGTTCTGTTCGCGCCGGTCGGGCAGGGGGCGCTGCGGCGACTGGCCTCGGAAACCTTCACACACATGCACCAACTGTCGATGCGATATCACATCAGCCGCAAGACCGGGGGCCTAAGCCGGATTATCGAGCGGGGCGTAAAGGGTGTCGAATTCCTCCTGCGGTTCCTGCTCTTTTCCATCGGGCCGCTGATCCTGGAACTGCTCCTCATCGCGGCGATCCTCTTCTTTGTATTCGACGTCTGGTATCTTGTGGTCGTTCTGGTGACGATCGCGGCCTACGTATCGTTTACGTTCAAGGTTACTGAATGGCGTGTTCGAATCCGGAAGGAGATGAACGACCAGGACACGGACGCCAATCAGAAGGCGATAGACAGCTTGCTCAATTTTGAGACAGTCAAATACTTCGGCGCCGAGGCGCGGGAAGCGGCGCGATACGACAGCGCAATGCAGCTTTATCAGGGCGCAGCGTTGAAGACGGCCTATTCCCTGGCGGCTTTGAACTTCGGGCAATCCGTCCTGATCACGGCGGGGCTGATTGCGGTCATGGTCATGGCCGCAATCGGCGTGCAATCGGGCGATTTGACGGTTGGGGATTTCGTGATGGTCAACGCCTATATGATCCAGATCACGATGCCGCTGAACTTTCTCGGTACCGTCTATCGTGAGATTCGGCAGTCGCTGGTCGATATGGGTGAAATGTTCGGTTTGCTTGAGCAGCCACCGGAAGTGAGCGATGCACCGGATGCCAAATCGCTTGAGGTGCCTCGCGGCGAGGTATCGTTTCGCGATGTCGAATTTGGTTATGATCAGGCCCGCCAGATCCTGCGTAGCGTCACTCTGCACGTTGGGGCGGGCGAAACGGTCGCCATCGTCGGGCCGTCCGGATCTGGGAAGTCGACACTCGGTCGTCTGCTGTTTCGGTTCTATGATGTAGCGCAGGGTAGCATCGAAATCGACGGACAGGATATTCGTGACGTCACGCAGGAAAGCCTCCACGCGCAGATTGGAGTGGTGCCACAGGATACCGTCCTCTTTAACGACACCATCCGGTACAACATTGCCTATGGACGACCTGATGCGACGTTTGAGGATGTCCGCGCCGCGGCCCGTGCCGCACGAATCGACGCCTTTATTGAAGGCCTACCCGAGGGCTACAATACGACCGTAGGCGAGCGGGGACTAAAGCTTTCCGGAGGTGAAAAGCAACGTGTCGGAATTGCGCGAACTCTTCTGAAGGACCCTCCGATCCTGCTGCTTGATGAGGCGACTTCCGCTCTGGATACCGAAACGGAGCAGTCGATTCAGAAGGAGTTGCGTACCCTCGCACAAGGCAGATCTGTGCTCATGATCGCGCACCGTTTGTCGACGGTGGTGGACGCGGATCGGATTGTGGTGCTTCAAGATGGCGAGATCGTCGAGCGGGGCGATCACTTCGCCTTGCTTGCCAAAGGCGGACGATACGCTGCCATGTGGCAACGGCAACTGGCCGAGGATGATGCAGCTTAATGGTCTGTTTGTTGATGACGCGCTGACCAAAAGCAGTTGCTGGGTACAACCATTGTTTAACAACAGCGTAGCACTTTAACCTTCATCCCCATTCACCGGCTCTGTTGCCCAAACTTGATAATGACCGAGTCTCCCCTTTCCCCGGGACAACCTGTTCCACATCCTGTGTGAAGGGGATGCCAAGCGCGGTAGTGGCGTTCAGGTAACAGTACGGATGTCAACGGCGGAGTAAAAACCGGCCACGCGGCGGCGCAAAACCAGGCCAGCGACAGGGCGCCAAGCGCCATGGCGCGCGCGCTTGCCGCATAGCTGGCGCGTGCCATGGCGCATTGGCCCGCAGGGCCAATCCTGTGGCGGGTGATCAGGTTCTGGCTTGGGCCTTTCGGGCGCGGCTTTGGCCGAGCCGATAGCTGTCGCCGTTCATCTCGAGGATGTTGACGTGGTGTGTCAGCCTGTCGAGCAGTGCGCCGGTCAGGCGTTCGGTGCCGAAGGTTTCGGTCCATTCGTCGAACGGCAGGTTGCTGGTGATCATCGTGGAGCCGCGCTCATAGCGCTGCGAGATCAGCTCGAACAAGAGCTCTGCGCCG
>NZ_CYPR01000108.1 GCF_001408515.1 Jannaschia seosinensis | reverse complement strand
CCGGCAGTCTTGGGCACCTGCACGCTCACCGTGCCCGCAGGCGTGTCGATCCGCTTGGGTTTGTAGCCGTTGGCATAGCCGTGACGCTCGGGCGTGCGCTCATAATGGCTCGCGCCGAGAAACCGCTCCCGTTCGATCTGCATCGCCAGCTCGAAAGCCCGCGCGAACACCGATGCGATCTCGCCGGGCCCGTGCTCGATCAACTGTTCCAAGACCGCCTCAAGCGCCGTATCCTTCCTGTCCATTCGTTCTTCTCCATGGTTGTGTTGCAAGGCCATGGAATACCAGAATGGGCAGCTTGTGCTGGAGGCGCCCCAGCACGAGCTCACGCCCCGCGTCTCAAGCGAATTTCCAGACCTGAGGGTACAGTACCTCCCACAAGCCCTTCTCTGAGGTGCGGGGTATTGCTGCGACCTCGCAAGAAGTTCGAGCCGCTGGTGCGCCGACAAGGTTTCGAGGACCTCAATGAACCGGACCAGGGTAACGGTGTAGAATTCGGCGACCTCCTCGGCGCTGCCGGGCTCTGTCACGGGCTTCGACCACAAGAAAGCATGATCGAAGTAGGCCTCGAGCCACTGGGTATCGAGGGTCTGGACGATGCTGATCCGCTGAGTGCTGAAATGCATGCGGGCACTCCTTTGTCTCTTGAGATGCCGAGCCGGCGCGGAGCCGGCCCGAGCGGTTGGGAATTGGTCTGGTCGGACGACCGGACCGGCCGGCGTCACGCTGGAAGCCGTGACGCGAGGTCCGTCAGACGGGCGCCATGCCAGCGCAGAGCGGCCGCGTAGCGGTCTGCGGGGGCGTCGGCGTCGGCGAGAAGATCGCGCATCTCTCGCACCGCACGGCCCACGCCCACGGGGTCGGGGCTCAGGCCGTCGAGCAGTCGCTCGGCCTCGCAGTAGAGGTCGAGGCCGCAGTCGCCCGCGATCATGTGCAACAGCTCCGACAAGCTGTTGCCGTGCCGCCGGACGAAGTCGCCGGCGTCGAGCGCCGCGATGAGGGCGCTCTCGATTGGGAAAGTCCTGTTCATGGTCGTCTCCGAGCGCCAGGGGTCGGCCGTCCGGCCGAGCGGAAACCCTGCGCTGTCAAGCACCGCCGGCTTGACCGGCGGTGTAGGTTCGCGGCACGCCTACGCGACGCGCTTGTTGTCGGTCTCACCCACGTTGAGCCCGAGGACACCGCGCAGACCGTCCGTGAGCAGACAGATTTCTTCCACGACAGGGTCGAGCGGATCGATGCACGCGAAATGCCCCATGTAAGGCAGGTTCGGGTCGTCGACTTTCTCGAGTGAGAGCACCGCCAGGATTTGCTCGAGCATCATCCTCGCGCGGGGCGTCACACACTCGTCGTGGGCAAGAATGTCGATGCATCGGTCGACGAGACGGGCAGATTCGTAGCCGCCGAGCAGGCGCGCCGCGTGCCATAGGCCCTGGCAGCGGCTGGAGACAAAGGCGAGGATCGGACAGGTGGAAATCTCCTGTGCAGTCCCGTCGGCGAAGGCGTGTTCTGGAAAGATCTTCATGTTGTGTTCCGGTTGGGGGTCCGCGTCATGCGCGGGTCAAGTGGTCGTCGATCCGGATGCCTCGCGGGTTTGGCTTCTGTCCCTTCTCTCCTTCTTCACTGTTCGGCGTCGTGCCTCGCAGCCTCACCGAGAAGGCTGCGAGTGCCCCGACCCGAACCTTTCGGCGACCTGACAAGGCGCGCTGTGGTTGTGTTCATCGGAAACGACCGTCTGGCGGTCGTTAATGGTCATGATCCCATCCGAGTGCGCCCCAGACGGCTCCGCTGATCCGGCTTCGGTGCCAAGGAAAGTCACCAAGCGCGCCAACTTGCCTGCACGTCTTATTGCCGGTGCGGCGGCGGACGTGGTTTCGGCCCGTCTCGCATGGAGAAGAGACGGGCCGAAACGCCGGCCCCGAACCCGCAACCCGGCACCGCCCCTCCGCGAGAAGAAATTTCTCTGAATCCGGCGTTTTTTGGCGCGCCGTCGTTTTTCGAAAAAGAGGCATCGACCGATCTGCTTTGGAGACAGAGCAAACAGGAGACCCCGCCGTGTCGAAACACTTCTTCTTCAGTCCTTTCCAGCGCCTCGTGGGCGGCAAGCCACCAAAGGCAACGCCGACCGAGGCGAAAACCGCGACGCGCGTGAAGTTGCCGAAGGGCACGAGCGCCCCGGACTGGGCCGAGCCCTCGCCCTTGCCCCATGCTCAAGCTCCGGCGATTCCTTACCCGATCGATTGCCTCACGCCGGGCCTGCGCGAGGTGGTCGAGGCAATCGCGAACAAGACCCAAGCTCCCGTGGCGATCGCTGCACAATCCGTTCTCGCGGCTACTTCGCTGACCTTCGCCAGCCGCGCCAAGGTTCAGACGCTCGGCTCATCGTTCTCGAATGCGGCAAGTTTCTTCGTCCTAATCGCTCTGTCGGGAGAGAGGAAGAGCGCGACCGATGGCTGGGCCATGGGCGGCGTGACCCAAACGGTTTTGGAACTGCGGGAAGAATACACCCAGCAGATCCAGGAACATGAGCACGCGGTGGCGTCGCTGGACCGTGGCGAGGAAAAGCCACCTCGGCCGAGCTGCCCGAACTTCCTGGTGACGGAGCCAACCATCGAAGGTGCCTTCAAGGCCATCTCTTCCGGCGCAGGCTTCCTGGGGTGGGTTTCGGACGAAGCTGCTACCTTCTTTGGTGGCCATTCCATGTCAAAGGAAAAAATGGCCCTGACCTGCGGGATCATCTCCAAGCTTTGGGATGGCGCCTTTTTTATCCGGCCGCGCGTGACGCAGGAAGGCGACGGATACGTTCCGCCTACACCAACGACGCTGAATCTGATGTTCCAGCCTACTTTGATCCCGCAATCATTCGGGAACGAATTTATGCTCGGGCAAGGATTTCTCGCTCGCATGCTCCCGGCCTGGCCAGAAAGCAACATGGGCAATAGGCGCTATCGGCGCAGCGATCCACGCGACGATGCCATCGTGCAGGAATTCCAGGACGTGACCGCAAATGCTCTGCGGACCACTCTCGAAGACCTGGCCGAGAAGTCACTGACGCTCTCCGACGGCGCATTCGAGACATGCGTCGCGTTCCACGATGACATCGAACCCCAATTGGGACGTGGGATGTGGGCCGCCGACATCAGCAGCTTCGCGGGGAAGGCACCGGAACATGCCTGCCGTCTTGCGGCGATCATGACCCTCTACGAGGATCAAACCGCATCGATCGTTTCCGAGGCAATAATGGCGAACGCTTGCGGCATTGTGAGATACCATCTCCAGCAGTTCAAATATCTCTGCGTCGCGGGGACCAATGAAGACGCGGTCGCTCATGCTCAGAATCTTCTGGACTGGCTCAAGAACAACCTCGAGCCGGGGAGCGGTTTCGCGACGGAGATGATTCTGCAAAGGGGCCCCATCGGGACGCGCAAGGCGAAGGTGATGGATCAGGCGTTGGCCGTCCTGATCAAGCATGACTGGATCGCAGGATTGCCGGAAGGAACGGTGATCGCCGGGAAGCCGCGCCGCAAGGCCTATATGCTAAACCCAATGGCATGAGGATCGTGCGGTCTTCCCTGCATCCGATAGATCACGCGCGCTTGGTGTTGAACTCGAGCGTCTTGTCGGACGGCGCGGAGTGGAGGTTGCGGCATTGAGCGGAAAATGTTGAAGACGGGTCGGTTCCACCCCGTGCGGGTAGAATGACCCCGTCTTCAACACGACATAAAAATACGCATATTTTCAGTAATTTGCGGCGGCGGGCGGCGGCGAGGCCGAGGTCCCCTTCAAAGACGCAGGCTCGCCGAGAACGAGCGCCGGGACGCCACGAAGTCGGCGTGATCCCGTGCAGCCCTGACGCCCTCCGCATGATCGTAACTCGCCATCGTGGTCGCCGGGTTGCGGTTGTCGAGCAGAACCGGCGCGATGTAACCGCCCGCTTGGAGTTCTTCGGACGCCTCCGTGGCCACGTTGTCCCGGACACGATGGACACTGATCCTGACCCTCAGATGCTTCTGGGTGAGGTTGCCTGCAAGACGGCCGATTTGCGCGGCCGAGACCCTCGCGCCGACGTCCAGAAGGCTCGGAAACAACGCGCTGCCGTTGTCGAAAAGCGGCCGGAATATTCGCCAGTATTCGTCTACGGCGTCCCAGAGGACCGGGTTCTCCAAGACCCGGTCGTATCCAGCGTGCTCCTTTTCGTATTCCCTTAGTTTCAGCGCGCTACCCGGCAAGCTGACGTGGATATAAGGCCGTTCCAGAAGAATGACGGTCCGGCCAATGTCGAAGTGCGAGAGCGCCCGCGCCCGCTGCGGCACAGCCGCGGCCGCCATGAGGAGCAGGCCGTTGCGATAGTCGCGCGCGGCGAAGAGATCTCTCGGCCCCAATGCGCGAGCCATCTCGATGATCTGCTCTCCAAGGTAGAAGATCGTCGATGCGCCGACCAGCTGTTCGCCGGTCTTGGTCGGGCGCCCCTCGACCTTACCCCGTGCATTGAGGCGGGAGATGACGTGATCACAGGCCACGCTCTTGAAGCCTGGATCGCAGGCGGTGGCGTAGCCGGATTGTATGCGGCCAAGGTAATCGCTCACGCTGCGCGTCGAGACGCCTTCGCGGGCAAGATCGCCGGCATAGGCATGAAAGGTGGCCCCTGTGGGCGTGATTTTGTGACCCGAGTTCTCGCACCACGCAACCCATCTCAGCAAGGCCTGCGCCACAGCCTTCAGATGATCATCGCTCCACTTTCGCTTCCGATTACCCGGCTAGGAATTCATCCTCGCCACCAGCCCGGGCTGCAACTCCTCCGGGAGCCGCGCAACCACAGCCCGGAGGACCTCCTTCGTGGATTTCCCGTTCGTCTTGGGAAGACGCTGGTGTTGGCGGCGGGTGACCGCGATCATGGATGCGTAGGGCATGCCCCACAGCATAGGCGCCGCCACCTGGAGGCGGTGCATTCTGAGAGAACCGAGCTGGTTGCCGTGCTGCACCGAGCACTCCGCGAGGTAGCGCTCAACTTCATGGCGCGATGGGGGAGCGGTCAGCGCGACCTCCGCGTCCCTCCATGCCGCGAAGGCCCGGAGCTCGCGCAGGACCGGGGCAGGCTCGAGCTCTGGGCGGTCAGTCTCCAGGAACGCGCGAACACGTTCAAGAAGGGTAGCAAAATCCGTCGACGGCCTCGTTTCCAGATTTCTTTTCATCGAATGTCAACGGCGGAGTAAAAACCGGCCACGCGGCGGCGCAAAACCAGGCCAGCGACAGGGCGCCAAGCGCCATGGCGCGCGCGCTTGCCGCATAGCTGGCGCGTGCCATGGCGCATTGGCCCGCAGGGCCAATCCTGTGGCGGGTGATCAGGTTCTGGCTTGGGCCTTTCGGGCGCGGCTTTGGCCGAGCCGATAGCTGTCGCCGTTCATCTCGAGGATGTTGACG
>NZ_CYPR01000107.1 GCF_001408515.1 Jannaschia seosinensis | reverse complement strand
CGAACCAACGGATGCGGCCGACGATGTGGATCTCGTCGGCCGTTCTTTCGTATTCGGGGTAGTGCTTGTTGTCCGAAATCACCCGGACTGCCGGTGGGTCACTGTTGGGGATGTGCTCCAGCCGCTTCGCCACCAGCCCCAGTCCATCGTCGAGTACGAAGATCCCCGGCGGGTTCGGGGCCCGCTGGTTGAGATCGACAAGCACGGTATCCCCGTCCAGCAATGTGGGCGTCATGCTGTCCCCTTCGACATGCATGATGCGCAGCTGTGACGGGCTCGCCTTGAGGCTGCCTTTGATCCAGGACCGGCGGAAGTGATACGGACGGCCCGGCGCCTCGTGATCCTCGGCCACGACCGCACCGCCGCCCATCGAGGGCCGCGGGCTGGCATGCGCGATTGCCACGAAGGCCTCGTCGGGCTTTTCAATAAAGGGCGACGCCCCCTCGACCTCACCGATGCCATGTAGCAGCCACTCCCGCTCGACTTTCAGCACCCGCGCAACTTCGGCCAGCTTGCCGATGCCGGGACGTGCCGACCGGCCGCGCAGGATGTCGTAGATGAAGGAACGGTTCACACCGGCCATTTCGGCGACATGAGCGGGGCTGAGGCCAAGCTGCTGTGCTCGGGCGCGAAGGCGGTCGGATAGCGTGTGATGCTCGGTCATGTTCCCACCGGCTCATGGATGATGTTGGACAGAACAGGATTGATGGGCTCCCGTCAAGCCAATAGGAACGCATAGTGAACATCTGGCAAGAGATTCGTCGAGAGGGGACGCGCGTGAACATCGACAAGACCTATTTCACGCTCCCCGAGATCCTTGAGCGATGGCAGATCAGCGAGGCAGACCTGACCTACCTGGCCGAGAACGATCGGCTGCGCCTTTCGGTGCGCGTCTTCGAGGCCCCGGTCGAGTTCGGTCATTATGAGAGTTTGGCCGAAGGCGAGCGGCGCCGCGTGACTTGGGAGCAGGTGAGCTATAGCGGCTTGCTCGATCTGCATGCGCGCGATGTCTTTCAGCTGTTCCGCTGCGGCGAGATCCATCTGAGCAATTTTCGCACGCCGCGCGCGGATTACGCCGCGCTCCAAGGCGATGCCCAGCCGGTCTTCGTGATGATCGGGGACCTTCTGCTGCGGCGTGCGGAGCGCGACCGGTTCGAGGTCGAGAGCGGCTTCGCTACGGGCGGGCAGAGAGCCAAGGCGCCGAACTTCATGCATTCGGCCGGCTACCAGGAGGTTCGCTGCGACGGTCACCGGTTCAAGCTGGGCCCGATCCAGGCGGAGGTGATCCGGGCGCTGCACGCAGCGGCGCTGGCGGGCGAGCCATGGCAGAGCGGCAAGGCGATCCTGTCGGGCGCCGGCTCAAAGAGCCTGCGCATGGCCGATGTCTTCAAGTCGCAGGAGAACTGGCGACAGCTCGTCCGCTCCGACCGCCGTGGCGGATACCGCCTCAACCTCGGCTGATTTGCCTGCGCCGCACTCAGCGGCAGGGGATGGTGAGGGGGATGAGCGGGGGATGGAAGGGGATCAGATGGCGCCTCAAGCGCACAGAGCCCTGTCCCATATGGACGTTCTGATCCCCCTCCGCATCCCCCGCAAATCCTGACGACATCCCACACTTCAATCCGGCAATGTCTCCTCAACGACGCATGAGAGGAGACCCCGATGTTGCAGACACAGAACTTGAACCAGAAGGAGCTGGCGCGGCGCTGGGGGATCTCCCACCGGACGCTGGAACGCTGGCGTTACGCCGGCAAAGGTCCGGCATATCTCAAGCTGGGCGGACGCGTGCTCTACCGGCTGGCCGACATCGCGGAGTTCGAAGAAAGCCAGCTTCAGCGGGCGGTACGGATCAGCGAGGCCGTCGCCCGGACCGGGCAATCGCCGCGACAACTGACAGTCGATCCCACGCGAGCCCCCTGCCCCACCGTCCCGCTGCGGCGGTCGCTGCGGGCATGTTGATGGCGGCCGCAAACCAAAGTGGACGGCACATCGCCGTGCTGCGCCTGACAGATATCGAACTCTACGCCTGGATTGCACAGGCAAAGGCTGGCGCATGGCTGGAATACCACCGCGGCTTTCTCGGGATCGATGTCACGCCGGGGATCTCGCTTCTGCCGGAGCCGGAGCGACGCCGGCTGGCGGATCTCGGACAGGCAGCGCTCGGCGCCTTCGAGAAGGGACTGGTGCATCTCGCACAGACGCGCGTGGGGGCCAACCGGTTCGCCTATCTCGCCATCGCGCGCCCCAGGCCCGGAGCCTCCGCTGTCTCACTGTCCGAGCTGCTGCTCAACGAGCTGCAGGCCGCGTGATGACCGCCTTCCAGTCCTTCTTTGCCGATCATGGAGACCTCTACATGCCCTACCCCGACAACGCCCCCTCCCCCGACGATTTGCCAGCGCTGAACGTCGCCGAGATCGCCGCCCTTCCGGTCGAGTTGCTGGCCATCCTGCAGCGCGAGATCGACGCGCGCCTGAAGCGCGACAAAGCCGCCAAGGCGCGGTTCGATGCCGCACTGGCCGTCCGCTACGCCACCCGCACCGCCGAGGAGCGACACGCCGCGGACAAGGACACCGGCACGGTTCGCTTCGATGACGGCGATTTCACCGTGGTCGCCGACCTGCCGAAACGGGTCGATTGGGATCAGGACCGCCTCGCCGCGATGGTCGCGCGCATCCGCGCCGCCGGAGACGATCCCGCGCAGTACGTCGACATCGCCTTCAAGGTGCCGGAGCGCAGATACGCAGCTTGGCCCGACGCGATCCGGGCCGGTTTCGAGCCCGCGCGCACCGTACGGCCCGGCACGCTCAAGGTCACGCTCGAGCCGAACGAGGCCGCGCAATGACAGCGCTGGCCCATATTCCCAACCCCGCCAAAGATCTGCCGAGCCTGATCGAGCGCGCCGCGACGATGCTGTCGGGCGCCAAGACAGCCGCGGAGGTTCTGGAAGCGCGCGAGGCGGCAGGACTGGCCTACGATGTGGCCAAACGCGCAGCACGCATGAAGAGCGCCAAGGCCGCGCATGATGATCTGGTCGCCGCCGCACACCGTGCCCAGGCCGACGCGCTGGAGATCGAGGCCGCTGCGAAGCGCCGTCTTGCTGACGAATACGATGCGGCTCAGGCCCGCGGTGACGTCATGGGCCGCGCGCGGAGCTGCGTTGGAGAAGACAACGCACCTGCCACCGCCGCCGATCTCGGCCTGCGCCGCGACCAGATCCACGAAGCCCGTCAGCTCCGCGATGCCGAGACAAACGATCCGGGCATCGTCCGCCGCACGCTCGACGAGCGGCTCGAGCGTGGCGAGGAACCGAACCGCACCGCCCTGCGCAAGATGGTCACGGATGCCGCCATGCGGGGACTGCGCCCTCAGCGCAAGCCCACCCGCCGGAACCCGCTCTATGTCCCGCCGACGCCGGCGCAAGCGGCCTGGCAGCATGTGACCGGCACGTTCCGTGCCTTTGCCGAATGGGCCACGGACGAGAACCTCGCTCTGGCGCGGCAAGGCATGCGCGAGGCGCAGGACGCCCCGTTTCACGACCTCGATGCCAGGGCCATCGCCGAGGGGTCGGCAGCTTTTACAACAATCAAGGAGTGGATCGATGCTCGATAGCCGATCAGCGGCTTTTGCCGAACGGATCACCGAGGCCGACCGGCTGGATGCGCTGTTTGCGGCGGTCACAGCGGGATCGACCGATGCTCCGCCGACGATTTCTCATCCCTCCATGCAGCAGCCAGAAGGAGTCCACTGATGGCCATTTCTCTCGCATCCCTGCGCACGACCTCGACGCTGACGCCTCCGCGTATCCTGATCCACGGCGTTGCTGGTGTCGGCAAATCCACCTTCGCGGCTGACGCGGACAGGCCCGTGTTCGTGATGACCGAGGATGGTCTTGGCAAGCTGCAGGTCCCGCATTTTCCGTTGGCGACCAGCTATGCCGAGGTGGCGGAGGCGCTCGACGCACTGCTGGATGAGGACCACGATTTCGGGACTGTCGTCGTTGACAGCGTCGACTGGCTGGAGCCGCTGATCTGGGCCGAAGCCTGCAAGCGCAATGGCTGGCAATCGATCGAAACCCCCGGTTTCGGCAAGGGCTATGCCGAGGCGCTGACCGTCTGGCGCGAATATCTCGACAAGCTGAATGCACTGCGCGACCGGAAGGGCATGGTGGTCATCCAGATTGCCCATACCGACATCAAGCGTTTCGACAGCCCCGAGCACGAGCCCTACGACCGGTATGTCATCAAGTTGCAGACCCGCGCCTCGGCGCTGCTGCAGGAGCACTCCGACGTGGTGCTTTTCGCCAATTACCAGATCTCGGTCGCCAAATCCGATGTCGGCTTCAACAAGAAGGTAACCCGGGCGCTCGGGTCCGGTGCGCGCGTCATGCACACCGAAGAGCGCCCCGCCTTCCTCGCCAAGAACCGCTACGGCCTGCCGGACACGCTCGAGCTCAGCTGGGCCGAGTTTCTCGCGGCCATGCCCCAACCCGAATGATCCAGACCTGAAAGGACAAGACCATGGCACGTTTCGATACGTCTTTTGACGCCACCAGCATCGAGCCCACCACCGCCTACGAGCTGCTGCCCGCCGGCAAATACCGCGCCCAAATCGTCGAAAGCGAGATGCGCGTCACGCGCAACGGCATGGGCCAATTTCTCTGGTTGATGCTCGACATCCTCGACGGGGAACACAAGGGCCGGAAGATCTTCGATCAGCTCAACCTGGTGAACCCGAACCCGACCACGGTCGAGATCGCGCAGCGCACTTTGTCGGCGATCTGCCATGCGACGGGCAAGATGCAGGTCAGCGACAGCGCGGAACTGCACCTGATCCCGATGACGATCCAGGTGAAGATCAGGCCCCCGAAGAACGGCTACGGCGAGAGCAACGCCATCGCCTATCTGCCGCCCGAGCGTGGGGCAACCCCGGCTGGTGCCGCCCGGCCTGCGGCAACCCCCGCGGCGCCGCCCCCCACGCAGACCGCAGCGCCCGTCAAGATGGCCTCCGCTCCCTGGAACAAGAAGGGCTGATGAACCGCGCTGCCCTGTCCCCCTGACGGGCGGGGCAGCGCCCACCCCCATCCGAGGAAGCTCCCATGACAGATCCGAACAACGCGGCCCCCGTGGCCGTGATCAGCCCCGGCTTGCCTGATGACCAGCGCCGGCTGATCGACCTCGACGACGATATCGCCAAGATCCGCACGCAGATCGCGACTGCCGACCTGGCACGCCAGCGCGGCCACAAGCCGATCGATCCCGACTGGTTCCACCGGGCCCGGACCGCGCTGCGCCACCTCAGCCGCGAGCGGGCGGAACTGCTCGCGAAGGGCACCGGCCGCCGCCGCCGCGAAACGCTGAAGGACGCCCTGATCGACATTTTGCGCTCACGGCACGACCCGGAGACCTGGAATGGCATTCTGGTCGAGGCCCAGGCCCGCAGCGAACGGGAGGGCCTGTGATGGCAGATCTTCCCGCCGCTCCCACGCCAACGCTCTCGGCCATCCATGCGTCCTATGAGGCCCGCCAGGGAGATGGCTTTCGCGATCACCTCGGCGCGTCGATCATCGGCAAATCCTGCGCCCGTGCGCTCTGGTATGATTTCCGCTGGGCGACGCCGTCCCATCATTCCGGCCGCCTGCTGCGCCTCTTCGAGACCGGGCAGCTGGAAGAGGACCGGATGGTGCGCAACCTGCGCGCCACCGGCGCGACCGTGCTCGAGGTGGATCCGGACACCGGCCGCCAATTCCGTGTCGAGGACCATGGCGGTCATTTCGGGGGCTCGCTCGACGGCGTAGCACTCGGCCTGCTGGAAGCGCCGAAGACCTGGCATGTGCTGGAGTTCAAGACGCACTCCGCCAAGAGCTTTGCCGATCTGACCGCCAAGGGCGTGGTGCTGTCAAAGCCCCAGCACGCGGCGCAGATGCAGGTCTACATGCACCTGACGGGGATCACCCGCGCACTCTACATGGCGGTCTGCAAGAACACCGATGCGCTGCATGTCGAGCGCATCGAGGCTGACGGCGCGATGGCCGAACGCCTGCTCGAAAAGGCCAACCGGGTCATCTTCGCACAGCATCCGCCCGCGCGGATCAGCGAGGACCCGGCCTGGTTCGAGTGCCGGTTCTGCGATCATCATGCCGCCTGCCACGAGGGTGGCGGTGCGGCCGTGACCTGCCGCTCCTGCCTGCACTCCACCGCACTGCACGGCGGGTGGCATTGCGCCCGGCACGAACGGATGCTCGCGCCTGCCGAGCAGCGCGCGGCCTGCAATTGCCATCTCTTCATTCCCGATCTCGTTCCGGGTGAGGTCGTCGATGCGGCGGAGGACATCGTCACCTACCACATGGCCGATGGCAGCACCTGGGAAAACGATGCCCGACCCACGGAGGACGCGCCATGCTGACCCTGCGCCCGTATCAACAGGCCGCGATCACCGCGATCTACGGCTATTTCCAGACCCACACCGGCAATCCGCTGGTGGTCATTCCGACCGCTGGAGGCAAGAGCCTCGTGATGGCCGCCTTCATCGAGGGCGTGCTGAAAGCCTGGCCCGACCAGCGCGTGCTCGTCGTCACCCATGTCCGCGAGTTGATCGCCCAGAACCATGCCGAGATGATCGGGCTCTGGCCCGAGGCCCCTGCAGGCATCTATTCGGCGGGGCTCGGCAAGCGCGAGGCGCAGGCGCGCGTCCTGTTCGCCGGCATCCAGTCCATCCACCGCCGCGCCCGCGAGATCGGCTATACCGATCTGGTGCTGATCGACGAGGCCCACCTGATCCCGGGCAACTCGAGCACGATGTATCGGCGCTTTCTCGTCGGGCTGGCGCAGATCAACCCGGCGCTCAAGGTGATCGGTCTCACCGCCACGCCGTTCCGGACGGGCAGCGGCATGCTGCATGAGGGCAAATCGGCGCTCTTCACCGACATCGCCTACGAGGCGCCGGTGCGCGAGTTGATCGATGCGGGCTATCTCAGCCCGCTGGTCTCCAAGCAGCCCGCGACGCGGCTGGATGTGTCGAAGGTCGGCACCCGCGCTGGTGACTTCATCGCGCATGACCTGGCGGCCGCGGTCGATCAGGACGCCATCACCTGCGCCGCTGTCACCGAGATCATCGACTACGGCAAGGATCGGAGATCCTGGCTCGCCTTCTGCTCGGGCGTCGACCACGCGCGCCATGTCGCCGAAGAGTTCCGGCGCCAGGGCATCACCTGTCAGACCATCTTCGGCGACACGCCGAAGGAGGAGCGGGATGCGATCATCGCCGCCTTCAAGCGCGGCGAGATCCGCGCGCTGGCCTCGATGGGCGTGCTGACGACCGGCTTCAACGCGCCCGGCGTCGATCTGATCGCGTTGCTGCGCCCCACGAAATCTGCCGGCCTCTATGTCCAGATGGTCGGTCGCGGGACACGCCTCAGTGCGGATACCGGCAAGGAGAATTGCCTCGTTCTGGACTTCGCCGGCAATGTCCGCCGCCACGGCCCGATCGACCTGGTGCGCCCAAAGCGCCCCGGTGAGGGCGGCGGGGGTGAGGCCCCCACCAAGGTCTGCCCGATGTGCGAGAGCATCGTGGCGCTATCGGCCACCGAATGCCCGGACTGCGGATACGAGTTTCCCGCGCGCGAGGTGAAACTCGTCCCGACCGCCGCCACGCTGCCGGTGCTGTCGCCAAAGGCGCCGAAAGCGCCGCAATGGCTGCAGGTGAGCGACGTCTCATACCGGCGGCACGACAAGCGCGGAGGGCGGCCCTCGCTGAAGGTCACCTATAGCTGCGGCCTCACCACCTACAGCGAGTGGGTCTGCTTCGAGCATCAGGGCTACGCGTGCCAGAAAGCCGCGGACTGGTGGCGCACGCGCGCGCGGGGTCTGCCCGTGCCGCTCAGCGTCGATGGGGCCATTGCGCAGGCAGGCCGGATCAAGACTCCCAGTGCGATCTCGGTCCGTCCCTCAGGCCGCTATTTTGAAATCACCGGTCACAGGTTCGACCCATGCACCAAATCCACGCCGGCCTCTGCGGCGTCTGCCACCGGGAACCTCGCGGACTTGGCTGGTTCAACCCGATCTTCCCCGTCTCGGACCACCGGCGGGACGCCAGCCGGAAGCACCTCTGTTCCCGGACCTGCCAGGACATCTGTCACGGGAGGAAGGGCATGATCGATCCGACCCCCAATGAAGCCGAGGCGATGACCGTCGGTGGCCAACAGGGCGGCGAATACCTCGAGAGCATCGGCAAGTCCGATCTCGTCACCCTGACCGAGACCGAATGGGACCGCTTCATCGATGCGGTGGTCACCGGCTACTGCGACCACCTGCGCGAGCTTGCGGGCAACGACCGCACGCGGCTCGACGCCATGACCCCCGAGGTGTCTTTCTGATGGCCGATACATCCTGGATGGCGCGGATCGGCGCGCGCCTCGTCACCAATGGCTATGCCATCCTGCCGATCGGTCCGGGCACCAAGAAGCCCGGGCAGTTCACGCGCGGGGCGTGGGCCGATTATCCGGAATGGAACCGGCACGCCGCACGGGCCACGACAGAAGTCGAGATCGCGACCTGGTCGGCTTGGCCCGATTGCGGGATCGGTATTGTCGGCGGCGCGGTCGCGGCGGTCGATATCGACATTGCCGAGGACGCGGAATTGGCGTTCCGGATCGAGCAACTGGCGCGGGACCGGCTGGGCGACACCCCCGCGTTGCGGATCGGCAAAGCCCCGAAACGGATGCTGATCTACCGCACGGCTGAGCCGTTCCGGGGGATCAAGCGCCATCCGCTGGAGGTGCTCTGCCTCGGTCAGCAGTTCGTGGCCTATGCCATCCACCCGGACACGGGCGCACCTTATGCCTGGCCGGAGGAAGGGCTGGCCGATCTCGATATCAGTGATCTTCCGGAGATCGCTGCCGAAGCAGCGGCCGCGTTCCTCGACGAGGCCTACGCGCTGCTGCCCGAGACCCTGCGTCAGCGGAATCTCGCGACTGGCATCCCTTCGGCCGACCACCTGCGGAGCCACAGCCAGGTCGGGACCTTGCCCGCGATAGAGGCGGCGCTCGCGTGGCTGCCCAATGCCGAGCTCGACTACGACAGCTGGATGCGGATTGGCATGGCCCTGAAAGGCGCGCTCGGGGAGGCGGGGGCGGATCTGTTCTCGGACTGGTCGGCGCAGGCCGCGAAGGACATGCCCGCAATCACGGCCAAGGCCTGGGCCAGCTTCAAGCCCGACCGGATCGGCGCAGGCACGATCTACCACCTCGCCATGGAGCGCGGCTGGCAGCCTGATGCCTTTCTGTGTCTGGACGGCGCTGCAGCCTGCGATGGCGAGCATCCAGCGGCGGGGCTGTTGTCGAGGCTGAACGTTCCATCCGAGCAAGGCGGCGACACCCCGGTCAGCCCGCCGTTCACGCTGGTGATGCCGGACGGCCTGGTGGGCGATCTGACGGAGTACATGCTGACGACCGCCAGGCGTCCGCAGCCGCTGCTGTCGCTCGGGGCGAGCCTGTGTGCGATCGGCGCGCTGATGGGGCGGCAATACCGGACCGAGAGCAACCTGCGCTCGAACCTCTATGTCGTGGGGATCGCCGACAGCGGATCGGGCAAGAACCACGCCCGCGAGATCATCAACGAGGTCTTCTTCGAGGCGGGCCTTGCCCATCACCTCGGCGGCAACAAGATCGCCTCCGGCGCGGGTCTCCTGACCGCGCTCCACCGCCAGCCCGCAATCCTGTTCCAGATCGACGAGTTTGGCATGTTCCTCGCGGCCGCCGCTGACCGCAAACGCAGTCCGCGCCACATCACCGAGATCCTCGACAACATGACCGAGCTCTACACCGCAGCGGGCGGGATTTTCCTCGGCGCGGAATATGCCAACCGGGACGGCTCGAACGAGCGGCGTGACATCAACCAGCCCTGCCTCTGCGTCTACGGCACCACGACCCCGCTGCACTTCTGGGGCGCGTTGCAGGGCGCCAACGTGGTTGATGGCTCGCTCGCGCGTTTCCTGATCCTGCCGAGCGACGAGGATTATCCGGACGAGAACATCGCTGTGGGCATCCGGCAGGCTCCGCCTGCGCTGATCCGGGGCCTGCAGGGTGTTGCGGCAGGTGGCGGGCATCAGAAGGGCAACCTGATAGGCAAGACGGCCGATCAGAACACGACCGTGACACCGATGATCGTCCCCCTTACCGATGAAGCGCGGGCGCGGTTCAAGGCGCTAAGCGTCGAATTGACGGGAGAGTTGCGGGCTGCCGCGGGGACGGCCTTCACCGCAATCCTGGCTCGCATTGGTGAAAATGCGCTGAAGCTCGCCATGATCGTGGCCGTGGGGCGTGACCCGGTGCGTCCCGAGATCGACATCACGGCCGCCGACTGAGTTATGCCCGAAAGTTGGTGATGGCCTGAAGTAGGCGGCATATCATGGCGGTGTTCACGCGCCGTCAGTCTCAAAAGAGAAAGGATATGCCACCATGGCCAAATCTACCGTTGTCCCGTTCGAACTGCCATCGGAATTTTCTGCGGATCCGTTGACCGAGGTAATCCAAGCTGGGGCCAAGGAGCTTCTGCGAACGGCGGTTCAGGCGGAGGTATCCGCCTTCCTCGCCGAGCATGCGCATCTTCTGGACGAGGAGGGCCGCCAGCGTCTTGTGCGCCATGGTTTTCTGCCCGAGCGCGAGATGATGACCGGGATCGGGACCATTCCTGTGCAGGTCCCGCGCGTGCGCGATCGCGGCCGCAATGAAGATGGGAGCAAGATCAAGTTCCGCTCGGCGCTGGTACCGCCGTATTTGCGCAAGGCGAAGTCGGTCGAGGAGTTGCTACCTTGGCTGTACCTGAAGGGCATCTCGACGGGCGACTTCAGCGAGGCACTGGCGGCGCTCCTCGGACCTGATGCCGAGGGGCTGTCGTCCTCGACCATCACGCGTCTGAAGGCCGCGTGGTGGGAGGAGTACGAGGCCTGGCGCAAGCGCGATCTCACGGGCAAGCGCTACGTCTACATCTGGGCGGATGGGGTCTACTTCACGCCACGCCTGGACGGCGATCGCCAATGTATGTTGGTGATTATTGGCGCCGACGAATACGGCGAGAAGGACATTCTCGCCATCACAGACGGGTTCCGTGAGAATGCCGACAGCTGGTGCGACCTGCTGAAAGGGCTGAAGAAGCGCGGCCTGACTGTGCCCCCGGAACTGGCCACAGGCGATGGTGCGCTCGGGTTCTGGACGGCCCTGCGGGATGTCTTCCCCGACACGCGCGAGCAGAGATGTTGGGTTCACAAGACCGCCAATGTGCTGGGCGCGACCCCCAAATCCATGCATGAAAGGGTCAAGGCCGATCTGCAAGACATCTGGATGGCCGAGACGAAGAAGGAGGCGAATGCCGCCTTCGATCTCTTCGTCGAAATCTACGGCGCGAAGTACGAGAAGGCTGTGGCCAAGCTGGTGAAAGACCGTGACGAGCTGCTGGCCTTCTACGACTTCCCGGCCGAGCACTGGAAGCACATTCGGACCACGAACCCGATCGAGAGTGTCTTCGCCACGGTCAGGAACCGGACCCGCAAAACCAAGGGCTGCCTGAACCGCAAGACCGCCCTCGCCATGGTCTTCCGACTCATGAAGTCAGCCAAGAAGAAGTGGCGGAAGATCAACGGGCCAAACCGTCTG
>NZ_CYPR01000106.1 GCF_001408515.1 Jannaschia seosinensis | reverse complement strand
TGATGCTGCATGGCTGCGCCTACTGGGTCTGGTGGAAGCTTCGCGCGGCTTGCCCAAAACGTTCACCATGGCGCCGCGCCCAGTTCGACACGCTGCGGCTGCATCTCGTCAANCTGGCCGCCACCATCGTCGAAAAGAAGACCCGGATCATCGTGACCCTGCCGGCTTCGTGTCCCCGAAAGGGACTTCTCCTCCTTCTCTTCGACGCCCTCGCCCCACCGAAAACAGCCTGACGCATGCGCCCCGACAAACCCAGAAACATCAACCCGTATCGCCCAAGACCCAAGTCACCGGCCGGCCTGCCAACCGGACGCAAACACCGGGTGCGCGCAAGAAAACCGAGACCGGGGAAACCATCCCACGGAGCACAAGTCCGCAGCTTTATGAATTATGCGGGTTAACGCCCCGGTCGCACCAGAACTGCATGATCTGCGCCGGCTCCTCCTGCATACCGGGACAGTGCAGGTTGAGCGGTGGCTGCGCGGCGGTGAAGTTATGAAGATAATCATGCTGGCGCTTGTGGTTCTAGGTCGAGGCCGTGTCATCAGGCTTCGGATCGGCGCAGACGTAGTAATCGTCGCAATCGGGATGACCGGCGACGGACAACTTGAGCCAGAGCGCCTCGACCGAGATGTGGTTGAAGATCTGGTTGATCATCACGAGCAGGTCCAGATCCTGCGCTTTTTCCACCACCGCATCGAGATTCGTCAGCGTGCCGCAGCGGGAATTGACGTCCATACAGTCGCCGATGTCGTACCCGCCATGGGCGAAAGGTGACGGAAAGAAGGACGGTAGCGACACCGCATCGACCGTCATGCGGGCGACGTGTTCGAACTTTCCGTGCACGCCCGGCAGGTCGCCGATGCCGTTGTCTGCAGAAAAAGCAGCCCGGCCAGTAACCGGACTGCCCAAAACCCTCATAGGCATGACTTCGAGGTGCAAAGCACCTGAAGATCAAGCCCCGACGATCATTCCGCCGTTCGGGTGCAGCGTCTGGCCGGTAAAGTAACTGCCGTCCGACGAGGCGAGGAACAAAAAGGCCGTGGCCACTTCCCATGGCTGACCCGCGCGGTTCATCGGAACGGCCTTCCCGAAATCCTCGACCATCTCGGGTGGCATGGAACCGGGAATGAAGGGCGTCCAGATCGGGCCCGGCGCGACGGCGTTGACGCGGATGCCCTTGTCGGCCAGCAGTGAGGCCATGGACCGCGAAAAGGCTAGGCTCGCGCCGCGCGTCGTGGAATAGGTGATCAAAGAGTTGTTGCCCTTGAAGGCATTGACCGAGGTGGTGTTGACGATCGCCGCGCCTTCCTTGAGGTGGGGCAGGGCGGCTTGGGTCATGAACATGTAGGCCATGACGTTCGAGTCGATCATCCGCCGCATCATCTCTTCGCTCAGATTGGCGAAATCCTCGTCAATCCATTGCTGGGCGGCGTTGTTGATCAGCACGTCGATCTGACCGAACTGCTCCCTGGTCCTGCCGACGGCGGCTTCGCAGTTCTCCTTGGAGCCGAGATCGCCTTCGATGAGCAGACATTCGGAGCCTTCGGCCTCGATCAGCTTCCGGGTTTCCTCGGCATCCCTGCTCTCCTCGAGATAGGCGATGGCGATCTTGGCCCCTTCGCGCGCGAACAGGACCGAGGTCGCGCGACCGATGCCGCTGTCGCCACCGGTGATCAAGGCGACCTTGCCCTTGAGCTTGCCCGAGCCTGGATGGCGCGGCGTATAATCCGGCGCCGGCTCCATCTTGTATTCGTCGGCGGGCATTGAGTCTTGGGACTGGGGGGGAATCTTCGGCGCGTCGCCCATGGGTTCGGCTCCTTGCGTGTTTGCAGGTTCGCGCTGTCAACAAGAGCCGGATAGAGGCGGTTCCCGCCGACTCTCCTGAACTGCCCGGAAGCCACAAGGCGGGCGCAACTTCGGCAACCGGCAGATATTCGGGCCGCCCCCATGTTTCGAAGGGGCCAAGCCAGCCGCCGGGGGGCAACGGGAAATCCGCGATTGGTCAGGTCGATTGGTCGTAGGGGCGCGGATCGGCCTTTTGTGTGCCCCCGGGCGCCATCAAGCAGGTCGAACTCACAGCGGCTAAGCCTTCCGACCACACCGACGCCGGCCGCGTCAGCCGAATACCGCTTGAACCCGTGGCCGGCCGCCGCGCAACGGAGCCATGGGAAGTTGTTTAGACCGCCCGCGTGGACCCCCGCACCACCAGCCGCGACGGCAGAATCTGCCGTCCGGCGGGCGGTGGCTCTCCGCTCTCCAGCGCCGCGATCAGTTGTTCGGCCGCTCGCCGTCCCAAAGCGGCGCGCGGCTGGTGAACCGTCGTCAGCGGCGGAATGAACCGCTCGGAGAAGTCGATATCGTCGAACCCCGCCACGCTTACATCGCGCGGACAGGCCAGTCCCATCCGGTCACATTCCGAGATGAAGCCGAGCGCGCTCTCATCCGAGGCGCAGGCGATGGCGGTGGCCCGCTCGGGCGTGGCCGCCCAGAGATGCGCCGCGCATGCACCGCTCGCCATGGTGAAGTCACCCGTCAATCGGTCTCGGTCGCGCAAGGGCAGGCCACGCCGTGTCATCGCGGCGGTGAAGCCCTCGGCACGCGCGGCACTCAGCACATTGCCCGGCGGCCCGCCGATCCAGGCGATCCGCCGGTGCCCCAGATCTGCCAGATGATCGACCGCAAGACCCATGGCCGCCACGTTGTCCGTTCCCACGCAAGGCAGGCCCAGCGCGTCCATCCACTCGCAGACCATCACCACCGGCACCGTCCATCCCCGCACGATCTCCGGGTCGAGACCCCCGTCGAGCAGGAGGATTCCGTCGGTTCGCCCGTCGCTGCCCACCGGGCCGAGCCGGTCGCTCTCCACCTGCGAATCGAGGAGCTGCACGCGCAGGCCGGCCGCGCCCGCCACCTCCTGCACGGCGGCGACGATGCGGCTGAAATAGGTGTTGGCGAGGTTCGGCGCGAGGAGCGTGATCGCCCGGGCCCGCCGCTGCCGCAGGTCGCGCGCGGCGGCGTTGAGGCGATATCCCGTCGCGGCGACCGCCTGCATCACGCGGGCGCGCGTTGCGGCGCCCACCTTTTCAGGACGGCTCAGCGTCCGGCTGACCGTGGCCGTCGAGACCCCGGCCAGTCGGGCCACGTCGGAAATGCGCGTCTTGGCAGTGATGGTGGAGCCCTCCGGTCGCGGCGTCCCAGAAACCGTTTGCCGACCGAAGGCAACTATGTAAACGATTGCACATCGCGGCGCTCTGGGAGGATTCAGCCGCGGCAAGGGAGGACGACATGAAGACGATCAAGGGCCCTGCCCTGTTTCTGGCGCAGTTCGCCGGCGATGCGGCGCCGTTCGACACGTGGGACGGCATCACGAAATGGGCGGCCGATTGCGGTTATGCCGGGGTGCAGGTCCCGTCATGGGATGCGCGGCTCTTTGATCTTGGGAAGGCCGCCGAATCGCGCGATTACTGCGATGCGTGGAAGGGGCAGGCCGCGGCCAACGGGATCGAGGTGACCGAGCTCTCCACCCACCTCCAGGGTCAGCTCGTCGCCGTGCATCCGGCCTATGACACCGCGTTCGACGGCTTCGCCGATCCGTCCGTCCACAGCGACCCCAAGGCGCGGCAGGAATGGGCCGTCGATCAGGTTTGCAAAGCCATCACCGCCTCGCGCAATCTCGGGATCGACAAGCTCTGTACCTTTTCGGGGGCACTTGCCTGGCCGTATGTCTATCCGTGGCCGCAACGGCCCGCCGGATTGATCGACGCGGCCTTCGACGAACTGGCCGCCCGTTGGCGCCCGATCCTCGATCATGCCGAGGAGATGGGCGTCGACATCTGCTACGAGATCCATCCCGGCGAAGACCTGCATGACGGCGTGACCTTCGAGATGTTCCTCGACCGCGTCGGCGGCCATCCGCGCGCGAACATGCTCTACGACCCGAGCCACTACGTCCTGCAATGCCTCGATTATCTCGACAACATCGACATCTACCGCGACCGCATAAAAATGTTTCACGTGAAGGATGCGGAGTTCAATCCGTCCGGCAGGCAGGGTGTCTATGGCGGCTACCAGTCCTGGGTCGACCGGGCCGGGCGGTTCCGCAGCCTCGGCGATGGGCAAGTCGATTTCGGCGCGATCTTCTCAAAGATGGCGGCCAACGATTTCGACGGCTGGGCCGTGGTCGAATGGGAATGCGCGCTCAAACACCCCGAGGACGGCGCGCGCGAGGGCGCGGCTTTTGTCAAGGACCACATCATCCGCGTGACGCCGCAGGCCTTCGACGACTTCGCCGCCGGCGGGGCCGACGATGCGGCCAATCGCGCGATGCTGGGGCTCGACCGATGAGCCGCATTCGTCTCGGCATGGTCGGCGGCGGCTCCGGCGCCTTCATCGGCGGGATCCACCGCATCGCCGCGCGCATCGACGACCGCTATGAGCTGGTGGCGGGGGCATTCAGTTCGACGCCCGAGAAGTCTCTGTCGTCCGGGGCGGAACTCGGGATCGATCCGAAACGCTGCTACGGCGATTTTGCCGAAATGGCCAAGCGCGAGGCGCGGCTGAAGGACGGGATCGAGGCGGTCTCCATCGTCACGCCCAACCACGTCCATTTCGCCGCCGCGCGGGAGTTCCTCAAGCGCGGCATCCACGTGATCTGCGACAAGCCACTGACCTCCACGTTGGCGGATGCCCGCAAGTTCGTGAAAGCGGTGGAATCGTCGGACGCGCTCTTCGTGCTGACCCACAATTACACGGGCTATCCGATGGTGCGGCAGGCCCGCCGGATGGTCGCCGAGGGTGCGATTGGAACGCTCCGCGTCGTGCAGATGGAGTATCCGCAGGATTGGCTGACCGAGGCCGTCGAGGAGGCCGGCTCGAAGCAGGCCGAGTGGCGCACCGACCCCGAACGGTCCGGTGCGGGGGGCTGCGTGGGCGATATCGGCACCCATGCCTTCAACCTTGCGGGATTCGTCACGGGAGAGCAGCCCGAGAGCCTCGCCGCCGATCTGCACACCTTCGTGGCGGGCCGCAGGCTCGACGACAACGTTCACGTGATGCTGCGTTATGCCAGCGGCGCGCGCGGGATGCTGTGGTCCAGTCAGGTTGCGCCGGGCCACGAGAACGGCCTGCGCCTGCGTGTATTCGGGGCGCGCGGTGGCCTTGAGTGGGCGCAGGAGGATCCCAACAACCTCTGGTTCACGCCGTTCGGCGAGCCAAAGCGCCTGATCACCCGCGGCGGCGCCGGGTTCACAGAGACGATCGGTCACCGAACGCCGCCGGGCCATCCCGAAGGCTACCTCGAGGGGTTCGCCAACATCTACGCCCAGGCCGCCGACCTGATCGAGGCGCATCGCCGGGGGCAGGTCCCCGACCACCTGCTGCCAGATGTGCAGGATGGATTGCGGGGCGTTCGGTTCGTGGAGGCCTGCGTCCGGTCCTCCGGGCGCAACGCGGCATGGGTCGATCTATGAAGCTGTCGCTGCGGAATATCGACCGCAGCTTCGGCGCCGTGCAGGTGCTCCATGACGTCACGCTCGACCTGCATCCCGGCGAGGTCCACGCCCTGATCGGTGAGAACGGCGCGGGGAAGTCCACGACGATGAAGATCATGTCGGGCTATCTCGCGCCGACATCCGGCGAGGTCCTGCTGGATGACAGGCCCGTCGCCTTCGCCTCGTCCGAGGCGGCCGAGGCGCATGGTGTCGTCCTGATCCATCAGGAGTTCAATCTCGCCGAGCTTCTGACCGTGGAGCAGAACATCTTCCTCGGGCACGAACTCAAACGCGGTCCGTTCCTCGATATCCGGGCGATGCGGGAGAGGACACGGCACCTGCTCGACCGGCTCGACTGCCATGTCGCGCCCGACGCCGTGGTGCGCGACATCTCCAATCCCGACAAGCAGATGGTCGAGATCGCCAAGGCGCTGAGCCGGGATGCGCGCGTGCTGATCATGGACGAGCCGACCGCCGTCCTGACCGAGCGGGAGGCCGAGGTCCTGTTTTCGCAGATAAGCCGGCTGCGGGCGGAGGGTGTGGCGATCCTGTTCACCTCGCACAAGCTTGACGAGGTCAAGCGCATCTCCGACCGCGTGACGGTGCTGCGCGATGGCCATGTGGTCGCGCAGGCGATGACGCAGGCGATGACCGAGGACGAGATGGCCACCGCGATGGTCGGCCGCGACGTCTCCAGCCTCTATCCGGAACGTGCCGCGCCCGTGGGCGGCGAAATCGTGTTGACGGTCGAGGGCCTGACCGTTCCCGGCCATGCGCGCGACGTGTCCTTCGATCTGCACCGGGGCGAGATTCTCGGGATCGCGGGACTCATCGGGTCGGGCCGGACGGAGACGATGGAGGGTCTCGTCGGGCTGCGGGCCGCGACCGGCACCGTGCGCGTCGAGGGCCGGGCGATCCGCCGCGACCGCCCGCGCGCCGCGCTCGATGCCGGAATCGCCTACCTGACCGAGGATCGGAAGGAGCGCGGCCTGCTGCTCGACAAGAGCATGCGCGAGAACCTGACGCTGCAATCCCTGCGCGATTTCACGCGCGTGCTGATAGACGAGGCGGCTGAGGATCGGGCGCTCGACCAGGCCATTGCGGATTTCGACATCCGTGCGCCGCATCGCGCCGTCGAGGTGGGCAACCTGTCCGGCGGCAACCAGCAGAAGTTGCTCCTCGCCAAGACCATGCTTGCCGACCCCCAGATCGTCATCATCGACGAGCCGACCCGCGGCATCGATATCGGCACCAAGAAGCAGATCTATGAATTCATCCACGGCCTCGTCGCGCGCGGCAAGTCGGTCATCGTCATCTCCTCGGAGATGCAGGAGGTGATCGGCCTCGCCGACCGCGTTCTCGTCATGCGGCAGGGCCGGCTCGCGGGAGAGCTTTCGCGCCCGGACATCAACGAAGACAGGATCGTCCGTCTGGCCATGGGCCTCGACGGCGTAAGGGGGGCGGCATGACGGCCACGGATGCGAAGGGGGCGGGGGCGCAGGGCCGGGCCCGGCACCTCGATCTCAAGGTGCTGGGCCCGATCCTGGCGCTGCTGGCGCTGATCCTGGTCGGCGCGCTTCTGAACGCGAACTTCCTGAGCATGGGCAACATCACCAATGTGCTCAGCCGGTCGGCGTTCATCGGCATCATCGCGGTCGGCATGACCTTCGTGATCACCGCCGGCGGGCTCGACCTGTCGGTGGGGTCGATGGCAGCCTTCATTGCGGGGTTGATGATCCTCGTGATGAACGGATTGCTGCCGACGATGGGGCCGGGCTGGCCGCTCGTCTTCGTGGGCATGACGACGGCGCTGGTCGCGGGCGTGGCGGCGGGGTTTATCAACGGCTTTCTCGTCACGACGATGCGGATCGAGGCCTTCATCGTCACGCTGGGCACGATGGGAATCTACCGCTCGCTCGTGACGTGGCTGGCCGATGGCGGAACGTTGTCGCTGGATTTCGGAATGCGCAGCGTGATCCGGCCGATCTATTACGACGGCATCCTCGGCATCTCGTGGCCGATCATCGTCTTCGCGTTGGTCGCCATCGCGGGCGAGGTGGTGATGCGCCGCGCCGCGTTCGGGCGCCACGCCGCCGCGATCGGCTCCAACGATCAGGTCGCGCGCTATTCATCGGTGAACGTGAACCGCGTGCGGTTGCTGACCTTCGTGTTTCTGGGCCTGCTCGTGGGGGTGGCCACGATCATGTACGTCCCGCGCCTCGGATCCGCCTCCAGCAGCACCGGCCTTTTATGGGAACTTGAGGCCATCGCCGCCGTGATCATCGGCGGCACGATGCTCAAGGGCGGGTTCGGCCGGGTCTGGGGCACGGTGATCGGCGTGCTGATCCTGTCGTTGATCGACAACATCCTGAACCTGACCGACGGCGTGTCGCCCTATCTCAACGGCGCGATCCAGGGCGTCATCATCATCCTCGCTGTCATCTTGCAGCGGGATCGAAAGGCCGGGGCCTGACCCCGGAAAACCAGGGAGGAAAGACATGAGACATCTCGCATATGCGGCCCTCGCCGCGACACTGGCCATGCCGGCCGCCGCGCAGGAGACGCAGGTCATCGGCATCTCGATCCCCGCGGCCACGCATGGCTGGGCCGGGGGCATGAACTATCATGCGCAGGAGGCGGTGGACCGGCTGGAGGGCGTCTACCCGCAGCTCGACTTCGTGCTCGCCACCGCGTCGGATCCCGCCAAGCAGGTCAACGATATCGAGGACATGCTCGCCACCCGCGACATCGACGCGCTGGTCGTGCTGCCCTTCGAGTCCGAGCCGCTGACCGGTCCGGTCGCCGCCGTCGCCGATGCGGGCAAGTGGGTCACGGTGGTCGATCGCGGCCTCGCGCAGGAGGGAATCGAGGATCTCTACGTGGCCGGAGACAATCCCGGCTTCGGCCGCGTTGCGGGTGAATACATGGTTTCGGCCATGCCCGACGGTGGCCAGATCGTCGCGCTGCGCGGCATTCCCACCACCATCGACAACGAGCGGGTCGAAGGGTTCCAGCAGGCCATCGAGGGGTCCGGCATCGAGATCCTCGGGATGGAGCATGGCAACTGGAACCGTGACGACAGCTTCACCGTGATGCAGGATTTCCTGTCGAAATACCCGCAGATCGATGCGGTCTGGGCCTCCGACGACGACATGGCGATCGGCGTTCTGGCCGCCATCGAGGCGGCGGGGCGCGACGATGTCCAGTTCGTGCTTGGTGGCGCCGGGATGAAGGAAATGATCCAGCGCACGGCCGAGAACGATCCGATGGTGCCTGCCAACGTCACCTACCCCCCGTCGATGATCGCCACCGCGATCGAGCTGACGGCCGTGGGACTGACCTCGAACGCACCGGTTTCGGGCGAATTCGTCATTGGATCGGTCCTCGTGACGCCTGAGAACGCGGCGGATTACTACTTCCCCGACTCGCCGTTCTGAACCTCGACCGGGTCGCGCTCCGGCGCGGCCCCCTCCGGGCGGGGCAGTTCGGTCAGAAGCTCGTGGAACACGCCCCGCGCCGCCGCGCCCGGCCACGCGGCGGCAAAGGCCCGGTCGGGCAAATCCGGCAGGCGCAGGATCGCTCGCCGCCATTCATGAACCAGCACAATGCGCAGCGCGACCGGATCCGGCGTGCATGCGGGATCGACCGCCCGCATCCGTTGGAGGAGGTCGGCCATTGCCGCAACCTGCTCCGGCGGGCAGATCTTGGCGCGGATCCAGTTCGGCACGTGGTCGAGGGGAATCCGCTCCGTCCCGCCCCGACAGGCCAGCCCGATCTGCGCCGTGACCGGCGTCACATCGTTGTGCAGCGCCGTCCCTGGCTCGGCCAGGACGAGGAACAGACTTTTCGACGCCTCGGCCGCGTAGATCCGTCGTGCCGCCATACGACTTTCGGCCAAGGCACGCGGTGTCAGGGCGTGCGACGTCTCACGGCCCTGCCGTTCCGCCTCCAGCCAGCCATCGCCGCGCAGCCGGTGCAGCGCGACGCGCAACGCCTCGGGGCGTATTCCCATGGGCGCGACCAGCGCGCGCAGCTCCGCCCCCGACAGACGCCTGCCGGGGGCGGTCGCGA
The DNA here is from genome assembly GCF_001408515.1 of Jannaschia seosinensis. Taxonomy (GTDB): domain Bacteria; phylum Pseudomonadota; class Alphaproteobacteria; order Rhodobacterales; family Rhodobacteraceae; genus Jannaschia; species Jannaschia seosinensis. Next base: position 41,451 of record NZ_CYPR01000106.1, on the reverse strand, counting down.
GATCGCCGAAGATCGTGACCAGCACGGACCAGACGCGCGGCACCTGTCCGCCGGTGAGAAGTTGGATCGGATCGTCCATCCGCTCCCGTCTAGCCGCGCGCCACCATGGTCAGCAAATCGTATTCCGCGACGGCTTCGCCATTGTCCTTCGTTACGCGAACATCCCAACGGATTTCCCCGTATTCGTCGGTGCGCGGCGTCTTGTGCTTGACCGTCAGCCGCACCGTGATCGCCTCGCCGGGGCTCAGCGGCGCGAGGAAGCGCAGGTTGTCGAGGCCGGTATTGGCCAGGACGGGCCCTTCCTCGGGCGACACGAACAGTCCCGCCGCGAAGCTCAGGATCAGGTAGCCATGCGCCACCCGGCCGGGGAAGAACGGATTCCGGGCCGCCGCGTCCTCGTCCATGTGGGCATAGAACGTGTCGCCGGTGAAACCGGCGAAGGTCTCGATATCCTCCAGCGTCACGACGCGGGGCTCGGTGGTCAGGCTCTCGCCGATTTCCAGCGCGTCGAAGGTCCGGCGGAACGGATGCCCGGGCCCGTCATGCACGGTCGCGCCGGGCACGTATTTGCCGGTGATTGCCGTCAGAAGATCCGGGCTGCCCTGAATCGCGGTCCGCTGCATGTAGTGGAGAACGCCGCGCACGCCGCCCAACTCCTCGCCTCCGCCCGCACGGCCGGGCCCGCCATGCACCATGTGCGGCAGGGGGCTCCCATGGCCCGTCGCCTCGGCGGCGCTGTCGCGGTTGTTGAAATAGATGCGCCCGTGGAACGCCGCGGAGGTCAGCACCATCTCCCGCGCCACGCCCGGATCATGCGTGAAGACGGAGGCCACGAGGCTGCCTTCGCCACGATTTGCCAGTTCGGCGGCATGGGCCGTGTCGCGGTAGGGCATGAGCGTCGCGACCGGGCCGAACGCTTCGGTATCGTGCGGCCGTGCCGCCCCGTCGGGATCGTCGCAGCGCAGGAGCATCGGCGTCAGGAACGCCCCCGGTCCCTTGAGCGCCTCCGGATCGCCATGCAGGCGGACAGCCTCTCCCTCCAGCAAGGCGAGCTTTTCAAGGACATCCCGCTTCTGTGCGTTCGAGACCAGCGCGCCCATCCGCGTCGCCTCGTCCCGAGGGTCGCCGATGACGACCTTCGCCAGCCGCGCCGACAGCGCCTTCGCCACAGGATCGATCAGCGCCTCGGGCACGATCAGGCGCCGCGTGGCGGTGCATTTCTGTCCGGCCTTCGCCGTGATCTCCCGCTGTGCCTCCTTCACGAACAGATCGAATTCCGGGCTGTCGGGGGCGGCGTCGATGCCGAGGACCGACGCGTTCAGGCTGTCCTGCTCGGCGGTGAACCGGACCGAATTGCGCTGGATGTTGTCGTTGCCGCGCAGTTTCAGCGCCGTCGCCGCCGAGCCGGTGAAGGCCACCGCGTCCTGAGGGCCCAGCCGGTCGAGCATGTCGCCGAGACCGCCGCTCACGAGCTGAACCGCGCCTTCGGGCAGGATCCCGCTTTCGAGCATGATCCGCATGCAGGCTTCGGCGATGTAGGAGGTCGCCGTCGCGGGCTTCACGATTGCCGGCACCCCGGCCAGCAGGGTCGGGGCGAGCTTTTCCAGCATGCCCCAGACGGGGAAGTTAAACGCGTTGATATGGACCGCCACACCTTGCAGCGGCACGCAGACATGCTTTCCCAGGAATTGTCCCTCGCGGCCCAGCATCTCGGGCGCGCCGTCGATATAGACCTTGCCGTCGGGCATCTCGCGCCGGCCCTTGGACGCGATCACCAGCATCGTGCCGATGCCGCCATCCACGTCGATCTTGTGATCGGCCAGCGTGCCGCCCGAGTGATAGCTGAGGTCGTAGAGGGCGGGGCGGTGATTGCGCAGGTGCAGCGCCAGCGCCTTCAGCATCCGGGCGCGGTCGTGGAACGTCATTGCGCGCAGGGCCGGGCCGCCCCTTGTCGTGGCGTGGGCAATCAGCTCCGCAGGGTCGAGCGGTCCGCCCGCGCGGGCGAAATCGGCCCCCGTGACGGCATCTTCGATCATACGGGCATCGGCATCGGGGCCGACCCAGCGGCCGGCGATGTAGCTTTGAACGTCGAGCATGTTGGGGCCTCCTTTGCGACTATTGTTGACCGACCGGTCGGGTTTGTGCAACCGTCTCGTCGGGGAGGAGACGCAATGAGCAATACGATCCTGACGGCGGATCACGGGCCTTGGGTCGAGATCACGCTGAATCGGCCCGAGCGGATGAACGCCTTCAATGCAGAGATGCACGGGGAATTGCGCACGGCGCTCGACGCCGCGGCGGACAAGGGGGCGGTCCTTCTGACCGGGGCGGGGCGCGGCTTCTGCGCGGGTCAGGATTTGGGCGATCGCGATCCGGCCAAGATGGACGGCCCTCCCGATCTGGGCATGACACTCGCGACCTTCTACAACCCTCTGATCCGCACGATCCGCGACTTGCCGGCGCCGGTCGTCTGCGCGGTCAACGGCGTCGCCGCGGGGGCGGGGGCGAACCTCGCGCTGGCCTGCGACATCGTTCTGGCGGCCGAGGGCGCGCGGTTCATCCAGTCGTTTTCCAAGGTCGGTCTGATCCCCGATGCGGGCGGGTCGTGGACCCTGACGCGGCGTCTGGGCGAGGCGCGGGCCAAGGCTCTGGCGCTGACGGCGGAGCCGCTTTCGGCCGCGAAGGCCGCCGAATGGGGGCTGATCTGGCGCATGCTGCCTGACGAGGCGCTGATGGAGGAAGCGCGCGGCCTGACGGCGCGGCTGGCCCACGGCGCGCGCTTCGGAATGGCCCAGACCAAGCGGGCGATCCATGCGGCGGGCGAACACGGGCTCGACGAGCATCTCGATCTCGAGGCGGATCTGCAACGCGAGTGCGGCCGCCATCCCGATTATGCCGAAGGCGTTGCGGCCTTTCTCGCCAAGCGTGCCCCGAGATTCGCGCAATGACGCCCGAAGCGCGTGCCGCCCGCGCGGCGGAAACGATGTGGGCCGACGACGCAGCCTCGAAATGGTTCGGCTTTGAGTTGATCGAGGTGACGGAGGGCCGGGCAATCGTCGCGCTGACGATCGCGCCGCATCATTGTAACGGTCACGGCACCTGCCATGGCGGCGTCACCTTCGCGCTGGCCGATACCGCCTTCGCCTTCGCCTGCAACAGCCGCAATCAGTCGACCGTGGCGCAGCATTGCGTCGTGTCGTTCACCGCCCCGGGCCGGCCCGGCGATCGTCTTCTGGCAGAGGCGCACGAGGTCTCTCTCACGGGGCGCAGCGGCATCTACGACGTCACCGTCACGCGCGACGGCACGCCCATAGCGCAATTCCGCGGCATGTCCCGCGCCATTTCCGGCCAATTGTTCGATGAGGAAGAGGACGAATGAAGGATCTCACCCCCGCCCGTGACAGCCTCGATCCGATTGAGACCGCTTCGCGCGACGAGATCGCGGCGCTGCAACTTGATCGCCTGCGCTGGTCGCTGCGGCATGCCTACGATAACGTTCCGCTCTACCGTGAGAAATTCGACGCCGCCGGCGTTTCGCCGGACGATCTGACGACGCTGGCCGATCTGGCGAAGTTTCCCTTCACCGTGAAGGACGATTTGCGCCGCTCCTACCCGTTCAACATGTTCGCCGTCCCGCGCGAGAAGATCGCCCGCATCCACGCCTCGTCCGGCACGACCGGCAAGCCGACGGTGGTGGGATATACCGCGCGCGACCTCGACACTTGGGCCGACATGGTGGCGCGGTCCCTGCGGGCATCGGGGGTGCGGCCGGGCGACATGGTGCACGTGGCCTACGGCTACGGCCTCTTCACCGGCGGTCTCGGCGCGCATTACGGGGTGGAGCGGCTGGGGGCGACGGTCGTTCCCATGTCGGGCGGCCAGACCGCGCGGCAGGTCCAGCTCCTCGAGGATTTCCGGCCCAAGGCGATCTGCGTCACGCCCTCCTACATGCTCAACCTGCTCGAGGAATATCACCGCCAGGGCCTCGACCCGCGCAACTCGTCGCTGGAGGTCGGCATCTTCGGAGCCGAGCCCTGGACCCCGTCGATGCGTGCCGAGATCGAAGCGGCTTTCGACATGCATGCCGTCGACATCTACGGCCTGTCGGAGGTGATGGGCCCCGGCGTCGCCAACGAATGCGTCGAGACCAAGGACGGGCTGCATATCTGGGAAGACCATTTCCTGCCCGAGGTCATCGACCCCGAGACCGGCGAGGTCCTGCCCGATGGCGAGGAGGGGGAGCTTGTCTTCACCACCCTCACCAAGGAGGGGATGCCCGTCATCCGCTACCGCACGCGCGACCTGACCCGGTTGATGCCCGGAACGGCCCGCAGCATGCGGCGCATGGCCAAGGTCACCGGCCGGTCGGACGACATGATCATCCTGCGCGGCGTCAACGTCTTCCCCACGCAGGTGGAGGAGCGGGTTCTGGCGACAAAGGGCCTCGCGCCGTATTTCCAGATCGAACTCGTGCGCAAGGGGCAGATGGACGCGATGCGGATCCATGTCGAATGCCTGCCCGGCGGCGACGGAGAGGCTTGCCGCAAAGTGCTCGCCAAGGGGATCAAGGACATGATCGGCATCACCGCCGAGATCGTGCTTGCCGCCGCGGGCGGGGTGGAGCGGTCCCAGGGCAAGGCCCGGAGGGTTGTCGACAACCGTGAGGTCCAGAATGGGGCGTAGCGTCGCCCGCGATCACGAAGCCAAACGCGCGGCCATCCTCAAGAGCGCGGCGCAGGTCTTCGCGCGCGACGGGATCGCGGGCGCGTCCATGGCCGCGGTCGCCGCCGAGGCGGGCATGTCCAAGGGCGTGCTCTACCATTACTGGGACGGGAAAGAGGCGCTTCTCTTCGAAATCCTCGACACCTATCTCGCCGCGTTGCGTGACGTTGTCTGCGCGGATCACGAAAGCCTCGGCGCACTCTGCGAAGAGGTGCTGTTTGCCTATCACGGCATGGATGCCGAACACCGGATCCAGGCCGAGGGCATGGGCATCCTGCCGCCCGAGCGCGCCGAGGTTCTGCGCGGCCATCAGCGCGCGATGGTCGCCGCGCTGGCCGACCGGCTGCGCGCCATCGCTCCCGACCTCAAGGGCCGGTCCCTTCGCGCGGCAACGATGAGCGTCTTCGGGATGCTCAACTGGTTCTACATGTGGAATCCCGGCGCCGACCGCGACGCGCGGCGCGATTACGCCGCCACGGTCGCACAGATTACCACCGGGGGCGTGGGAGCGCTGCGCGCCCCCCCCACCATGCCGGGGGACGCCAACCCGGCCGTGTGACTTTGGCCGCGCTCAATGCGCGCTGTCATATTCCACGACGACCTTGTCGGTCAGGGGGTAGGACTGGCACGACAGGACGTAGCCCCGTTCCACCTCGTAATCCTCGAGCGCATGGTTCTGGACCATCTCCACCTCGCCCTCGACCACGCGGCACATGCAGGTCGAGCAGACACCGGCCTTGCAGGCGTAAGGCGCGTCGATTCCGTCGGCCAACGCGGCCTCAAGAAGGCTCTGGTCGCGATCCATCGTCAGAACATGGCTCGCCCCGTCCAGACGCAGCGTCGCCTCCGTGGGCTTGGCCTCGGCCACCGGGCGTTGCGATTGCGGCAGGCGCCCGGCCTGCGCACTCGCGAACAACTCGAAATGGATCCGCTCCTTCGCCATGCCATGTTCGCGAAGCGATCCCGACACCGTCTCCATCAGCCCCTCGGGACCGCAGATGAACGCCTCGTCGATGCCGTCCACCGGCACCCAGTCGCGGAACAGGGCGGCGCATTTTCCGGCGTCGATGCGGCCTTGGAACAGGTCGATGTCCTGCGCGTCCTGCTTGAGGATGTGGACGATCTGCAACCGGGTCAGGTGCTCGGATTTGAGATCGTCGAGCTCGGTCTGGAACATGATCGAGTTGACCGCGCGGTTGGCATAGATCAGCGTCGCGCGCGACTTCGGCTCCCGGGTCAGGACGGTCTTGAGTAGCGACAGGATCGGCGTGATGCCCGATCCGGCGGCGACGAACAGGAAGTTGCGTTCCGCTTCCGGATCCATCTCCGTGTGGAAGCGCCCCATCGGCGGCATCGCTTCCAGCGTGTCGCCCACGCGCAGATCCGCGTTCGCCCAGGTCGAGAAGGCGCCGCCCTCGACCTTTTTGATCCCCACGCGCAGCGGCTCGCCGGGGGCGGAGCAGATGGAATAGCTGCGCCGAATTTCGGTCCCGCCGAAATCCCGCCGGAAGGTCAGGTACTGGCCCGCGAGCCAGTCGAACGGCGCATCGAACGTGACCACGACGGCATTGCGCGTCGTGTGCTGCAGATCGGTGACGGTGAGAGGCTGGAACTTCATCAGTGACACTTGAAATAATTGAAGGGTTCTTGGCAGGCGTCGCAGCGCCACTGCGCCTTGCAGGGGGTGGAGCCATGATTGCTGATCCGCGTGAGGTCGGACGCGCCGCATTGCGGACAGGCTTCGGGGCCTCCCGCCGGCGAAGGCGGCGCGATCCCGTAGGCCAGAAGCTTGGCGCGGCCGGTTTCCGTGAGCCAGTCGGTCGTCCAAGGCGGGTCGATCCGCGTCTCGATCACCGGCTCCAGCCCCGCATCGCGCAGCGCCGCCTCGATCGCAAAGGATATGACCGAGGTCGCGGGGCAGCCGGAATAGGTGGGTGTGATTGCGACGCGGCAGGTTCCGTCGCGCAGCGCCACATCGCGCACGATGCCGAGGTCAGTGACGGAGATGACGGGAATTTCCGGATCCGGCACGCCCGACAGGATCGCGCGAACCTCCTCTTCGGTCGCGGGGGGCGGGCCGTCATGGCGCGGGCGGCCGCTCAGGTCGGACATGCTGCCCGGAACGGGGGCGGGGGCGGGCCTCACCATGTCGCGTCCGGATAGGCGCGCTGCAGCCACTGCATCTGGGTGAGAAGGTGGCCCAGATGCTCCGAATGGCGCGCGCCGCTCCGTCCGCCCCGATGCGCGAAATCACTGTCGGGAACAGACAGCGTCGCGTCGGCGAGAAAAGTGCGAACCGCCTCTTCCCATCCGTCGCGCAGGCTCTCGGGCGCGGGCGCGATGCCTTCGCTCGCCAGCTCCGCATCGATGTCGTCGCCGATGAACATCTCGCCGGTATAGGGCCAGAGCGCGTCGAGCGCGGCCTGCATCCGGTCATGACTCTCCGCGGTTCCGTCGCCCAAGGCCACGACCAACTCCGCGCTGCGCTCCGCATGATAGGTCGCTTCCTTCACGGCCTTGGCGGCGATGGCGGCGACGCGAGGCTCGGACGACCGGCTCAAGGCGTCGAGCATGGGCAGGTGCCAGCGATCGAACAGGAATTGCCGCGTCGTCGTATATGCGAAATCCACGTTCGGCCGTTCGACCAGCAGCAGGTTGCGGAAGTCCCAGACGTCGCGACGCATGGCAAGGTCGTCCGCGGTCTTGCCCTCACCCGCAATCTCGGCGGCGAGGCCCAGCCACATCTGCGTCTGCCCGATCAGGTCCAGCGCCGTATTGGCCAGCGCGATATCCTCCTCCAGCGCGGGCGCCTGCCCGCACCATTCCGACAGACGATGGCCGAGGATCAGGGTATTGTCGCCCATGCGGGTCGCGAGGGGGCCGAGCGCGCTCACATCGCCCCCACATCGTCCGGGATGTCGAAGAAGGTGGGGTGGCGATAGGGTTTCGAATCGGCGGGCTCATACATCGGACCCTTGGCCGAAGGACTGGATGCCGTGACCGCCGATGACGGGACGACCCAGATCGACGTGCCCTCGTGGCGGCGGGTATAGACGTCGCGCGCGTTCTTCATCGCCATTGTCGCGTCGGCGGCATGGAGCGAGCCGACATGCCGGTGGCTCAGCCCATGCTGGCCGCGGATGAACACCTCCCACAGGGGCCATTCGCGCCGGGGCGCGCCCTCGGGGGTCTTGGTGCCGGGATAGGGGTGAGAGGCATGGTTGCTCATTGTGCCGCCACCCGCGCCGCACGCCGCTTCTCCGCATGCGCCATCAACCCCTCGCGGACCCAGGCGCCGTCGTCCCACGCCTTTTTCCGCGCCTCGATCCGGTCGGCATTGCAGGGGCCGTTTCCCTTGATGACGTCCATGAACTCCGACCAATCCGGCTCGGTGAAATCGTAATGCCCTGTCTCCTCGTTCCAGCGCAGGTCCGGGTCGGGAACGGTCAGGCCCAGATATTCGGCCTGCGGCACGGTCTGGTCGACGAATTTCTGACGCAACTCGTCGTTTGTGTTCATCTTGATCTTCCACGCCATCGATTGCGCGGAATGCACCGAATCCTTGTCGCTGGGCCCAAACATCATGAGAGACGGAAACCAGAAGCGGTCGAGCGCATCCTGCGCCATCTTCTTCTGCGCGGTCGTGCCCTGCGCCATCTTCATCATGATGTCGAAGCCCTGCCGCTGGTGGAAAGATTCCTCCTTGCAGATCCGCACCATAGCGCGGGCATAGGGGCCGTAGGACGTCCGCTGCAACGGCACCTGGTTCATGATCGCGGCACCGTCGACCAGCCATCCGACCGCGCCCATATCGGCCCAGGTCAGCGTCGGGTAATTGAAGATCGACGAATACTTCATGCGGCCATCCAGCAGCATCTCCGTCATTTCGTCCCGGCTGATGCCCAGCGTTTCGGCCGCGCAGTAGAGATAGAGCCCGTGGCCCGCTTCGTCCTGCACCTTGGCGAGCAGGATGGCCTTGCGCTCCAGCGTGGGCGCGCGGGTGATCCAGTTGCCCTCGGGCAGCTGGCCCACAATCTCGGAATGGGCGTGCTGGCCGATCTGACGGATCAGGGTCTTGCGGTACCCTTCCGGCATCCAGTCCTTGGGCTCGATCTTCTCCTTGCGATCGATCCGCTCCTGAAAGGCACGATCCTGTTCCGTCTCTTCTGCGGCTTCGGATTTCACGAGTTGGGCATACATCGTTCAGCTCCTTTCCAGGATCATGGCGGCGCCCTGTCCGACGCCGACGCACATGGTGACGAGGGCATAACGCCCCCCGGTCCGCGCCAGTTGCCGCGCGGCGGTGAGACATAGCCGCGCGCCCGAGGCGCCCAGCGGGTGCCCCATGGCGATGGCGCCGCCATTCGGGTTCACATGGGCCGCGTCGTCGGAGAGCCCGAGCGCACGCATCACGGCGAGACCCTGCGCGGCGAAAGCCTCGTTGAGTTCGATTACGTCCATCTGCTCGATCGTGAGCCCCGCCCGCGCGAGCGCTTTCTGCGTCGCCGGCACCGGACCGATCCCCATGACGCGCGGCGCGACACCGGCCGATGCGGTGGCAATCACGCGGGCGAGCGGGGTCAGGCCGTGGCGTTCCGCCGCTTCGGAGGAGGCGACGAGCAGCGCAACCGACCCGTCATTGACCCCCGACGCATTCCCGGCGGTAACGGACAGGTCGGGTCCGTTCACGCCCTTGAGCTTCGCAAGCTTCGCGGCATCGGTGCCGGGGCGGGGATGTTCGTCGGTGTCGAAGGTAACCGGCTCGCCGCGACGCTGCGGGATGGTGACCGGTGCGATCTCGTCCGCGAAGAACCCGGCTTCCTGCGCGGCCTGCCAGCGGGTTTGGCTGCGTGCGGCAAAGGCATCCTGATCGGCGCGCGCGATGTCATGCTCCGCGGCGACGTTGTCGGCGGTCTCGGGCATCGAGTGGGTGCCGTGTTCCTTGTCTATTCGCGGATTGACGAACCGCCAGCCGATCGTGGTGTCGTAGGTGTCGACCCTGCGCGAAAAGGGTGTTTCCGCCTTGGCCGTGACGAATGGCGCGCGTGTCATGCTCTCGGAACCGCCGGCGATGCAGAGATCGTAATCGCCCGCCCGGATCCCGCGTGCGGCAAATCCCACGGCGTCGAGACCGGAGGCGCAGAGCCGGTTGAGCGTGATGCCCGGCACCGTTTCCGGAAGCCCGGCCAGCAGAGCGGCCATACGCGCCACGTTACGATTGTCCTCGCCGGCCTGATTGGCGGCCCCGAGAATCACCTCGTCGATAGCTGCGGGATCAAGGTCCGGGTGGCGGTCGAGCAGGGCCCGGATCGGATGGGCGGCAAGATCGTCGGCACGTAACGCGGCGAGAGAACCGCCGAAGCGGCCGATCGGCGTACGAATGCCATCGATGATATGCGCGTCCATTGAGTTCCTCCCTATCACCCTAACTTAGCAGGCTTTCCTGCTTCCGGCAAGAAAGCGTTACAGTATCTGAGCAAATTCGGCAATCGGTAACGTGTGCGCATCTGACATGGCACAAGGGATCACCCACGCCAGACGGGCCGTGTGACTTGAGGGTAGTCGACCCAAGATTGGGTGTTCCTCAACGAGCGCACTCTGAAGTGGATGCAAGGCTGCGCCGGAAGATCTTTGCACGATCGAAAGCCGTTCCAATTCATGCTGGACCAACAGCGGTTCGTGCGCGGAACGATTTAATGTGCAGGCCCCGGGGCAATTGGCGCTCATGACTTCGCTGAGCCCGGCCTACGCGCACCGAAATCGGGTCAAGAGTCTGATTGCCGCGCACCGGCACCTGCGGAACCCATTCCGGATCGCAGCACCGTCTCTCTTCGCGTCCGGAACATCCCGCCGGCCCGCCACGCCACATTCGTGACGATGCGCGATGCGAGGATCAGTCGAGGCGGACGGATCCGGGCGCCGCGTAGCGCTCCGAGGAGGAGAACCCGATAGTGTCGAGCCCCGCATCGGCGATCACGGCAATCGCGAGGGCGGCGGCAAAGGCGGCAAACATGGTCTTCATAGCGTCACTCCGCCGGGGTCGCGTGGGGCGAGCCGGTCTGCTCGCGGCTGGGATCGTCGCGCTCCCTGATCGCTTCCTTGGCCCAGATGGAATGGTGCTCTCGGGCCCATTGCTCCTCCACCTCGCCCTTGCCCATGGCGTCATAGGCGCCCTCCATCCCGACCGAGCCGAGATAGATATGGGCGAAGATGATCGCCGTCAGCACGAACGCGACGATGGAATGCCAAAGCTGCGCGTATTGCATCTCTTCCTGCGGCGCGAGGTCGGCGTCGAAGGGGGCGAGGCCCAGCGCCTGCGGCAGGCCCCAGCCGTTCAGCGCCTCGAACGTGCCCGCGAACATCGGCAACTCGAACGGGAAGAGTAGCGACAGGCCCGAAGCCGACAGGGAGACGCCGCCCACAATGACCGCCCAGAAGATCATCTTCTGTCCCGCGTTGAACTTGCGGGCCGGGACGTGACCGCCGCCGAGGAGGCCGCCGCCCTTGGCGAGCCATTTCAGGTCGTCCTTGTTCGGAATGTTCTGAACCACCCAAATCACGAAGATCATCGCCAGCGCGAGCATGAAGGCCCAAGAAATGTTGTTGTGCACCCATTTCGACGCGATTGCCATCGGCGCCCACGCCTCGTGCCCGAAGACCGGGATGACCGCGACCCGCCCGAACAGGAGCAGAAGGCCCGTCAGGCCCAACGCGATGAAACTCCCGGCCAGCAGCCAGTGCCCGAACCGCTCATAGGTCTTGAACCGCAGGAGCGTACGCCCCGTGCGCGGTCCGTGAAGGCGGATGCGCCCACGAAAGGCATAGAACACGGCGAGCAGCGCAAGCACCGCCAGAAGGAAGAATCCGCCCCATATCCGCAGCGGCCCGGCGCGGAATTCCTGCCACCACATGCCGCCATCCTGAATAAGGGTGGCCGCCGCGGGACCGCGCTGCTGCGTCCGGATGTCGGCGGTGTCGTAGCGCACGCCGCGCCACAGATCGGCATCGGACGCGCCGCCCAGAGCGCCCAGCGGCTCGGTGATGGGCCCGCCCGGCGCACCGGTCGTGGCCTGCCGGTCCGAGGTGTCGATATTGGGCTCCGTGGCACCGGCGCGCAGCGCGTCCTGCCGGGCCATGATCTCCTCGAGGGTGGTCGCCCCGCCCGTCGCACTCCCGTCGACGATGAGCGGATCGCCCCTGCCCCCGGACGGGGCGGCGGATTCCTGCGCCATTGCGGGCAGAGCCAGCATGAGCGTCAGTATGAACGCGATCGCGCGGATCATCGCGGTTTCCCCCTCGTGAAACGAAATACGGCTCGCCTCCTCGGGCGGGCCGCTTTTATGGTTCAGCCGTCGCGGGCTTCGGGGCCGTAGGCCGTCGACCAGCCCCAGGCGCCCGAGCCGAAGCCACGCGCCACGACCCGCTCGCGGTAGATCGAAGACACCTCGTCGGCGTCGCCCGCCAGAAGCGCCTTGGTCGCGCACATCTCCGCGCAGATCGGCAATTTGCCTTCCGCGATGCGGTTGCGCCCGTATTTGGTGAACTCAACCTCGGACATGTCCTCTTCGGGGCCGCCGGCGCAGAAGGTGCACTTGTCCATCTTGCCGCGCGACCCGAAATTGCCGGCCGCGGGATATTGCGGCGCGCCGAACGGGCAGGCGTAGAAGCAATAGCCGCAGCCGATGCACAGATCCTTGGAATGCAGTACGATGCCGTCCGCCGTCTGATAGAAGCAGTCGGTCGGGCAGACGGCCATGCACGGCGCGTCCGAGCAATGCATGCAGGCCACCGAGATCGATCGCTCGCCCGGCTGGCCGTCCTGGATCGTCACCACCTTGCGGCGGTTGATGCCCCACGGGACCTCATGCTCGTTCTTGCAGGCGGTGACGCAGGCGTTGCACTCGATGCAGCGCTCGGCGTCGACGAGGAACTTTGCTCTTGCCATGATCTCTCTCCCTTACGCCGCGTAGATCTTGCACAGGGTGGTCTTGGTCTCCTGCATCTGGGTCACGCTGTCGTAGCCATAGGTCTGTGCGGTGTTGGTGGATTCGCCGAGAACGATCGGGTCGGCCCCCTCGGGGTAATTCTCCCGCAGGTCACGTCCCTCGAAGATGCCGCCGAAGTGGAAGGGCATGAACGCCACGCCCTCGCCCACGCGCGGCGTCACCATCGCCTTGACCAGAACCTTGCCGCCCTCGGGGCCCTCGACCCAGACGTCGCCCCCGTCACGCACGCCGAGATTGTTGGCGTCGCGCTGGTTGATCTCGACGAACATCTCCTGCTGCAACTCGGCCAGCCACGGGTTCGAACGCGTCTCGTCGCCGCCGCCCTCATACTCGACCAGACGACCGGAGGTGAGGATGATCGGGAAATCCTGGCTGAAATCCTGCTCCTGGATCGAGGCGTACCGGGTGGGCACGCGCCAGAACTTCTTGTCCTCGTAGGTGCCGTATTCCGCCACCAGATCGCGGCGCGGCGTGTAGAGCGGCTCGCGGTGCTTCGGGACCGGATCTGGGAAGGTCCAGACCACGGCACGGGCCTTGGCGTTGCCGAACGGTGCACAGCCATGGGCGATGGCGACCCGCTGGATGCCGCCCGACAGGTCGGTCTTCCAGTTCACGCCGCCCACCTTCGCCTTGTAGTCCGAGGAGCGGGGACCGGTCTGCGACTGCTCGCCCACCTCGGCCGTGCCGGGACGAATATCGCGGAAGCCCGCGACCCATTCGATCATCGCGCGCTCGAAGCTCGTGAGATCCTCATCCCATCCGAGATCCTGCAGCATCTGCATGGTAAATTCCGGATAGCCATCCTGAATCTCCGACCCGGCAGACGCGACGCCCTCGGCGAGCAGGTTGTCGCCGTCCCGCTCCACGCCGAAGCGGGCGCGGAAGGTCAGGCCGCCGTCGGCCACCGGCAGGCTCATGTCGTAGAGGTTCGCCGTACCGGGATGATTTATTTCGGGCGTGCCCCAGGCCGGCCAGGGCATGCCGTAGTAATCCCCGTCGGCGGGCCCGCCATTGGCGCGCAGCGTTGTCTTGTCGAACGTATGCTGGTTGGCCATGTGCATCTTGAGACGCTCAGGACTCTGGGCGGTATAGCCCACGGTCCACATGCCGCGATTGAACTCGCGGGTGAGGTCCTCGAGGTTCGGCTCGTCCGGGCCGTCCATACCGATGTTGCGGAACAGGCGATCCTCGAAGCCGAACTTGCGCGCGAACTTCGCCATGATGACATGGTCGGGCAGGCTCTCGAACAGCGGCTCGATCACCTTGTCGCGCCATTGCAGCGACCGGTTCGATGCCGTGACCGAACCGCGGGTCTCGAACTGCGTCGTCGCCGGCAGCAGGTAGACGCCGTCCTCACGGTCCTGCATCGCGGCCACCAGCGTCGGGAAGGGGTCGATCACCACGAGGAGGTCGAGCGCCTCCATCGCCGTCTTCATCTCCTTCATGCGCGTCTGGCTGTTGGCGGCATGGCCCCAGAAGACCATCGCGCGGGTGTTGTCGGGCTGGTCGATGTTCTCGGCATCCTCCAGCACACCGTCGATCCAGCGCGAGACGGGGATGCCCGTCTCGTTGATCATCATCCGGTCCGCGCCTTCGGGGCCCGCGCCTTTCATCACGGCAAAATTGCTCTTGAGCCAGTCCACATCCTCGTCCCAGACGCGCGCCCAGTGGCCCCACGCGCCGTCGGACAGGCCGTAATAGCCCGGAAGCGTGTCGGCGAGGACGCCGAGATCGGTCGCGCCCTGCACGTTGTCGTGGCCACGGAAGATGTTGGTCCCGCCGCCGGCCGTGCCCATGTTCCCGAGCGCCAGCTGCAGGATGCAATAGGCGCGGGTGTTGTTGTTGCCGTTGGTATGCTGCGTGCCGCCCATGCACCAGATGACGGTGCCGGGCCGGTTCTCGGCGAGCGTGCGGGCCACGCGCTCAAGCTGCGCGCCCGGCGCGCCGGTGACGCGCTCGACCTCCTCGGGGGTCCAGCGGGCGACCTCCTCGCGGATCTGGTCCATCCCCCAGACGCGGGTTCGGATGAACTCGCGGTCCTCCCACCCGTTCTCGAAGATGTGCCACAGGAGACCCCAGACCAGCGCCACGTCGGTACCGGGCCGGAAGCGGACATATTCGTCGGCATGGGCCGCGGTGCGCGTATAGCGCGGATCGCACACGATCAGCGGCGCGGAGTTCTCCTCCTTCGCCTTGAGGATGTGCAGCAGCGAAACGGGATGCGCCTCGGCCGGATTGCCGCCGATCAGGAAGATCGCCTTCGACTTGTGGATGTCGTTGTAGCTGTTGGTCATGGCGCCGTAGCCCCATGTGTTCGCCACGCCGGCCACCGTCGTCGAGTGGCAGATCCGCGCCTGGTGATCGACGTTGTTGGTGCCCCAATAGGCCGCGAACTTGCGGAACAGATAGGCCTGCTCGTTGGAATGCTTGGCCGAGCCCAGCCAGTAGACGGAGTCGGGGCCCGATTCCGCCTTGATGGCCAGCATCCGGTCGCCGACCTCCTCGATCGCCTGCTCCCAGGAGATACGCTCCCACTGGCCCGCGACTTTCTTCATCGGATATTTCAGGCGGCGCTCGCCATGGGCATGCTCGCGGACCGACGCGCCTTTGGCGCAATGCGCGCCGAGGTTGAACGGGCTGTCATAGGCCGGCTCCTGTCCGACCCAGACACCGTTCTGCACTTCGGCCACGACGGTGCACCCGACGGAGCAATGCGTGCAGACCGACTTCACCTTGTCGATTCCGTCGGCGACCGGATAATCGGCCAGCTGCGCCTGCGCGACGGTGCCGCCCGTGGCGCCGATCGCGGCAAGGCCGCCGATGGCGAGGCCGGAGCCGCGAAGGAAGGCACGGCGGTCGACGCCTGTGGCGGCCGTCCGGTCGAGAAGGCCGATGCCGCCGGTGGCGGGGGCCTGGCTGGTCTTTCTGCGAAGCATGTCGGTCCCTCCCTCAGAAACGCGCGCTGGAATAATAGGCCCGGGTCTGCTCCGTATCGGCCAGCCCCTTTTGCGGGCCGGTGGCGGCCTGCGCCTCCTCGGTTCCGGCAATCGTGACGGCGGCCGCGGCGGCGGGCGCGGTTGCGGCGAGCTTGAGGAAGTTGCGACGCCCCTCGCGCGGGGACTTGGTCTCGGTCGTGTCGGTCATTCTCGGATCCTCCCGGTTGCGGCGGCGCTTTTCAGGCGGCCGCGAGCCTGAACGCCTCGCGCTCGATCTGCATGAATTCGCGTCCGACATGGCCCACATGGGCGTAGAGACGCGCGGTTTTCGCCTTCGACAGGTCGTCGAAGAAATGTCCGGCCCAAGGGGCCACGTGGCGTGCCCAGAATTCCCGCTGGCGCGACAGGGCGAGCGGCGCGCCGAAGCGGCCGACGATGATCGCGCCCATGACCTCCATCAGCGACGCGATGCCATCCTCCGGCTCGAACACACCCTCGGCACGGGCCAGCCCCAGCGCACGGAAGTCGCGGCGCAGCGTCGCGAGCGGCTTCTCGTTGAGAAAACCGGTCAGGTAGAAGCTGGCATAGGGAAGCAACTCACCGCGCCCCAGGCCGATGAAGAGGTCGGTATATTCGCGGGCGGTGGTCTTCGGATCGGCATTCCGGGCGGCGGCGGCAAGCCCATCGATGGCGCGGCCCAACGGCGTGGCATCGCCCGACAACGCGGCGCTCTGGTCCAAGATCATGCGATCCATCGGCCGGGCGAGAACGAGACCCAAGAAGTTGTAGAGGTCCGCCCGCAGGCGATCCTCCTGAGACGGCTGGCCCGACGCTGTCGCGGCGCTTGCGTTCATTCGTTTTCATCCCCCTCGAAGGTGAAGCGCATCCGGATCGGCCGATCCTCTCGCATCACCGGCGGTGCCGCCTCCTCCTCCGGGACGGCATCGTCTTTGGAGGTTTCCACGACGGACGCTTCCGGATCAAGCGGTTTCTCTTCAAGGGTTTGCGGCGAATTTACCTGACTGATTTCATCGGAATCCAGCTCCGCCCGCGCCTCCGCAGCCATCCGCTCCACGTGCCGCGCCAACCCGCGGCCAACCTCGTAGCTCGTTTTCAGCACGCCGCCGCCGAGGTCATTGCCCGTGAAATCCGTATCGTAGTCATTCAGCCCGTCTAGATTGGCCAGGACCGGATTCGACCGCCAAAGACTGCGCAATGCCCGGTTTCGCAGCGCCAGGGGCACCGCCCGCGCCATGAAAGCGGCCACATCGTCGCCCGAACGGATCCGGTCCGGATCGGGAAGGCCGAGACGCGCGAGCTGTTCGGCCTCGGGCAGGTCCGCGATCTCGGCTGCCTCCAGTTCCGCCGACGAGTCTTCGGCCGCGCGGGCGGCTTCGGCCTCGGCCGCCGCCTCCGCTTCGGCGACGGCGCGGCGGCGGCGGGACCAGAAGTCGCTCATTTCCGCGTCCGCAGCGATTTCGGCGTGCGCCAGACATCCGCGCCCTGACGGATCCGCGCATCGCCGATCCCGTTCTGTGCATCGCCCTCCTCGCGACGGTCGCGGCGGCGCTTGACGAAGGGCACATCCTCGTGGTGCGCGACGACGAAGGCCTTGACCCATTCCTGCATCGCCGGCGGCATGGCGACCTTCTCGACCCGGTCCTCGCCGTCGATCTCGTTGAAGCTCGCCTCGAAGGGGGAGGCGGTGACACGATGCGGTTCCGGCCGGCCCGCCCCGCGCAGCGCGACCCAAACCGACGGCACGTCCGAGGCGGCGAGGTTCTGCACGAGGCTGTCCGTGTCGCTGCGATGCAGCTCCAGCGCCAGGGTCGCCGCATGCCATTCCGCGACGTCACCGGCCTCGCGCAGAACCCGCCACGCGGCGGGCGGCGCGAAGGGGATCACCCCGGCCAGCGACCAGACCTCCGCCTGCCAGCGGGTCACGCCGGGTGTGACCCGCAGGATCACGCCCACGGGCATGGAAACGGTGCGCGGCACGTCGATCTTCGGTTGGTCGTCCATACCGGTCATCGTGACGCAGCCGCGCGGTCTGGGGAAGGGGGTTCTTGCGTCTGGCGGCCGGCCGTGGCTTTGTGCCGCCCCATCAAGGGGGATCACCATGTCCGGACATGTCGTCCTGTGCAACTGCGCGGGCACGCAGGCCATAGACGCCGAGACGTTGTCGCAGGCGACCGGCCGGGCGTGCGGCCGCGTGCATGATGCGCTCTGCCTCGCTGCGCCGGAAGTGGTGGCACGCGCCTTCCGCTACCCCGACACCATCATGGCCTGCGGACAGGAGGCGGAGCGCCTGACCGCCCTGGCCATCGAGGGCGGGGCCCCGGTGCCGCGCTTCGTCGATATCCGCGACCGCGCGGGATGGGGCGGCGGCGATCCGACGCCGAAGCAGGCCGCACTTCTGGCCGAGGCGGCGCTGCCGGCCGCCGTGACGCCGGTGGTTGATGTCACGTCGCAGGGGCTGTGCCTGATCGCGGGACCGCCCGACGCCGCGCTCGCCGCGGCGGAGCGGCTGCACAATGCGCTGGCGGTCACCGTCCTGCTGCCCGAGGGCGCCGAGGCCCCGCAGGAGCGCCGCTTCGACATCGTCTCGGGCCGCATCCGGCGCGCATCCGGCGCGTTCGGCGGCTTCGAGGTGATGCTGGATTCCTTGCGGATGGTGGATCCGGCGGGCCGCGACATTACCTTCGGCGCCCCCCGCGACGGGGCCAAGACCCGCTGCGACGTGATACTCGACCTGACCGGGGGCACGCCGCTCTTTCCCGCCCACCACAAGCGCGAAGGCTACCTGCGCCCCGATCCGAAATCGCCGCTCGCCGTGGCCGATGCCGTTCTGGAGGCGAGCCAGATGGTCGGCACCTTCGAAAAGGTGCTGCATGTCCGCGTGGAGCCCGCGCTCTGCGCCCATTCGCGGGCCGAGCAGACGGGCTGCACCCGGTGCCTCGACCTCTGCCCCACTTCGGCCATAACGCCCGTGGGCGATCATGTCAGCGTCGATCCGATGATCTGCGCGGGCTGCGGGGCCTGTTCGGCGGCCTGTCCCTCGGGCGCCATTTCCTACGACGCGCCGCCGGTGGAGGACGTGTTCCGCCGGATCGAGGTGCTCGCCCGTGTGTACCGAAGCTTCGGCCGCGCGCCGTCGCTCGTCGTCCATGACGATCACGGGCGCGAGATGATCGCGCTGTCGGCCCGTCACGGGCGGGGCCTGCCCGACCATGCAATCCCGCTGCACCTGCCCGCGCTCGCCGCCTTCGGTCATGCCGAAATGCTCGCGGCGCTCGGCGCGGGCTTCGCGCGGGTGGACGTAATCCCCGGCCCCCGCACGGAACGCGCGCCGCTGGAATACCAAGCCGCGCTCGCCGATGCGCTGGCCGGGCGCGCGGCGGTGCGGCTTCTGGATGTGGCGGATCCAGATGCCATGGAATCAAGGCTTTGCGAGGAATTACCCACGGGTAATTCCGATCCGATCCTGCCGCTGGGTACCCGGCGGCAGGTCACCCGCGTCGCCGCCGCGGCGCTGCATGACGGCGCGCCCACGATCGCATTGCCCGAGGGGGCCCCCTACGGCGCGGTCCTCGTGGACAAGGAGGCCTGCACGCTGTGCCTGTCCTGCGTCTCGCTCTGCCCGTCCGGCGCGCTTCTCGACAATCCCGACCGGCCCGAGTTGCGGTTCCAGGAGGATGCCTGCCTGCAATGCGGCCTCTGCGCCAATATCTGCCCCGAGGACGCGATCGCGCTGGAGCCCCGGATGGATCTGTCGCCCGCCGCCCTGAGCCCGCGCATCCTCAACGCCGAGGAGCCGGCGGAATGCGTGGAATGCGGCAAGCCTTTCGGCGTCGCCTCCACCATCGAGCGGATCGCCGGCATGCTGGCCGACAAGCATCCGATGTTCGGCGCGGAGAAGGCGCGGATGATCCGCATGTGCGATACCTGCCGGGTGAACGCGATGGCACATTCGCGCGACAACCCCTTCGCGGGCGCGCCGCGTCCGGTGACACGCTCCACCGACGATTACCTCAACTGAACGGAGGTCCCCATGACCGACAAGAAGTCCGACGAGTTCAACATGTCGATGCGCAAGTTCCTCAAGCAGGTCGGCGTGACCTCGCAGCAGGAGATCGAGAAGGCCGCCCGCGAAAGCGGGCATGAGGGCCCGTTCCACGCCAAGGTCGTTCTGACCATCGACGGGCTGGATCTCGAGCACGTCGTGACCGGAACAATCAACGGCCGCCCGGAATGAGCGGACCCGCGCGCGAGGACGTCCTCGCCACCCTGAAGGAAATCTCCGCGCCGGGCGGGGGCGACATCGTGTCGGCCGGGCTGGTGCGCGCGCTGTCGGTCGAGGGCGGACAGGTCCGCTTCGTCATGGAGATCGCGCCGAGCCAAGCCGAGGCGATGGCCCCCGTTCGCGACGCGGCCGAGGCGGCGCTGCGCGCGATGCCGGGCGTGGAGAACGCGACGGTCCTGCTGACCGCCCATTCCGACAAGGCGCCCCCCGATCTCAAGGCGTCGCGCCCGAAGGAACCGACCGGGCCGCAGCCCGTGCCGGGCGTGGCGCGGATCATCGCCGTCGCATCCGGCAAGGGCGGCGTGGGCAAGTCGACGCTCTCGGCCAATCTCGCCGTCGCGCTCGCCGCCGAGGGGCGGCGCGTGGGCCTGCTCGATGCCGACGTCTACGGCCCCTCGCAGCCGCGGATGCTGGGCGTGACGGGGCGGCCGCAATCGCCCGACGGCAAGACCATCCTGCCGCTGCGCAATCACGGCGTCACGATGATGTCGATGGGCCTGATGACCAACGAGGATCAGGCCGTCGTCTGGCGCGGACCGATGCTGATGGGCGCGCTGCAGCAGATGATGAACCAGGTGCAATGGGGCACGCTCGACGTGCTTCTGGTGGACCTGCCGCCGGGCACGGGCGACGTGCAGATGACGCTGAGCCAGAAGTTCGCTCTCGACGGCGCGATCGTGGTCTCGACGCCGCAGGACGTGGCGCTTCTGGACGCGCGCAAGGGGATCGACATGTTCCGGCAGATGGGGGTTCCGATCCTCGGGCTGGTCGAGAACATGAGCACGCATGTCTGCTCCAATTGCGGGCACGAGGAGCATATCTTCGGCCATGGTGGCGTGGCGGCCGAGGCGGAGAAGCTCGGGGTGCCGCTTCTGGCGGAAATTCCGCTGCACCTGTCGATCCGGGTGGCCGCCGACGGGGGCGCGCCGGTCGTGGCCTCGAAATCCGGCTCGCCGCAGGCGGAGGCGTTCCGCACGCTTGCCCGGCGGCTGGTCGAAATGGGCCATGGCTGACGGGTCCGGCGCGGCGCCGGCGGCGCCGTCCTTTCCGCCGATGCTGCGCGGCCAAAGCGCGCGCGACCCGTGGGCCGAGGCCATGACGGCGGCGCGTGCGGGCTGCGACGGCGGCACGATCTTCTGGCGGGCCGGCGATGCGCTGGAGGCGGCCGTCGTGCTGGCACCCGATGTGCCCCGCGACCGCGCCGCCCAGATGATCCCCCTCGCGGCGGTGGCGTTGCGCGACGCGCTGGGGGCGATCGGGCCGCCGGAAATGCCGGTGCATCTGGGCTGGGACGGCTCGATCCTCCTGAACGGGGCCGAGGCAGGGCAGGTCCGCGGGATGGCCCCTCCGGGTGCGGGCGTGCCGGATTGGCTGATCGTCCACCTGCACATGCGGTTCTTGCCCGAAGACAGCCTCGACCGCACCGCGCTGTGGCAGGAGGGAGCCGGCGAGGTGATGCCCGTGCCGCTGCTGGAAAGCTGGTCGCGTCATCTGCTGCATCGTCTGTCGGAATGGGAGGACGGGCCGCGCCCGCTCCATGCCGAATGGCTGGCCGCGATGTGGGACCGGGCGCATGACAAGACCTTCCTCGGGCTCGACGAGGCGTTCGGCCGCTTGCGCCGCGACGGCGCGGCGACCACACTGGACCCCCTCGACACCCTGCTGGAGACGCCATGAACCTCGCCCGCGCGATCCATTTCGACGATAGCGATACCCGCGTCTATCACGTACCGGCGCGGACGGGTGAATGGTGCATTCCCGGCGGGTTCGAGTTCTCGGACTGGACGGAGGCGGATCTGGTCGGCCGGGCGCGGCAGGCCTTCACCAACGGCTGGCTGGGCCTCGACACGTTCGGGCGCGCGACCTTCGTCGCCGTCACGCGGATCGAACCGGCGGAGCGGGATGCGCTGATCTCCGCGCTGGCCGACCATTTCGTCGCCCTCTACGGCGCGCCCTCGTCGGAGGCGGCATGGTCCGTCGCGGCGCAGGAGATCGACGCGATGATCGACCTGTGCGACGGGGTGGAGCCGAACCGCGTGATGACCGTCGCGCGCGCGCTGGGCGAAGCGGGCGTGACCGAGACCTTCCGCATCTTGGAGCCGCGGGACGCGGAGCTCGTGCAGGTGGCGGTGCACGGAGATTGAAGGAGCCAATCTGGCTCGTATCGCGCCACGGGTTTTTCATCCAAGGTAGAATGACCTCGGAGCGGTTCGTGACGGAGCGGGCTGCGCTCGACGCTATGGCGGCGGGATCATCGCCTTGAGGGCTGCGACGTGGCTGGCCGGCCCCGGTGCCAGCGCGCGCGCGGCGGCCAGCGGATCCGCGTCGATCCGGTCGATCAGTCCGAAGGCCAGCGCCTCGGCCGCGTCGAGGCGCGCGCCGCCCGCAAGGATCAGCTTCGCGCGCGCCGGCCCGACCAGCGCGACGAGGCGGGGCGGATCCGAGGGCGGCGGCAGGAAGCCCAGCTTCGCCACCGGATAGAAGAACGTCGCATGCGGCGCGGCGATGCGGATGTCGCAGGCCAGCGCCATGCCATGCGCCCCGCCCACCAGAGACCCGTTCAGCGCGGCCACGGTCAGGCAGCGCCGCGCTGCGACCGCGCCCGACAGGCGCTCCCAGAGCGGGGAGGTCGCGAGCCCCGCCCGCGCCGCCTCCAGATCGGCGCCGGCGCTGAAGATCCGCCCCGCGCCGGTCAGGACCATCAGGCGGAGATCGTCACCCGCGCCCTCCACCTCCGCGATGAGCGCCTCCAGCATCGCCGCGGTCAGGGCGTTCGCCTTTTGCGGCCGGTCGAGCGTGAGGGTCAGGACGTCGCCGTCCCGCTCCGCCCGGATCACGCCAGGCCGATCCGTTGGCGCAGATCCGCGTCGCGCAACGACAGCTCGGTGCCCAGAAGATCATCCGCCTGGGACCCGCACATCCAGACCAGCGCACGCGCCACCCAGTCGGGCGGGATATGATCCTCCCAGTCGAGCTGCGCGATGGGGCCGACCCCGCTGGCCTTGATCTCGCGCTGCATCTGGGTGGCGACCGTGCCCGGCGACAGGCCCATGATCCGCAGCGTGTCGCCGTTCTCGACATGCAGCGCCTCGGTCAGCATCTTCGCGCCGGCCTTGGAGACGCAGTAATGCGACCAGCCGGCCAGCGCCCGGTGCGCCGCGCCCGAAGAGATGGTGATCATCGTCCCGGACCCCTGTCCCAGCATCACCGGAAGCGCGGCGCGGGCCACGTGGTAGACCCCCTTGAGGTTCACGTCGATCACCCCGTCCCAGGCGTTCGGATCGCTCTCGGCAAGGGTGTCGATCGGTTCGATCACGCCGGCATTGTTGACGATGACGTCGAGCGTTCCGAACGCGGTGACCGTGGCGCGGACCGCACGTTCCACCTCCATCCAGCGCGACACGTCGCAGGGAATGGCCAGCGCGCTCGGCCCGATTTCGCCGGCGAGGTCGGCGATGGCGTCGGTGCCGCGCGCCAGAAGCGCCACGTTCGCGCCGGCACGCGCGAAGCTGCGCGCGGCGGCGGCGCCGATGCCGCGCGAGGCGCCGGTGATCAGGACGGTCTTGGCGTTCAACTCTGTCATGTCTGTCTGCCTCCGGTTGACCCCGCGCACGGGGGGCTAGATGCTGTCGTCAGCATCATAGAGGAACGCTCGCCATGCCGAAACATGCCATCTCCGGGGCCGCGGCCCTGATGCTCGCCACCGCGCCCGCATTCGCGGAGGTGGATGCCCGGACGATCTGGTCCGACTGGCGGGACATGTCGGCACGGTTCGGCGGCGCGTTGACCGCCGGGGACGAGACCTATTCCGGCGGGGTGCTGACGCTGGACGGCGTGACCCTGACGACCGACATGGCCGGGACCGAAGGTGCGGCCGAATACGGCACCATCCGCCTGATCGAGCGGGATGACGGGACCGTGCGCGTCGAACTGCCCTCCGAGATCGTGCAGATCACGACCTCGGAGGTGGAGGGCGAGGCGATCACGCAGACCTTGCGTATCACCTACGACGATCTCGACGTGGTCGTGTCCGAGGAGGACGGCCCGCGGGAATACGACATCGCGGCCAACAGCGTCGACATCGCCATGACCTTCGAGGCGCCCGATGGCGAGGGCGGGACGGTCACGATCACGATGCAGGAGGTCGATGGGCTCTACCGCTCCGGCATCGATGGCGATGCCAGCGCCTTCGCACAGGATCTGGCCGCCGCGGCCATGGTCCTGCGGGCCCGTTCGGCGGCGGATGAATTCGCCATGATCTACACGCTCGACGATCTCACGGCCGAGATCGCGGGCAACCTTCTGGCCGGTGGCGATGAGATCGAGACGCTGGCCGACTTTCCGATCCGCTATGCGGGCACGATTGCCCATTCCGGCAGCACGTTGGGCATCATCGGCGACGAGGATATGGGCGGCGGAGAGATCTCCGGCGCGTCCGAGGCCGGGACGCTGGGCGTCACCTTCACCGACGAGATGCTGGGCTACGTCGTCACCTCCACGTCGCCGAGCCTCATCGCACAATGGCCGGATTTTCCCGTTCCGGTGGAACTGGCCGCCGAATCCGCGACCACCGAGATCGCCGTCCCCTTCGGCGTGACGGGTGAGGCCGCACCGTTCCGGTTCCTGGCCGCCTATCGCGACGTCGTGCTCAACGAGGCGGTCTGGGGCATGTTCGACCCGACGGGCCAGTTGCCGCGCGAGCCGGCGACCGTGGTGCTCGACCTCGATGGGGAGATCGTGCCCAACGTGGACATCTTCGGCGACCCGGAGGCCATGGCGGAGCTTCAGGGCCCGCCGGGCGATCTTCGCACCCTGTCGATCAACGAGATCCTGATCGCCTTCGCCGGGGCCGAACTGCGCGGGGAGGGCGAGCTCGAATTTCCCGGCAGCGGCGCCATGCCCGAGCCGCTCGGCACGATCGAACTGGCGCTGGACGGGGGCTTCGCGCTGCTCGACCGGATCGTGGCTTTGGGTCTCATCCCGGCCGAGCAGGCCGCCTTCATCAGGGGCATGGCCGGCGCGGTGGCGGCGCCGACCGGCCCGGACCAGCTTGAAAGCACGATCGAATTCACCGAGGGTGGCGGCGTCACGGCCAACGGCATGCCGCTGCGCTGAGCGGTCCGGTCCGGCGGGGATCTGCGCCGGGCCGAAACGGGTGGCGGCCTTGTGGTACGGAGGGTGCGGGGCTACGTGCCTTGCGACGACCGCAAGGGGCACCGCATGACCGATCTCGCGCATCTGACCGAACGCCTTCTCCACGCCGCGACCCGAGCGGGGGCGGAGGCGGCCGATGCCTTGGCGGTCAGCGACACCTCGATCTCGGTCGATGTGCTGAAGGGCCGTCTGGAACATGCTGAACGATCGGAGGGCGTGGAGGTCGGGCTGCGCGTGCTGGTCGGCCGCAGACAGGCCTGCGTCAGCGCCTCCGACATCTCCGATGCCACGATCGCGCGAATGGCCGAGCGTGCCGTCGCGATGGCCCGGGCCGCGCCCGAGGACATATATGCCGGGCTTGCCGATCCCGACCGGCTGGCCCGCGATTTCGATGCGGCGCGGCTCGATCTGGTGGACGATGCGGCGGCGCCGTCACCCGAGACATTGCAGGACATGGCCGCCCGCGCCGAAGCGGCGGCGCTGGCCGTGGACGGCATCTCGCAGGTCTCCGCCGCGGGGGCGGGGCGGGGCGCGCGGCGGCTCCATCTTGCGGCGACGAACGGCTTTTCGGGCGGCTACGGCCGGACCGGGACGTCGCTTTCCTGCGTGGCGATCACCGGGGCGGGCACGGGGATGGAGCGCGACTACTACGGCGACAGCCGGATCCATGCCGCCGACCTCGACACGCCCGAAACCGTCGGCCGCATCGCGGGGGAGCGGACGGCGGCCCGTGCCGGCGCGACGAAGCCGCCGACCGGTGCTTGGCCCGTGATCTACGACGAGCGTGTGGCGAGCCAGTTGATCGGACATCTCCTGTCGGCTGTCTCCGGCACCTCGATCGCGCGCGGGTCGAGCTTCCTGCGCGATGCGCTGGGGGCGGCGGTTTTACCAGACGGCATCGACCTGATCGAGGATCCGACACTGCCGCGCCTGTCGGCCTCGCGCCCGTTCGACGCCGAGGGCCTGCCGGTGGCGCGGCGG
This sequence comes from Jannaschia seosinensis, assembly GCF_001408515.1. Lineage (GTDB taxonomy): Bacteria > Pseudomonadota > Alphaproteobacteria > Rhodobacterales > Rhodobacteraceae > Jannaschia > Jannaschia seosinensis. The sequence goes on along the minus strand of NZ_CYPR01000106.1, from coordinate 15,349 downwards.
TCGATCGTGTCGGGTGGCGTGCTGCAGGGCTGGACGCTCGACCTCGCCACCGCGCGCAAGCTTGGCATGGAGAGCACGGGCAATGCGGGGCGCGGCACCGGAGGGCCACCCTTGCCTTCGGTCACGAACGTGATCCTGAGCCAGAGCGACCGGTCGCGGGCGGATCTGATGCGCGAGATGGGGACAGGGCTGCTGATCACCTCGATGATCGGCTCGTCGGTCAATCCCACGACGGGCGATTATTCACGCGGCGCGTCGGGCTTCTGGGTCGAGAACGGCGAGATCGCGCGGCCCGTGAACGAATGCACCGTGGCGGGCAACCTGCGCGACATGCTGCGCACCATCCGGCCCGCGAACGACGCGCGCCGCCACGTGTCGCGGCAGGTGCCGTCGCTTCTGGTCGAGGGGCTGACGATTGCCGGCGCCTGAGGCGGCGGACCTGTCGCTTCTGGCCGACGCGGCGCGTGCGGCGGGGGATATCGCGCGCCGTCATTTCGGCCAAGGCCCCGAGAGCTGGGACAAGGGGCACGGTCAGGGCCCGGTGAGCGAGGCGGATCTCGAGATCGACGCGATGCTGCACGCGGATCTGACCGCGGCCCGACGCGATTACGGCTGGCTTTCGGAGGAGACGGCGGACCATCCGCAGCGTTTGTCGCGCGACCGCGTGTTCATCGTCGATCCCATCGACGGCACGCGCGCGTTCCTCGCCGGTGAGCCGACATTCACCCATTCGCTCGCCATCGTCGAGGGCGGCCAACCCGTGGCCGCGGCGATCTACCTGCCGATGAAGGATCGCTTGTTCCTTGCCGCGCGCGGGCAGGGGGCGACGCGGGACGGCGCCCCGATCCGGCCGTCGGACATGGCCGCCTTCGACGGGGCGACGGTGCTGGGCTCGCGGGCGAATTTCGCCAACGTGAACTGGCGCGGGGGCTGCCCGCCCGTGACCCGGCGCTTCGTGCCGTCGCTGGCATACCGCCTGGCGCTGGTGGCGGAGGGCCGCTTCGATGCGATGGTGATGCTGCGGCCGGCCTGGGAATGGGACATCGCCGCGGGCGCGCTGATCGTGTCCGAGGCCGGCGGATCCATCACCAATCGCCATGGCGGGGCGCTGCGCTTCAACAATTCCAAGCCGATGCTCGACGGCGTGATCGCAGGCGGCGGGCCGCTGGCGGAGGCGTTGCTCGACCGGCTGGTCTGAGGGGGCCATTCACCCCGCCACGCCGACGCGCTATGGGGCGGGGAGATACCCAAGGAGGTTCCGATGGTCCAACGCCTGCATCTCGTCTTCGGCGGCGAGCTGGTCAGCCCCAGCTCCAACAAGTTCGCCGATGTCGACAAGATCGACATCGTCGGCATGTATCCCGATTACGCCAGCGCCTTCGACGCGTGGAAGGGTGCTGCGCAGCGCACGGTGGACGACGCCCACATGCGTTATTTCATCGCCCATATTCACCGGCTGCGCGACGAGGAGCGCGAGGCGTCGCCGACCGAGGAACTGGGCTGACATCATGCCCCGTTCGCCCCTGCTGGGCGCCTATCTGGCCTTTGCCGAACACGGCGCCCGCTGGGGCGACCGGGTTCTTCGGCGCAGGCTGGCGGCGGGCAAGGAAGATGCCGCGCGGCTCGAGGAGCGTCGCGGCATCGCGTCCCTCCCGCGTCCCGAGGGGCCGCTGATCTGGCTCCATGCCGCCAGCGTCGGGGAGAGCGTGTCGCTCCTCGAGATGATCCGCCGCATCGGGGAGGAGCGCCCGGAGCTGTCGTTTCTGCTGACGACGGGCACGGTCACCTCGGCGCAGGCCCTGTCGGATCGGCTGCCGGAGGGGGTGGTGCATCAATACGTGCCGCTCGACCTGCGGCCGTGGATGCGGCGGTTCCTCGATCACTGGCGTCCCGATCTCTGCGTTCTGGCCGAAGGAGAGATCTGGCCCGGCCTGATCCACGAGACGTCTGCGCGCGGCGTGCCGATCGCCATGATCAATGCGCGCATGACCGATGGTGCGCATCGCCGCTGGCGCGTTGCGCGGCGGGCGGCGGCGGCGCTTCTGTCGCGGATCGACGCGGTGCAGGCGCAGGAGGCGGAGACGGCGGAGCGGCTGCTCTCGCTCGGTCTGCCGCGCCGGCGTCTGGAGGTGACGGGAACGCTCAAGGAAGGCTCGGCCGCGCTGCCCCATGACGAGGCGGAGCGGCAGCGGCTTGCCGCGCTCTTGAACGGGCGTCCCGTCTGGCTCGCCGCGTCGACGCATGAGAGCGAGGAGGCCATTGCCGCCGCGGCCCATTCCGCCGCCCGCCGGTCTTGGCACAAGCTGCTTCTGATCATCGCGCCGCGCCACCCGCACCGGGCCGATGCCATCGCGGCGGAACTGCGCGGCGCAGGTTGGAAGCTGGCGCGGCGCAGTGCCGGTGAGGAGATCACCGACGAGACGCAGATCTACCTCGCCGACACGATCGGGGAGATGGGCCTGTGGTACCGGCTTTGCCCCGTCAGCCTGATCGGCGGATCGCTGATGGAGATCGGGGGGCACAATCCGTTCGAACCCGCGGCCCTCGGATCGGCGATCCTGCACGGCCGCCATGTCCACAATTTCGCCGACATCTATGCCCGCCTGCGCGCGGCCGATGCGGCGCTCGAGGTGGACGAGAAATCCCTTGCGCCGGCCGTCGTCCGCACGCTGGAATCCGACGAGGCCGCGCGGCTGGCGCATGCCGCATGGTCCGTCTGCTCCGAGGGGGCGGATGTGACGGAAAAGGCGGTGGATCTGCTGCTTGCCATGCTGGACGGGGTGGCCTGACATGCCGCGGGCCCCGCGCTTCTGGTCCCGGCCTCCGGGCGCGCTCAGCACGGTTCTGGCGCCGCTCGGGGCGCTTTATGCGGCCGGGACGGCGCGGCGTGTGGCGCGGGCGGGTGCGCGCGTGGACGTGCCGGTGATCTGTGTGGGAAACCTGACGGCCGGGGGCGCGGGCAAGACGCCGACGGTCATCGCGCTGGCCGAGCGGCTGGCGGCGCGGGATGTTGCGGCGCACGTCGTCTCGCGCGGGCATGGCGGGCGGCTGGAGGGGCCGGTCCGTGTGGATCCGAGAGTGCATGAAGCCGACGAGGTGGGCGATGAGCCGCTCCTGCTCGCCGCCTTCGCGCCGACATGGGTGGCGCGCGACCGGGCCGCGGGGGCGCGCGCCGCGATAGCCGCCGGAGCGGAGGCGATCCTGCTCGATGACGGATTCCAGAACCCCGCGCTGGTCAAGGATCTGTCGATCGTGGTGGTCGATGCCGGGGCGGGTTTCGGCAACGGGCGCGTCATTCCCGCAGGTCCCTTGCGCGAACCGGTGGCGGCGGGGCTGGCACGGGCGGACATGCTCCTGAGCATCGGTGCGGCGCGTGCGGCGGTCGAGACGGATCTGCCGCACATGCTGGGCCGTCTGGTGCCGCTGGCCACCGGGATGGATTGGGCGGGCCTGCCGGTCTTCGCCTTCGCGGGGATCGGGCGGCCGGAGAAATTCTTCGAGACGCTGCGGAGCGTCGGGGCGGAGGTGAAGGGGACCGAGGCGCTGGCCGATCATCAACCGCTCACGCCCGCATTGCTGAAGCGGCTCGGGGAGCGGGCCGCGCATCTGTCGGCGCAGCCGGTGACGACGGAGAAGGACGCCGTTCGTCTGCCGCCCGCCCTGCGGGGCCGGGTCATGACCCTGCCCGTGCGGTTGCAGATCGTCGATCCGACCCCGCTCGACGCGGCGCTGGATGCGTTGTTCGCAACGAAAGAGGCCGTGTGACGGTATCGCCAAACGGCCCCTAAGGGTCACGTCTTCGGATAATCCCGCGGATCAGCCGGCGGCTTCGTCCACCAAGGCACCGATCTGCGCGAGGCTCATGTTGCCCGAATGCAGGTTCCCGTCGATCACGAAGGAGGGGGTCGACCGGACGCCGTCCTCGGCGGTCTTCGCCTCGTACCAAGCCACGAGGGCCTGCGCCTTTTCGGCATCCTCCAGGCAGGCATCGGCCTCTTCCGGCGACAGGCCGGCCTGGGCGCCGATGCGCTTGAGGCTCTGGGCGACCGCGGCGGGATCACCCTGCCGGGCCCATTCGCTCTGGGTCTGGTAGAGCATGTCGGCCACGCCGAAATACCGCTCCGGGCCCACGCAGCGGGCGATCATCGCGGCCCAGAGACCGTAGCGGTCGAAAAACACCTCGCGGTAGGTGAAGTGCACCTTGCCGGTGTCGATGTACTCCCGCTTGAAATCCTTGAAGGTATCGTTGTGGAAGCTTGCGCAATGCGGGCAGGTATAGCTGGCATATTCCACGACCTTGACCGGCGCATCTTCGCGGCCGAGCGTGATTTCCGCGATATCGGCCGTGCCCTGCGCCCGGGCCGCGCCCAGATCCACGAGGCCGGACGTGGTGGAATTGCCGTTCCACAAGCCGTACGCGCCCGTTCCGAGAATGGCGGCGCCGCCGAGGATCAGGGCTTTGCGTCTGTCGATCATGTCTTTCCTCCTTGGCGCGCGGTGTCGGCGCGTCGCCTCGATATGATGTTGGCGGCAAGCCGTTCAAGGCTGTCGCGCAGGGCGGGGTCTCCGACGCCGGCGGCGGTCTTGCGGGCTTCGGTGCGGACGATTTCGGGCGTCTCGGGCGGTTGTGCCGCGCGGTTCGGATTGGTCTCGAACGACACCTGCCCCTCGGCAAAGCCGGTGGGCGCGGTCTGGGTCAGGGTGATGCGGCTGATCGCGCGGTAGCCGTAGCAGGCGTTTACCTTCTCGATGATCCGGGGAAGCTGCATCTCCAGCATCGGAGCCTGTGCCCCCGTCGTCAGCACCTTGAGCACCGCCCCGAAGCCGCTGCGCGGAAAGCTGACCTGAACAGGCCGGCAGATTGCGGCGATGTCGGGGCCGACGATCTCCGCCCAATGCGTGAGCAGCCGCGATTCGGCGAAGCCGCGGGATTCGCCCAGACGGCGGACATCGCGTTCCACGAGGGTCGAGACGCGGCGCGCGGATTTGCGGAAGCTGGCCATGGTCGCGGGGTTCCTCCGAATGACGGCTCATCCTACATCACGGGTGGGCCGGGGAAACAGGGGGAGCTTCACCGATGCGTGATCCGAGGGCGGTGGCGTTGCGCGACTGGTACGACCGGCATGCCCGCGATCTGCCGTGGCGCGTGCCGCCGGGATCGGCGGATCGGCCCGACCCCTATCGCATCTGGCTCAGCGAGGTGATGCTGCAGCAGACCACGGTTGCGGCGGTCAAGGGGTACTTCGCCCGGTTCACCGCGGCCTGGCCGGATGTGGGCGCGTTGGCGGCGGCGGCGGATGCGAATGTCATGGCGGCCTGGGCGGGGCTCGGATATTATGCGCGGGCGCGGAACCTGCTGGCCTGCGCACGGGTCGTGGCGGGCGAGATGGACGGGCACTTTCCGCAGACGGAGGCGGAGTTGCGGGCGTTGCCCGGAATCGGCCCCTATACCTCGGCCGCCATCGCCGCGATCGCCTTCGATCAGCCCGCCGTGGTCGTCGACGGAAATGTGGAGCGCGTGATCTCGCGTCTCGCCGCCATCGAGACGCCGCTGCCTGCCTCGAAACCCGAGATCCGCGCGGAGGCGGCGGCAATGACGCCCGAGGAGCGGCCGGGCGACCATGCGCAGGCGATGATGGACCTGGGTGCCACGATCTGCACCCCGCGCAATCCGGCCTGCGTTATCTGCCCGCTCGCGGTGCATTGCGCGGCGCGTGCCAAGGGCACCGCCACGAGCTTGCCGCGCAAGGCGCCTAAAGCCGCGCGGCCGGAACGGCGCGGCTATGTCTATCTTGCGCGGCGTGGCGACGAATGGCTGACGGAGATGCGGCCGGAACGGGGGCTTCTGGGCGGCATGCGGGCCTTCCCGACATCGGACTGGTCCGAGACGCCCGCGCCCGCGCCGCCATTCGCGGCGGAGTGGAAACCCGTCGGCGAGGTGCGGCACGGCTTCACCCATTTCCGCCTGACGCTGCAGGTGCTGACCACGGGGGCGGCGGGAAATCCGGACCGGGGAACGTTCGGTCCGCTGGATCCTGCGTCCTTGCCGACGCTGTTCGCCAAGGCCCATGCCCTGCTAACGTGATGTCGAACCTGCCGCGCCCGAGAAAGGTGCGGGCAATAGGCGAAGGAGAGGGTGTTGGATCCGGATAGACGTGCATGACGATTGTCACGCTGGAGGAGGACCGGGTCCGCGGACCCGCCGCGGCGCTGCCGTTCTGGATCTCGCTGACCATGGTGCCGGTCATCTGGTTCAGCGCGGTGCAGGGCGGATGGTGGGTTCTGTCGGTGCCGGTTTATGCTTGGGGCCTGTACTCTGTCCTCGACCTTGTGGCCGGAACGGAGGAGCGCAATGCCGACCCCCTGACGGATCGATCGCAGCTGGGCTGGTACCGCGCGATCACGCTGCTCTGGGGGCCGGTGCAGATTGCGACGCTTTTCGCGCTGATCGACTACGCGACCCGCGCGCCGCATCTGGGCGTGTGGGAACTCGTGGGCCTGTTCTTCGGGATGGGTGTCGTGTCGGGCACGATCGGCATCAACTATGCCCATGAGTTGCTGCACCAGAAGCCGAAATGGGACCGGTGGACGGCGGATCTGCTGCTGGCGTCGGTGCTCTATTCGCATTTCCGGTCGGAGCATCTTCTGGTCCATCATCGCCATGTCGCCACCCCGCGCGACCCGGCCACGGCCCGTTACAACGAGGGATTCCACCGCTTCTATCCACGCGTCCTGCGCCAGAGCCTCGTGTCGGCCTGGCGGGCGGAGGCGGCGATGCTGGCGCGCCGGGGGTTGCCGTTCTGGCACATTGGCAACCCGTTCTGTCGCTATGGTGCGTTGCAGGCGGCGATGCTGTCGATGGCGCTGCTCCTGGGGGGATGGACGGGGCTGGGGCTGTTTCTGGTGCAGGCGGGAACCGCGATCTGGCAGCTCGAGCTCGTCAATTATGTCGAGCATTATGGCCTGACGCGGCGCCATCTGGGCGGCGGCAGATACGAACCCGTGCGCCCGCATCACTCGTGGAACTCGGCGCGGAAGGTGTCGAACTGGATGCTGATCAACCTGCAGCGTCATTCCGACCATCACTATAAGCCCGACCGGCCTTTTCCCTTGCTGCAGACCTACGACGAAGAGGAGGCGCCGCAACTGCCTGCGGGCTACCTGGCGATGACCGCGGCGGCGATGGTCCCGCCGCTCTGGCGGCGCATGATGAACCCGCGGGTGCGCGCATGGCGGCGGCGGCATTACCCCGACATCGGGGATTGGTCCGCTTGCCGCGCCGCCTCGACCCCCTTGAGACGCTAGGGCCGGTCAGCGGCCCTTTCGCAGGTCGTCGAAGGCGCGCAATTCGGCGATCAGGTCGGCCATCCGGTCGATGGGGATCATGTTCGGCCCATCGGACGGGGCGTTGTCGGGATCCTGATGCGTTTCGATGAAGAGGGCGGAGATACCGACCGCGCAGGCGGCCCGCGCGAGGACCGGCGCGAATTCCCGCTGCCCGCCGGAACGGCCGCCTTGGCCGCCGGGCTGCTGCACGGAATGGGTGGCGTCGAAGACCACCGGGTAGCCGGTCGCCTCCATCACCGGCAGGCCGCGAAAATCGCTGACCAGCGTGTTGTAGCCGAAGCTCGTCCCCCGTTCGCAGAGCAGGATGTTCTCATTGCCGGTGGACGCGACCTTGGCGGCCACGTTGGCCATGTCCCACGGGGCGAGGAACTGGCCCTTCTTGATGTTGACGACCCGCCCCGTCTGGCCGGCGGCCAGAAGCAAATCCGTCTGGCGCGACAGGAAGGCGGGGATTTGCAGGATATCGCAGACGTCGCCCGCGGGTGCGCAATGGCCCGGCTCATGGACATCGGTCAGGACGGGGCAGCCGAACTCGGTTCGGATCGTGTCGAGGATGCGCAGGCCCTCCTCCATCCCGAGACCCCGCTCGGTGCCCAGAGAGGAACGGTTCGCCTTGTCGTAGCTGGCCTTGAAGACGAAGCGTGTGTTCGTCGGCGCGCAAGCTGCGGCGATCCGCTCCGCCATCATGCGCGCATGATCGAGCGATTCGAGCTGGCACGGCCCGGTGATGAGCATGAACGGATGGTCCCCGCCGCAGGGGATGTCGGCGACGTCGACGACCTTTGCGGAAATCGGGTTCATCTCATTCTCCTTTCAGAACGGCTTCTATGCGGGGCACGTCCTCGGGGTTGTTGAGTTCCCAGAATACGCGGCCGCGCGATTCGACCTCGACGCAGGCGACGGTCGCGCCGTTTTCGATGAAGCGGAGTTGCTCCAGCCCCTCGTTGCGTTCCAGGACGCCCTCGGGCCACCCGACATAGGCCCGTAGCGCGTCGGGACGATAGGCATAGACGCCGACATGGTGGAAGACCGGGATGTTCTCGGCCGGCACCTTGTCGGGGTGGATGTAGGGCACGACCTCCTTGGTGAAGTAGAGCCCGTGGCCGCGCGCGTCGAAAACGGCGGTGGTGCCGCCCACGCGGCCGGCGCGGCGATCCTCGACGAACATGTCGTAGGTCCGCCGGTCGCAGCGCAGAACCGGCGTGGCGACGGCCGCCTTCGTGTCCTCGGCCATGCGCGCGATCAGCGCTTCGATGAACCAGGGCGGGGTCAGCGGCGCGTCACCCTGAAGGTTGACGATCAGATCCGCCTCCAGCCGGTCGAGCGTATCGGCACACCGCTCGGTTCCGTTGGCCGCGTCTCGGGAGGTCATCAGCACCGAGGCGCCGAAGTCCTCGCAAGCGGCGCGGATCCGGTCGTCGTCGGTGGCGACATGCACGGCATCGACGCCGCGCACCTGCTGTGCGGCCTCCCACGTCATGCGGATGAGGCTTTTGAAGCTCCCGTCGCCTTGACGCAACTCCACCAGCGGTTTGCCGGGATAACGGCTGGACGCGTAGCGTGCCGGGATCAGGATCGTGGTCTTCATGCGACACCCGCTCTGAGAAGATCATGGACATGCAGGATCCCGACGGGGCGGCCATCCTCGCAGACGACGAGGACGTTGATCTTGCGCTCGTTCAGAAGCGCGAGCGCCCCAGCAGCCAGCATGCCGGGCGTCACCGTCAGCGGATCGCGCGTTGCGACGTCGCCGGCATTGCGCGACATCAGATCGGCCATGTTGCGGCGCAAATCGCCGTCGGTGATCACTCCCAGAAGCGCATCGCCGTCAGTGACGGCGGCGATCCCGAGCCCCTTGCTCGTCATCTCGATCAGCGTCTCGCCCATGGGCGTGTCGGCGGCCACGAGCGGCATGCGTTCGCCCGTCTGCATCAGTTGCGAGACCCGCGCCATCTGCGCGCCCAGCTTGCCGCCGGGGTGGAACACCGAGAAATCTTCGGCCCGGAAATTGCGTCGCCGCAGAAGCGCCACTGCCAGCGCATCGCCCAGCCCCAGCGTCAGCGTCGTGGAGGTCGTGGGGACCATGCCGATCCCGCAGGCCTCCGGAAGGGCGGGCAGGGTGAGGCGGAAATCCGCGGCCTGCATCAGAGTGGAATTCGGGCGCGAGGACAGCCCGATCAGCGGCACCGAAAAGCGCGCGGCATGGGCCACGATATCGCGCAGCTCCGCCGTCTCGCCGGAATTGGACATCGCGAGGATCGCATCGCCGTCGCCGATCATGCCGAGATCGCCATGGCTGGCTTCGGCCGGATGGACGAAGAGCGCGCGTGTCCCCGTCGAGGCGAGTGTCGCAGCGATCTTGCGCGCGATATGACCGGACTTGCCGATGCCGGTGACGATGACGCGGCCGGGAAGTGTCGCGATCAGGTCGACCGTGGCGGCGAAGTCGGGCGGCATTGCATCGGCCAGCGCGGCGAGCGCGGCCGCCTCGGTACGCAATACCTCGCGCGCCGTTTCGGTCGGGTCGGAACAGGTCTCGGGGGTGGCATTGGTCATGGCCTCGGCAGATAGGCGCATGGGCCGGGTCGCGCAACTAGACCGCAAGCCGCCGATCGGCGGGAAGAAGCGCGTTCTTCTAAGCCGCGCTTGGGCAGAGCGTTGCGCCGGAGGTAAGCTCTCTGGGTTCGGAGCTGACTGGGGCGCGCCCCCTTACGTGATGACAGCCGAAGAAGCCGCCTATCGGGTGTCGGGCGGGACCTAGTCGGGAAGCGACGGTTCGCTGTCCCCGGCGCTGCTCGGGATCGGATCGGCAGTGAAACACCCGTTGCGCAGATGCGGGCGGAGGAGACTCGCCGCGCCTCCGCTGAAGGTTGCAAATCTGCCTTTTGCCGGCGGCCAGTCCAGGAGATTCCGGGACTGGCCGCGCATGTTACGGTGGGCGAAGTGGCGCCGCCGGTTATCGGCCGACCGCCTCGTAGGCTTCGAAACCAGCCTCTTTGGCGACCGCTTGGGAATAGACGTTGCGCAGGTCGGCCATGCGGGCACGGGCCATGGATTCGGACATGCGCGTCAGGTCGAGGGCGCGGAACTCATTCCACTCCGTCAGCAGGACCAGCAGGTCCGCCCCCTCGGTGGCGGCATAGGGATCGTCGAGCCACTCCACGCCGGGCAGCATGTTCTCGCCCTCGCGCGCGCCTTCCGGATCGACGACGCGCACCTTGGCGCCGCCGCCCACGAGGGCCGGAACGATCGTGAGCGAGGGGGCGTCACGCATGTCATCGGTATTGGGCTTGAAGGTCACGCCCAGCACCGCAATCGTGCGCCCGTTGAACGACCCGTCGCAGAGATCGCGCAGCTTGCCGACCATGCGGTTCTTGACGCCTTCGTTCACGCGAATGACCGTCTCGACGATCTGCATGGGCGATGCGTGTTCCTGTCCGATCCGGGCCAGCGCGGCGGTGTCCTTCGGGAAGCACGACCCGCCATAGCCCGGTCCGGCATGGAGAAACTTGTTGCCGATCCGGCCGTCGAGGCCCATGCCCTTCGAAACCTTCTTGACGTCGGCGCCGACCTTTTCGCACAGCGCCGCGATCTCGTTGATGAAAGTGATCTTTGTCGCGAGGAAGGCGTTGGCGGCGTATTTGATCATTTCGGCCGATTCGAGATCGGTCACCATGATCGGGAAGTCCCGCAGGTAAAGCGGGCGGTAGATGTTCGACATGACCTCGGCCGCGCGATCCGTCTCGACTCCGACCACGACGCGATCGGGCCGCATGAAGTCGTCGATCGCCGCGCCTTCGCGCAGGAATTCGGGATTGGAGGCCACGTCGAATTCGGCCTGCGGATTGGTTGCGCGGAGCGTGTCGGCAACCTTGCGGTTCGTGCCGACGGGGACCGTCGATTTGGTGACGACGACCGCGTAGCCGGTCAAGGCGCGCGCGATTTCCTCGGTGGCGGCCATCACGTAGCTCAGGTCGGCATGGCCGTCGCCACGGCGCGTCGGCGTGCCCACGGCGATGAAGACCGCATCGGCACCGGCCACGGCGGCGGCGAGGTCGCTGGTGAAGCTCAGCCGGCCGGCGGCGACATTGCGCGCCAGCAAATCGTCGAGGCCCGGCTCGAAGATCGGCACCTTTCCGCGGTTGAGCATTTCGATCTTGCGGGGGTCGCGATCGACGCAGACCACTTCGTGCCCGAAATCGGAAAAGCAGACCCCGGAGACGAGGCCGACATATCCGGTTCCAATCATGGCGATGCGCATGGGTGCTTCCTTTGTTGCGTCTTTTGAGTAGCGGCCGGGCTTTCGCGGGCCGGATAATATGCTTAGCGCCCCGGAGGGGGCGCGGGCGTGGAAATTTTATGTCGTGTCGTCCGGTGCGTATTCCGACAGATACCAAGCCACGAACGCGCGCACGCCCTCCTCGATCGGGGTGCGCGGCAGAGCATGCCCCAGAAGATCGGTCAGCAGAATCGTGTCGGCCCACGTCGCGGGCACATCGCCGGGCTGCATGTCCATCAGGTTGCGTGTCGCCGTCCGGCCGGTGGCGGCCTCGATCGCCGCGATGAAACGGTCAAGTTCCACCGCTTCGCCATTGCCGATGTTGACGATGCGATGGGGGGCGACGGGGCTGAGGCTGTCCGCGGCGGAAACCGGCACGTCTCCCGGGATCACGTCGATCAGCCCGGTGATCCCGGTCACCAGATCGTCCACGTAGGTGAAATCCCGGCGCATGCGCCCGTGGTTGTAGACGTCGATCGTCTCGTCCGCGAGGATCGCGCGCACGAACTTGAAGGGCGCCATGTCCGGGCGTCCCCAGGGACCATAGACGGTGAAGAAACGGAACAGCGTGGTCGGCAGGCGGTAGAGGCTCGCGTAGCTGTGCGCCATCGCCTCGCCGGCCTTTTTCGTGGCGGCATAGAACGAGATCGGATGATCGGCGCGGTCGATCTCGCGGTAGGGCATGTCGGGGCTTGCGCCGTAGACGGAGGATGTCGACGCCATCAGAAGATGGGCGGGCGGATAGGCCCGCGCGGCCTCAAGGAGTTCGAACGTGCCGGCGAGATTGGCGTGAAGATAGGTGCGCGGCGCGTCGATGGAGTGGCGCACGCCCGCCTGTGCGGCCAAGTGGATCACGGCCTCCGGGCGATGGGTCTCCATCAATCCGGCGACGAGGCCCGGTTTGGCGATGTCGCCGGTCACATGTTCGATGTCGCCCGAAAGCTGCGCATTCCGGCGGTGTTTGAGGGTCGGGTCGTAATAATCCGAAAGGTTGTCGAGCCCGATGACCCGCCAGCCCGCATCGAGCAGCCGGGCGGCGACGTGATGGCCGATGAAGCCCGCGGATCCAGTGACGAGTGCCGTTTTCATGTTCGAGCCAGTGCCGCAGTGTGCGTGCGCTGTCAAACGGCGCGGCGCATCTCAGACGCGTTGCGCGGGGGCGGCCTGCGGCGTGTCCGTCGCGGCCGGCGTCTTGATCAGGCGCGACACCACGGCGAAGGCGGCAGCGGAATTGCCTGCCGCCAAGGCTTCGCGGCTGCGGCGGATGATGTCGGCCATCTCGAATTCCGACAGCCCGGCCTCGCGCGTGCGGAAGATCTTGCTGTGGGCGGTTGGCCGCTCCGAACCATTGAAGAACAGCTCTTCGTGGAGTTTTTCGCCGTCGCGCAGCCCGATGAACTCGATGGCGATGTCGCCTTGGGGATTGGCCTCCGACTGGACGGTGTATCCGGCCGTTTCGATGGTCTGACGCGCGAGGTCGACGATGCGGACGGGGTCGCCCATGTCGAGGACGAAGACCTCGCCGCCCTTCGCCATGGCACCCGCCCGCAGCACGAGCCGCGCGGCTTCCTGGATGGTCATGAAGTAGCGGGTGACATGCGGATGCGTGACGGTCACGGGGCCGCCGCGGCGGACCTGCTCCTGAAAGATCGGGACGACGGATCCCGATGACCCGAGCACGTTGCCGAAACGCACCATTGAGAGGGTCGTGCCGCCCTCTTCCACGCGGCTGGCGATGTCTTGAACGATAAGCTCGGCCAGGCGCTTGGTCGCGCCCATGACACCGCAGGGGCGTACGGCCTTGTCCGAGGAGATCAGGATGAACCGCTCCGCACCCGCCTCGACGACGGCCGTGGCAAGGATATGGGTGCCGAGCACGTTGTTGGCCAGACCGGCGAGCGGGTTGCGCTGAACGAGATCGACATGCTTGTAGGCCGCCGCGTGCAGGACGACCTCGACCTGATGTTCGGCGAGCACGAGCCGGACCTGCCGCCCGTCGGTAACCGAGCCGAGGACCGGCACGAGCTCGACCCCTTGCTCGCGTGCCGTGCCTGCCAGTTCCTGCTGCACGGTGAAGAGCGCGATCTCGCTCAACTCGAACAGGACCATCTTGCGCGGTCGGCATTCGAGAAGCTGGCGGCACAGTTCCGACCCGATGGAGCCGCCCGCCCCGCTGACCATCACGGATTTGCCCGTGTAAATGGCGGCGCTTTCCAGCGGGGCCTTCACCTCATCACGGTTGAGGAACATCTTCGGACGCAGCGTCTCGAGCCGGTCGACCAGACCGTCGCTGCCGATGATCTGCGAGAATGACGGCAGCGCCTCGACCTCCAGGCCCAGCCGCTGCAGCCGCCGGGCGATGCGCGCCTGCTTGGGCGGGCTCAGCGAGGGAACGGCGAGGAGGACGCGATCGATATGCTTGCGCTTCGCGATCTCGGCGATGTGGAGCGGCGTGTACACGGGCAGGCCCGCTATGGTCACGCCCTGAAGAGCGGGATTGTCGTCGACGAAGGCGACGGCATCGATCTCGTGATGGCTGCGGAACGCTTGGGCGAGTTGGGAACCGGTCACGCCCGCGCCGTAGATCAGCACGCGCTGGACGACCGCCCCACGGCGGTAGATCGCGAGGACGATCTGCAGCGCCACCACGCGGGCTACCGAAATGCCCAGCCAGACCGTCATGGCGAAGATGAGGAAGCCCGCGGGGGGGAGCGCCACGTCGAACAACGCGGTCAGGAGTGCGCCGCCCAAGGCCACGGCGCAGGCGATCGCACCGGCCCGCAGAATGGCGGCGCCGTCGAATTCCGCCAGCCTCAGGGCCGGAAGACCCGACAGCGCGAGCAGGGCCATGGAAAACGCCGCCAGAACCGGCGCCGCGACCAACATGATGTCCGCGATGCCCGGCGCCGTTTCCGGCAGCGGGATGAGCAGGAGCGACAGGACCAGCGAGAGGACCACGATCACCGCGTCGACGATCAGAAAGAACTGATATTTGCGGCGCCGGCGGAGGGACTGGATGAAGCGGTCGGGTTCGAAATTGGGAATCATTCGCTCTGGCTTTCCTGCGGGTCCCCGGCGGATCGGTCGCCGTTGTGTCATCTCCGTCGGGAACGCGTCCCTTGGCCCGGACTAGGCGAGGTTGACGCAAGTGGCAAATGCTGCGTCTCCCCCTGCCTGTTCGGGCGTCGTCCTGCCGAGCGGTTCGGGTCGGGGGGCGATAGGTTCCAGACGTTAAGATGCGGTTAACCCGCATAATTCATGAAGCTGCGGACTTGTGCTCCGTGGGATGGTTTCCCCGGTCTCGGTTTTCTTGCGCGCACCCGGTGTTTGCGTCCGGTTGGCATGCCGGCCGGTGACTTGGGTCTTGGGCGATACGGGTTGATGTTTCGGGGTTTGTCGGGGCGCATGCGTCAGGCTGTTTTCGGTGGGGCGAGGGCGTCGAAGAGAAGGAGGAGAAGTCCCTTTCGGGGACACGATGCCGGCAGGGTCACGATGATCCGGGTCTTCTTTTCGACGATGGTGGCGGCCAGTTTGACGANATGCAGCCGCAGCGTGTCGAACTGGGCGCGGCGCCATGGTGAACGTTTTGGGCAAGCCGCGCGGAGCTTCCACCAAATCCAGTAGGCGCAGCCGTGCAGCATCAGACGCATCTGATTGGCGTTCGCCTTCGAGCACGACGTCCGGTCTGCTGCGAGGTGGGCCTTCCACGCCTTGATGTGGTTC
>NZ_CYPR01000105.1 GCF_001408515.1 Jannaschia seosinensis | reverse complement strand
GCTCTCCCGTGGCAGTCCGCTTGCGCAGGCCGAAAAGGCGGTCGGTGAACTCCTTGCCATTGTCGGTGAGAATGGTGCGGATGCGGATCGGGCAGGCGCGCTCCAGATCGCGCAGGAAGCGCCGTGCGTTGGCCGCGGTCTTTGNCGGGAAGACACGGATGAAGANCCATCGGGTCGCCCGGTCGATGGCCACGAAGAGGTAACGGCGGCGGGTCTCATCGGCCATTTGCGGCAGGTACTTCACGTCGATGTGGAGGTAGCCCGGCTCGTAGGCCTTGAAGGCGCTGTGCTTCGGCTTGGCCGCCTTGGTCTTCAGGTCGCGCAGGTTCCCCACGCCATGCCGGCGCAGGCAGCGGTCCAGCCCCGAGCGCGAGGCGTTCGGGTTCAGGAACTCCCGCACAACCGCCAGCAGATCATCCAGCGACACCAGCAGCGCCTTTCGCAGGGCCACCGCGACGGCCTCTTGCGGTGGTGTCAGCGTCGTCTGGAGCCTGTGCGGCGTGTGGCTGCGATCCGCGACGCTGTCGCGCTTGCGCCACTTGTAAACGGTCTGCTCCGTTATGCCGAAGCGCTCGGCCAGGACCGGAGCAGGCTCCGTGCTCGCCTGGATCGCCGCCCGCACCTTCGGCGTGGTCGTGGCCTGCTTGTGAAGATGTATCAGCATGGTCGTGCCCCGTCTCGAAGGTCCCTCAGAACCGATCTTGCCATGAAGAGCGCGGATCGTCGCGGGGAAAGGTGATCATCCGGGACGGAACACCTACGCCCCAACCGACCGCGTCCACTCTTCTGCGCAAGATGGAAATCCGCACTTCGGGAAAATTCTCAACCGGCTCCGTCTGGCTTAGACAGCGCACCGGTTTCTGTCGCAGCTAGGTGAAAATTGTCGGGAGCGATCGCATCTTACGCCGCTTCTTGCGCGGAAGACACAAGCCCCTCCGGCTCGATCCCCCGCTTCTGCGCACTTGATCGCACAGCCTCCTGAAGCGCTATGCTCCTCTTGAGGAGGCGGCGGAAGCGGTCTTCGTCGAGCATCAAAAGCGTCGACGGCGCAATGGCCCGCACCTCCACACGACGCGGCTTCTGCATCAGGATCGTCAACTGGCCGAACATCTCGCCGCGCCCAAGGCGCCAAGTCTGTCCCGCGCTCTCCAGCTCGACCGCCCCGGAGGCGATGAAGAATACGCTTCTCACCGCGCTGTCCCTGCGCACCATGATCTCGCCGGCGTTAATGTAGCGGGTCTGAAGAACGCGACCGAGGCGCTTCAGCGCGCGCTCGTCGAGATCCGCGAATAGCGGAAACTGTCGGACAAGTTCGACCCGTTGAAGGGCGATGTCGAGGCGCGGGCGATACTCCGCAGCGGCACGGCGTGCCGCAAGGTCCTGCATCAGCGCGGTGAAAACCTCGGCCCCGATCAGCCCGTCCTCACGCATCGCGGTATATTCCCGCTCCTCAAGCCGCAGCGCGGTCCGCCGGATGAAGCGCCGTTCAAGCTCCTCGGCATAACCCGGATATTGAAGACGCAGCCCCTCCAGCGCCGTCTCCACAGCTTCTGTTCGCCGCGCAAGCAGTTCGTGCAGGAGGTCGGCCACCCGTCGTCCATGGATCCGGCGGATGCGTCCGTCGATGAAGATGCCAAGGTCACGCAGGACAAGCCGCTGCGAAAGCAGCAATTCGAAGCGATCGGCCGTCATTCGGACAAGCGTCGCAGACAAGCCAAACCGATTGTTCAGAACCACCGCCGCCCGAAAGGTGCGCCCGTAGGAGACACTGCGCCGCGTTGCCCGCTGATAGCCGCTGCGCCCGCCCGATCGCGCACCTTCGATCAGCCGATCGGCATCGGACAGCACCTGTTCGGACATGCGCGAGGAGATCGTTTGTTCGCGCATACGGGAAAGGATCGTGTCGCGCTCATGCCCTGCAAGAGCGATCAGCCCGAGCGTGACCCGATCCCTATCGAGGATTTCCGCGCTGTCCTCGGCCGTCTTGACGGCATCCTCGAGTCTTTCCCCGAACCGCTTTGCCTCGGATCGTACGATATCATGAGTCAGCTCATAATTCTCGGTCGTGCGGGCCACATCCTCCCGCACAGTCTGGAGCGCCACGGCCACGACCTGCCGCGACAGCGCGTGGTCAATCGGGGAGAGGCGGTCGAGGCCGAGCCACCCGATCACCGTCCGCAACGTGGTTCCCTGCACGATCAGCGTGAAAAGCGTGAAGCCGGTGGCAACGATACCCACCACGCGTTTGACCTCGACCGGAACGCGGAAACTCTCCGTGACCGCCAGTGCCAGCGCCAGTGTGACCGCGCCGCGAAGGCCACCCCAGAGGATGGCGACGCGGTACGGCCGCTCGACCGGCGGAGAGACCCGCAACAACGCCAGCAGCGGCAGAAGGCCGAACAGGATCACCACCCGAGCCGCGATGGCGGCGAGAACGACCACGCCGATCAGAAGGAAATCCTCGATCCGGACCTCCTCCAGAAGCCTTGGGATCAGCAAGGCGGCGAGGATGAAGATCAGCGCGCCCGCCCAGTGCGCCAGGACGTCCCAGACCTCACGAAGGTTGGCCCAAGCGACGGGAGGCAGACGCCCCGGCCCCGTCAGGTTCAGCGTCAGACCCGCCACGACGACCGCGATCACGCCCGAGGCGCCGATGCTCTGTTCCGCGCCGATATAGGCGAGATATGGCAGCGCGACCGAGATCGAGATTTGGGCAAGCTCGTGACGAGCAAACAGTGCCATGATCCAAACGGCCAAGCGCGCCGCAAGCCACCCCGTTAACGCACCGCCGGCAATGAGAAGCGGGAAGCGGGCCAGTGCATCGCCGAGGTTCGGGTCCGGAACGCCCAGCATCACGAACCCCATGAAGAGGCCGAACAGCGCAATGGCGGCGGCATCGTTCAGAAGACTCTCACCCTCGATGATCCGTGCAAGACGGCGCGGCGCCGAGATGGAACGAAAGATCGATACCACGGCGGACGGATCCGTCGTGGACACGATGGCACCGATAAGCAGACACACCGCCAGCGGGAGCGTGCTGACCGATGCCAGCGCATATCCGATGCTGAACGTAGCCACGACCACCGCCACGACGGCCAGCACCAGGATCGGCACCCAGTCATCGAGCATCCGGCGCAGGTTCATCCCCAAAGTCGCCTGAAAAAGCAGCGTCGGCAGAAACACATAGAGGAAGACGTTGGACCGGATTGGCAGACCGAGAATGGCTTCGGATATCGGGTTGAGCGCGTCAGTCAGCTCCGTACGTAGGAAGAAGGTCGCGCCCGATCCGATCAGGATGCCGATGGCGGCGAGGATCACGCTATAGGGCAGACGCAGGCGCGCGGCGAGCGGCTCCGCCGCGCCGATGACGAGAAAGAGCGACGCGATGACCGTTGTGATGAGAACGATATCCATGGCGCCGAAGTACCACGCAGATCGCGACTCGTATGGGAAAAATGGAGGCTACGCGCGCGAAGTCAGTCCAGTGGTTGAGGATGATGTTTGTTGCGTTGAAATGCCTAATAAAATTAAACCATTAGGCGCAACAAAGGCCACCTTGCCGGGTTCCAAGATGAGATGCGCCCACAAATCGTCATAGGAAAGCCGGGCGTCAGCCAAACGACTTCAGATCACCCTACTAACCCGGATAATTCACGAGAAGGCCAGACTACACGACTCCCACCCGCAGCCGTCTCGGGACGACGAGATTTCGGGCGACGAGAGGCGTTTCGGGACCGGACCGCATCCATCGTCGGACCTCATCGAAGCCGGTCCGGAACCAGGATTTCGAGCAGTATCCGTGCTTCTTCCGGGCGGGGTATTTGTGTCCCATGAGCTGGGCTGCAGCACGGCAGATGAGGGCGATGGCAATAGCGGTTATGGCGATGAGCAGAGACAACTTGGACGCGAGCGTCAGGCGGGTGTCCTCCAGGTTCAGCCCCCGCGTCTTGCTGTCGGCGAACAGGCACTCGATGAGCCAGCGCTTCTTGTACTGCCGCAGGATGTGCGCGCCAGTGGCTGGATAGGGCGAAGCCACCACGAGAAGCTCGCCGCCCTTGATACGGCGCGCACCGAAGTGGAGCTCGAGGTCAGGGTGACTCGCTCTGCCAGGCAGGACGGCCGTGAAGCCCCGCACACCCCTG
>NZ_CYPR01000104.1 GCF_001408515.1 Jannaschia seosinensis | reverse complement strand
AAACTGCGCATCGGTGGTTGCTGGCTCGGCGGCGACTTCCGGCCTCACGGTAACCGCCGTGAAATGCGCCCGGTCCCCATTGCCGATCAGAAGGCCCTCACGTGCCAGGCGACGCCACCGTGTGAGAAGCGAACGAGAGATCTCGTAGCGTCGTGCCGTCGCTGCTGCCATCCGAGGCGCCGCATAGCTCTCCTCAACGATCCGCACCTTCTCGGCGTCAGTCCACCGACGCCGCCGGCCGGTATCCGTGACCGAAAGAACCTCTACTTGGGACATGAAGCTATGGTCTGTCATAGCTTCATGCTCTTAAAGGCAGCCGGGTGGGTCGGTCAGACGGCCCTCGGCGGAGGCATACGGCCAACCGGACGCAAACACCGGGTGCGCGCAAGAAAACCGAGACCGGGGAAACCATCCCACGGAGCACAAGTCCGCAGCTTCATGAATTATGCGGGTTAGGCGCACCACGTCGGCGATCAGATCAAAACCCGGCTCTTGAGACTATAAGTGTCGGCAGGCCTAAGTTACGCCCCGATAATCCTTTCGTCAGGAAAAGAAATATTTTCGAGCGCATTGCGACCTATCCCGCCAGCGCTCAGCAACGGCGGCTGACGCTCCGGGTCAGCGGGTCGGTCGGTGTTTTTTTCTATGACGCGACAGCTGCCGCAGCCGGTGTCTCCAACATCAACTCACCGGAGGCAGCTTACTGATTAATGCGGCTATTCTTCGAGTCGCGATTGTAGATGGGCGTAGAGCCCCTTCTTCGCCAGAAGCTCCTCGTGCCGCCCTGTCTCGACAACGCGTCCCTGCTCGACGGCGACGATCCGATCAGCGTTCACGATGGTTGACAGACGATGCGCGATGACTAAAACTGTCCTGTCACGTGACAGGGTCCGGATGCCTTCCTGCACCTTCTGCTCCACCGCCGTGTCCAAGGCCGACGTCGCCTCGTCGAGCAACAGGATCGGTGTATCGCGAAGGATTGCGCGGGCAATCACGATCCGCTGCCGCTGCCCCCCAGACAGGCTGGACCCGCGCGGACCGACCATCGTGGAAAGTCCATCAGGAAACGTATCGACGAAGTCGCTGACGAACGCTGCATCCATGGCGCGCCGCAGTGCTTCCTCGGAAACGTCCTTGCGACCGAGAACAATATTTTCGCGGATGGTCTCATCGAACAGCAGCGCATCCTGGCTGACCACCGATATCATCGCGCGCAGCCCCCCGATCTCGATGTCCCGGAGGTTCTTGCCTCCGATCGAGACCTCTCCGGCGCTCGGCTCAACCAGTCGCGTCAGGACGTTGAAAATCGTGCTCTTGCCAGCGCCCGATGGGCCGACCAGCGCCGTGACCTTTCCCGCTTCGGCCACGAAATCGATGCCGCGAAGCACCTTGGCATCGTCGTATGAGAGATGAACGTCTTCAAAGCGGATGGTCGTATCCGGTAGGTCGGGAATTTGGGGCTGGCTTGCCGGAGCCGCGACCACCGGGCGGGTGTCGAAGAGGCCGAAGACACGCTCAAGGCTCGCGGCAGCCTTCTGCCAGGTTCCGACGAGGCCGCCCAGACGCCGCAACGGCTGAAATGCCAAGGTCATCGCGCTGAAGAACGCCATGAAATCGCCGACGGTCTTCGTGCCCGCGATGATATCACGTCCGCCGAAGTATAGGACGCAGAAGAACCCGAGCCCGACCGCGAGGTCGATCAATCCTGGCAACATTGCCGAACCAGCCGAGGCCTTGATCCGCGCTGTCACGTAATCCGAAGTCAGCCGTGAGAAGCGATCGCTTTGATATCCCTCAAGGCCGTTCAGCTTTACCGGTCCAATGCCGTGAAACGTCTCGTCAAGCCGCGTGGTGCGCGCGGCAGCGAGATCGCGCAATCGCGCGCTTTTCTTGCGCAGGTAACGCTGCAGGATCAGGTTCGGCGCGATCAGCAGCGGCGTCCCCGCCATGGCCAGAAGCGTCCAGAAGGGATCGACCGAAACGGCCACCGCGAAGAGAGAAACCAGCGCGACCAGATCCCGCCCTGCCCCGAGGATCAGTGCAGACCATATACCCTGCGTTGCATTGGCGTCCGAATTGACCCGAGAAATCAGTGTACCCGGCGGCATCTTCTGAAAGAAGCTCGCGTCGAGCGTGAGAACGTGACGCAGGAGGTTGCTCTGCATCGTCGTGCTCGTCGTCGTCGCAATGCGCGTCATGATCACCCGCTGGGCGATCCCCGTCACCGCCCGGATGAGGAACAGCATAAAGATGCCGATTCCGACCCACACGATGGCGTCCTCGCGCCCCTGCACGAACACGAGGTCGAAGACCGGTTTGAGCATGTAGGACAGCGCGCCGAGGGTGCTGCCTTCGATAACCATCAGAATGGCTGCGAATGCAAGTTTCGGTGTCTGACCTTTCAGGTACTCCCGCCAGAAGCGGCCGAACATCTGACGGTCCGTCAAGGTCCGCGCTGCGCTGTCAGTCTTGCGTGCCAAGCCGGTAACCGTTCTCGTCTGGAGTGCGTCGGCTGGTTAAACGCTTTAGGCTGCCGGGTCCACTCTCGCATCGGAAGGTCGCCTCGCCTCTTCCGCCAATCCGGTCTAACCCGCATAATTCATGAAGCTGCGGACTTGTGCTCCGTGGGATGGTTTCCCCGGTCTCGGTTTTCTTGCGCGCACCCGGTGTTTGCGTCCGGTTGGCATGCCGGCCGGTGACTTGGGTCTTGGGCGATACGGGTTGATGTTTCTGGGTTTGTCGGGGCGCATGCGTCAGGCTGTTTTCGGTGGGGCGAGGGCGTCGAAGAGAAGGAGGAGAAGTCCCTTTCGGGGACACGATGCCGGCAGGGTCACGATGATCCGGGTCTTCTTTTCGACGATGGTGGCGGCCAGCTTGACGAGATGCAGCCGCAGCGTGTCGAACTGGGCGCGGCGCCATGGTGAACGTTTTGGGCAAGCCGCGCGGAGCTTCCACCAAATCCAGTAGGCGCAGCCGTGCAGCATCAGGCGCATCTGATTGGCGTTGGCTTTCGAGCACGACGTCCGGTCTGATGCGAGGTGGGCCTTCCACGCCTTGATGTGGTTCTCGGCCTGGCCGCGAGCGGAATAGAGCTTCTCGTAAAGGTGCTTACCGCGACCGCCCTCGAGGTTGGTGACGATGTAGCGGGTGTCCCGACCCATGGGGCCAACCTCGACGCGGGCGATGA
>NZ_CYPR01000103.1 GCF_001408515.1 Jannaschia seosinensis | reverse complement strand
GGGTGATCGAGTGCAGTCTTCTGTCAGGCCTCAAGGTGCGGCACTTACAGGCCGCGGGCCGGGATGGAGATCTGCGGATCGGGTCCAAATCTGTTCAGCGAGCTGATCTGCTCACAGCACCTTACTGGTTTTCCCGATCCAGATCTGTTCGATCGTTGCGCCCATTCGGGTTGTCGCCTTCTCGCACCTCCTTCGCCGACGCGAGACTGCTTTCGCTGTTCAGCTCATGCAGTAGCTCGTGCCGGATCCTGATAATTCTCCTTCTTGGTGGACATCGCCCAGATCGCCCGGGCCATCCGGTTGGCCCGCGCGATCGCGACCAGCATCCGGGCTTTCTCTCCAGCATCCGGGCCAGCCAGGACCCCTCGGGTATCGACCAGCGCCCCAGCCAGTTCAGGCGCGAATCGCCCCCGACGATCAGGAGGCGGCGGATGTCAGCCTGGCCGGCTTTCGACACGCGCCCGAGCCGCTCCTTGCCGCCTGATGAATGCTGACGTGGGACAAGCCCCAACCACGCGGCGAAATCGCGGCCGCGCCGGAAATTCATCATATCTGGCGCAAATGCCTCGATCGCGAGCGCGGTTAGCGGGCCGACTCCCGGCATCGTCTGCAAGCGACGAGCCGTGTCGCTTTTTTCTGCCGAGCTCTTCGCGATTTTCGTCCGAGCATCGATACGAGCCGTCTTTTTAGCAATCTGCTCCATCAGATCCCGGCACTCGTCGCGGACGATCTCAGGCAGGTCGCAGCCGGGGTCGTCGAGGATCGGCTCGATGCGCTTCAGATGGCCGATCCCCTGCGGGATCGTATATCCGAACTCGTAGAGTAAGCCGCGCAGGGCGTTCACGAGTTCCGTGCGCTGGTGGAGGAGACGCTCGCGGGCACGAAAGAGCGCAGGGCGGGCCTGCTGATCTTCCGTCTTCGGCTCGACAAAACGCATCTCGGGACGCTGTGCCGCGATGACAATCGCCTCGGCATCGGCTGCATCGTTTTTCTGCCGCTTCACGAAGGGCCGCACATATTGCGGCGCGATCAGCTTGACCTCATGGCCCAGCTTGTTGAGCTCCCGCGCCCAATAACTTGCGCTGCCGCAGGCTTCCATTACCACCACAGCGGGCGGCTGGTTCGACATGAACTGCCGGAATTGTGGGCGCGTCAGCTTTTTGCGAAACTTCAAATGCCCTGACATCATGGCGCAGTGGAGCTGAAACACGTTCTTGGAAAGATCCACCCCAATCATCGTATTCTTCTTTTACAACCGTCCTCTCACTCTCGTGGCCCTGAACACCACAATAGTGGCACCTCGCGATGCCGTTTGGGGAGGCGGCAACCACCCCATCTGTTCAGGCGGCCTTTGCGGCAGGCCGCCGGGATGGTCGCCAGCCTGCTGCGCCTGGTCGGGCTGGACTGGCCGGTGCCGAACTTCTCTACCCTGAGCGGCAGGCAGAAGACCTTGGCTGTTCAAGTTCCGTGTTGCCGAGCCGACGTTTTGTTGAACCCGCTGTCTCCTCTCGGAGCATTGCTGCACAATGCCCTGCCGGGCAGTGGACAGCACCGGGATCATGGTCTTCGGCGGTGGCAAATGGCAGACGCGCAAGGACGGCTCCCAGTGCCGGCGCCAGTGGCTCAAGGTGCACTTGACCAAGGACCCCGCGACCACGGACATCCGCGCCGTCCCTTGCCCGACCGGGCATTGCGCAGCAACGTCCCGAAACGGAGTTCACCCCCAGCCGCGATGGCGACAGTCCCGTGCTTCCGGACCTCCTCGGCCAGATCTCGTAGAATGAGCAGATCGGCACTGGGACCGCGAACGGCGCCTACGACGCGCGGCGGTGCCACAAGGCGATTATCGGGCGCGGCGCTATTCCCGTCATTGTGATCCACAGGAACGGTCGTCTCTGGAAAGAGGACCGCGCGGCCGGGCCGCCCGCGCCGGGAACGAAACCCAGCGCGCGATGCGATACTCCGGCAGAGCATACTGAAAGCGCTGGACGGATACCATACACGCAGCCGCATCGCCGCACGAGACTCTGATCGCCAGACCGCCGAAATTCACATCTGCGCCGCTCTCATGAACCGCTTCTCTACTCTCGGCACCGCCGAGATTGTCCGCGTGGCATGATGTCACTGGGGAAGGACCTCTTGCGCCTCAGGCATGGGTTCTGCAACAACGCCCCGATCACGCTGACACAGTGCAGTGCGGGTGGGGAGGGCACCCATGCCATCAGCAGAGCCTCCCCCGATGGCTGCCGTCGCCAGTTCCCTTGTGCGGAGCACAGCACCTGTTGACAGGTGCAAAGCGGCAGCGGCTTGTTACAATATCAAACCGTACTCACGCATTGCGGTCACGTTTCCCGATGTTGGAAATGTCTATGCCATCTGCGCTTGCGGAGAGGAAAAGGTCCGCTGTAATCGGCTTGGTATGAACAATTTTCACCCGGATGCCCTTTCCGACCCGTCGGACGCAATGGCGGCACTTGAGCGCGAGCACGAGGAGCTTCAGGCCCTGCTCCGCGACGAGATCGAGGCGCTGCGAACTGAAGGAGGCATCGCGGCACTGCGAATTGAGGAGGAGCGTCACCTCAAGGAACTTGCCCACGCCTCGCAGCGATTGAAAGCCTCTGACGCCACGCGGGGACTGGACGCGGCGCTGCTGTGCAGGAGGCTCAGACTGGGGGTGGAGGGGCGGCCGCGGGGCCTGCCGTCTTTGCGTGCCCAAGCCGCAGCTCTCAGGAAGAGCCCGCTTTTCGACGCGGAAAGCTACCGTGCCGCATTGTGCGTGGCCCTGCCGCGCAGACTCTCGGCCGAGCGCCACTACGTCGCGGCCGGCGCCTTCGAGGGACTCGATCCAGGGCCGGATTTCAGCACTCGCACCTATTACATGCTGAACCCAGACGTGCTCGAGGCGGGTTGGCCGGCGCTTGCACATTACGTGCTTCATGGCGCGGCCGAGGGAAGGCAGGTTCGGCTAGGCAACGACGAATCCGGAAATGGATGATGCCGATCTGGACCTTGTACGCTCGGCACCGGAATTCGATGCGGGCTGGTATGTTCGGACTTACCGGGATGTACTTGAAGCGGAGACGGATCCAGCTCTTGATTACCTGATAAATGGCAGGGACGGCGACCGCGATCCGGGCCCGGGATTTTGGGCCCGCGCCTATCTGGATGCCAATCCGGACGTCGCCGACAGCGGCATCGATCCCTTTCTGCACTACCTGCGTTTTGGCCGTGCCGAGGGGCGCGATCCGATGCCGTCGCAGGCCGGCCGCGAGAGGCGGG
Organism: Jannaschia seosinensis; assembly: GCF_001408515.1. GTDB lineage: Bacteria > Pseudomonadota > Alphaproteobacteria > Rhodobacterales > Rhodobacteraceae > Jannaschia > Jannaschia seosinensis. The sequence goes on along the minus strand of NZ_CYPR01000103.1, from coordinate 5,063 downwards.
CCGAGGCGCGGGTGGGGCAATGGCGCGGGGAGGTCTATGTCCTCGGCTACCATGACCGCGTGCCGGGAATCTGGGAGGAGATGGCCGAGCGGGGCGCGGTGCATTTCGAGCGCGGCATGGCCGCCTTTCAGTTGGCGCTGCTGCATTTGCACCCACAAGGTGACAACCGTCCCGCGGCCGCGCGACGCTGGCTCGACTTGGCGCTTCGGCTGCCTGCGACGCCCCTGATGCGGCAGCGGCAATTGCCGATCTCGCTTGTGTGCGATGCGCGGCTGGGACGGCCCGCGCCGTCCGAGGCGTGGCTGGAGGCGCGCAGGGAGAGGGGCCTCATTGGTGCCGATGCGCTTCTGGTACGGGCTGTGTTCGAGACCGCGACCGATGCGCGGCTGCTTTGGATCAACCGCGCCTTGGCCGGCCACGATATTGGCCCGGTGACGATCGGGGAAGATGCGCCGACGCCCTATGACGGCCTGTCCGCCGCCGCAGCGCCACGCCGCGGGCCGCTCGTCAGCGTGCTTCTGGCCGCACATAATGCACGCGAAACCTTGCCGACAGCGATCCGGTCGCTCCAGGCGCAGAGTTGGCGCGACCTCGAAGTCATCGTGATCGACGATGCAAGCAGCGACGACACCGCGGCTCAGGCGCGAACCCTCGCCCGCGACGATCCCCGGATCAGGGTGATCGAGATGGCCGAGAATGGCGGCGCCTACGTGGCGCGCAACGCCGGGCTCAAATCCGCGCGGGGTGAGTTCGTTACGATCCACGACGCCGACGACTGGTCGCACCCCGACAAGATCGCGCGGCAGGTTGCGCATCTTCGGGACCACCCGGAGGTCATCGGCTGCACTTCCGAGCAGGCGCGGATGCGCGATGATCTGTCTGTCACACGCTTTACCGAATCGGGCCGGCTCGTCATCGACAACGTCTCATCGTTCATGTTCCGCCGCGCGCCCGTCGTGGCGGCGCTCGGCGCGTGGGACACTGTGCGAATGTCGGCAGATAATGAACTTATTCGCCGCGTCCGACGGGTCTTCGGCGACAAATCTGTCACGCATCTTGCGACTGGGCCGCTGTCGTTTCAGCGCGAGCGCTCGAATTCGGCAATTGCCGATCCAATCCTCGGGATCAATGGATACCGCTTTGGGGCGCGCAAGGAATATTACGATGCCCAGACGCATTTTCATTCGACTGCACCGCCAGAGGCGCTGCGCTACGATGGGCGTACGCGGCCGTTTCCCGCACCGCGAATTCTGGAGGGCGGTCGGCGCGCGGCGGATTTGGGGCGGTTCGACGGCGTAATGGCCGGCGATTTCCGCAAGCCTGTGCCGCTTGCCACACTGACGGCCGGGACTGAGCGAAAGGGCCGCCTCGGGGCATTCGAGTTCTTCCGTCCCCTCGATGTGGCGGCAGGGCTCCGCATGTGCACTGAAAGCCGCTCGGCGATGCTTGCGGCCCGCATCCAGGTGATCGTCCTGGGGGAGCGTGCGACATGTGACCTGCTGGCGCTCTACGATCCGGCGCTTCTCGACACGGTTCTGGCGCACCTGCCGAGCGTCGTGGCGGATCGGGTGGTGCTGGTGGTGCCGCCAGACGGCAAACCGGGCGATGTCGCGGCACGCACGGCGCGAGCCGAGGCGATGTTTGGCGCCACGCCGATTTGGGCGGGAGTAGGGAAAGTTACGCATGCGATGCTTGCGCGTCGGGTTGGTGCGGGGCGGGTTGCGCCCGCACCATGGAGCGGGTTGGGATCCTTTCGATGAACTTGACTGACGCCGGATGGCGGATCTTACGCGAACGATTTGATCCCGAATGGTATCTCGCCCGCTACGGCGATGTGCGGCAGGCGGCGCTGAACCCGTGGGCGCATTTCACGAGTCATGGACATGCCGAGAGGCGTCAGCCCTTTTCATCTCGGGCGCTCGACCTCGACCATCTTCTCTGGCGGGGCTATGCGGCGCGAAGCCTGCCGGAACTTGAGGCACTCGTGGACGGAGCGGACCCGCTGGAGCGTTCGGCGGCGGCTTGGGTGCTGGCGCGGTGGCATGCGACGCAGGGGGCCTGGAACGCGGCACGTTCGGTCCTCAACCGGATAGGCGATACCCCCGAGACGCGGCTTCTTGTGCCCCATGCGGGACCGGAATTTCTGGGCGTGCAGGCGGAATTGGCCTGCGGCAATCCGGACAGGGCCGAGCAGTGGATCGCGGCAGCGGCGCGGCGGGATATGGTGGCAGCGGCCGACCTGGCCTTGTCGCGGGTTGCGGTCGCCGCCGGACGTGGTGCTTCAGATGCCGAATTGAGCGGTATCCTCGGCTCGCTCTACGCCGATGCCGGGCTTGCGGCGGTGAGCTTGGCGGGCTCGGGCAGCACCCGGTTTGACCGCCTCTCGGCCGTTCCCGGAGCGGCTGCCAAGGGGCCGCTTGTGAGCGTGATTGTCCCTGTGCACAACGCGGCCGCCACGCTTCCGCAAGCGCTCGCGGGGCTTCTGGCGCAGGACTGGATCTCGCTCGAAATACTCGCGGTCGACGACGCCTCGACTGACGAGAGCGTTGCCATTGCAGAAGCAACGGGCGACGCCAGAATCCGCGTGCTCCGGCAGCCACACAACGAAGGCGCCTATACGGCACGCAATGCGGGTCTGGCTGCGGCACGGGGCGAGATGATCACCGTGCATGACGCAGACGACTGGTCGCATCCCTCCAAGATCCGTCTGCAGGTCGAGGCGCTTCTTTCGGACCCGGCGGCAATGGCCAGCGTGTCGCACTGGGCGCGGGTGGACGATGCCCTGTACCCCGCGCTCTGGCGGATCGAGGCCGGCTGGACGCACCGCAACGTGTCGTCTCTGATGATCAGGGCGTCGTTGCGTGAAACGCTCGGCTTTTGGGACCGGGTGCGAGTCAATGCCGACACCGAACATTACTATCGCATCCTGGCGGCTTTCGGACCCAGAGCAATAACCGAGGTCCGTCCCGGCTTGCCATTGGCTTTCGGACGCACCTCGCCCACCTCGCTCACGATGCGCGCGGAGACGCATATCAGCACGCAGTTTCGAGGAGCCCGCCGCGATTATCTTGACGCGGCGCGGGTGTGGCACGGCATTGGCGGATCACTCTTTCTGCCCGAGCACCCCGACCACCGCTCATTTGAAGCGCCGCAGGCACTGGGGCCCAAGGAGCCGCCGGGGGCGCTTTCGGATTTCGAGGTGCTGCGAGCCTCGACGCTGTTCGACCAAGGCTGGTATCTTGAGGCCAACGAAGATGTGTTGATGGCAGATACGCCGCCGGCGCAGCATTACCTCGAGAACAGTGGCGTCGAGGGGCGCGACCCGGGGCCGCGCTTCAGCTCCAGCGCCTATGCCCATGTTCACGGCCTCGATCCTGAAACGCCGCCGCTTCTTCATTACCTGCGCGCAGGCGGCGAGCATGGCAGCGGCCTCTTCAACTTCTCCGGAACGGGAGGCGGATCGGGCGATCGGGTTCTTGTCTTCGCTCATGCTGCCGGACAGGCAGTGTTTGGCGCCGAGCGCAGTTTTCTCGACATGCTGAACCGGATTGCCAGAGAAGGAGCCGCGCCAGTTGCCGTGCTGCCTTCCCTTGGCAGCGCCGCCTACCTCGATGCGATCCGCGCCAAAGCGGCGCATGTCGAGATTTTGCCGCAGCTCTGGCGCCGCTTGGGCCGCAACCCGCATGCCGTGTCGGTTGCCGAATGCCGGGCGTTGATCCGGCGGCACGAGGCACGAGTTGTCCACGTCAATACGCTGGTCCTCGATGCGCCGCTCGCCGCGGCGCGGGCCGAGGGAGTCGAGACGGTCGTCCACGTTCGCGAATTGCTGGCCGAAGATCCTGCTCTCTGTCGCATCTTGGGCGGGACGGCCGAGGAAGTCCGGACCACGGTACTCGCCGAGGCCGACCGGTTCGTCGCCAACTCGCCGCTGGTTCACGGTTGGCTCGGCGTACCGGAGCGGACGAAAATCCGTCTCAACATGGTGGATGACGCACTTTTCAGCGTGCCGTTTTTGCCAAGGCGCGAGCTGCGCGTGGCCCTCGTCAGCAGCAACATCGCCAAGAAAGGTCTAGGCGATGTAATCGCAGTCGCGCATCGGGTGGGCGAGGTGTCCGAACGTGTCCGGTTCGTCCTCGTGGGCCCTGAAAGTGCTGACTTGAAGGCGCTCGGTCCTTTGCCGGAAAATGTAACGCTGGCGGGCTACGCCGCCTCCCCCATGGATGCGATGGCGCAGGCCGATGTGGTGCTGAGCGTGTCACAATTCGCCGAATCCTTTGGCCGCACGGTGCTTGAGGCAATGGCGGCAGGCAGACCTGTGATCTGCTACGACCGAGGTACGCCGCCTTGGCTGGTTGGACGGGGCGAGGAGGCCGGCGGCATCGTCGTCTCGCCGGACCGGCCGCACAGCGTGGCACGGGCGGTTCTCGCACTTGAGGCGGCGAGGATCGGGTTGGACCGTCTCAGCAAACGTGCGCGCGTGCGCGCTCGCGAACTGCAGCAGGCCGGCGGAGGATCAGAGACGACCGGCGCTTAGCTTTGAAGCCCATTTAACCCGCATAATTCATGAAGCTGCGGACTTGTGCTCCGTGGGATGGTTTCCCCGGTCTCGGTTTTCTTGCGCGCACCCGGTGTTTGCGTCCGGTTGGCAATCCGGCCGGTGACTTGGGTCTTGGGCGATACGGGTTGATGTTTCTGGGTTTGTCGGGGCGCATGCGTCAGGCTGTTTTCGGTGGGGCGAGGGCGTCGAAGAGAAGGAGGAGAAGTCCCTTTCGGGGACACGATGCCGGCAGGGTCACGATGATCCGGGTCTTCTTTTCGACGATGGTGGCGGCCAGCCTGACGAGATGCAGCCGCAGCGTGTCGAACTGGGCGCGGCGCCATGGTGAACGTTTTGGGCAAGCCGCGCGAAGCTTCCACCAGACCCAGTAGGCGCAGCCGTGCAGCATCAGGCGCATCTGGCTGGCGTTCGCCTTCGAGCACGACGTCCGGTCTGCTGCGAGGTGGGCCTTCCACGCCTTGATGTGGTTCTCGGCCTGGCCGCGAGCGGAATAGAGCTTCTCGTA
>NZ_CYPR01000102.1 GCF_001408515.1 Jannaschia seosinensis | reverse complement strand
TCCGTTCTTGGTTTCGAGTCTCGCAACCCGAACCTTCTCGAAGATCGACGGTGACCACCAGCGTCACACCCGGCCGCGCGCTACGCTACGCCAAGGGCTTCGCCCGCGGCCTCCTACACCAACCGCTGGGACACTATCCGCGGCCAAGCCGAGAACCACATCAAGGCGTGGAAAACCCATCTCGCATCAGACCGGACATCATGCTCGAAGGCGAACGCCAACCAGATGCGCCTGATGCTGCACGGCTGCGCCTACTGGGTCTGGTGGAAGCTTCGCGCGGCTTGCCCAAAACGTTCACCATGGCGCCGCGCCCAGTTCGACACGCTGCGGCTGCATCTCGTCAAGCTGGCCGCCACCATCGTCGAAAAGAAGACCCGGATCATCGTGACCCTGCCGGCATCGTGTCCCCGAAAGGGACTTCTCCTCCTTCTCTTCGACGCCCTCGCCCCACCGAAAACAGCCTGACGCATGCGCCCCGACAAACCCAGAAACATCAACCCGTATCGCCCAAGACCCAAGTCACCGGCCGGCCTGCCAACCGGACGCAAACACCGGGTGCGCGCAAGAAAACCGAGACCGGGGAAACCATCCCACGGAGCACAAGTCCGCAGCTTCATGAATTATGCGGGCTAAATGCCTGAGAAACAGGAAGAGGCGGAGATCGTCCTCCGCCTCGACGGCATAACCAAGCGGTTCGAGCCGGTCACCGCCAACGATCATGTTTCGCTCACGCTGCGCCGGGGCGAGGTTGTGGCGCTTTTTTGGTGAAAACGGGGCCGGCAAGACGACGCTGATGAACGTTCTGTTCGGCCACTATGCCGCCGATTCAGGCTGGATCGAGATGTTCGGCGCGCCCCTCCCGTCCGGCAATCCGGGGGCGGCGCTGGCGCGTGGCGTCGGCATGGTGCACCAGCACTTCACCTTGGCCGCAAGCCTCTCCGTTCTTGACAACATCGTGTTGGGCACGCGGTCGATCTGGTCGCCGCTTTCGGGTCGTCGCGCCGCTCGCCGCAAGGTTACTGCGCTGATGGCGGATTGCGGATTGAGAGTCGACCCGGAGGCCCGCATCGGCAACCTGACGGTGGGCGAGCGGCAGCGGGTCGAGATCCTCAAAGCCCTCTACCGCGATGCGCGCATCCTGATCCTCGACGAACCCACGGCCGTGCTGACCCCGCAGGAGGCGGGCGTCCTGTTCGCCACTCTCCGCCGGGCTGTGCAGCGGGGTCTGTCGGTCATCTTCATTTCTCACAAGCTGCACGAGGTCACGGCGATCTGCGACCGGGTCGTGGTCCTGCGCCATGGCCGTGTCGCCGGCGAGGCGGAGGTTGCCGCGCTCGACCGGCACGAGATCGCCCGCATGATGGTCGGGGCCGAAATCCCTGCCCCCGTGGCCCGTCCCGCGCGGCCGGGGCGTGCGGCCATCACGTTGCAAGGGGTCTCCACCGCTGATCGGGGTGCCGTGCCGGGCCTGCGAGGCGTCGATCTCGACCTCTGCGCGGGACAAAACACCGGGCTCGCCGGTGTGACAGGAAACGGGCAGGCGGCGTTGGCCGGCCTGCTTTCGGGCCTGAACCGGCCTGTGGAGGGTCGCATGACGATCCACGGCGAGGCGCCCGGCGACTGGACCCCGCGCGCGGCGGTCGCGGCCGGCATCGCCCGCATCCCCGAAGACCGGCACGCCACCGGCACGGTCGGAGATCTCGACCTGACCGAGAACGCCATTCTCGAACGTTACACCGACGCCCCGATCAGCCGGATGGGATGGCTGGACCGCAAGGCCGCGCGCGACTGGACCCGAACGATCATCGAGACCTACGACGTGCGCTGTCCCGGCCCCGAGACGCCGGCGCGGCTGCTTTCGGGCGGCAACATGCAGAAGCTGATCCTAGGCTGCGTCCTGATGACCGACCCGGGCGTCGTGCTCGCCAATCAGCCTGTGCGGGCTCGATATCGGCGCGCTGACTTATGTGCATCGCCAGTTGCTGGCCGCGCGGGACCGGGGGGGCGGCGGTGCTGCTGATCTCCGAGGATCTCGACGAGGTGATCGAGCTGTCGGACGTGGTCCACGTGATCTCAATTGGACGTCTTTCGCCGGGATATCGGCGCGGCCGCAAGACGGTGGCCGAACTTGGCGCGATGATGGCGGGACAGGGCTTCGACGATGCGGCTTGAGGCGATCCCCGCGCCGTCGCTCGCTCGCAGGCTGGGACTGCCAGCGGGTGCGCTGGCGGGGACGCTCCTGTTCGGCATGGCCCTCGCCGCGCTGGCGGGCGGTGCGCCGCTCTCGGTGCTGGGCCGGATCGTCGAGGGGGCGGTCGGCTCGCGCTTCGCGCTCCTGAAGACGCTGAACCGGGCGACGCCACTGATCTTCACCGGCCTTGCCGTGGCGGTCGCCTTTCGCACGCGTCTGTGGAACATCGGAGCGGAGGGGCAGCTCTATCTCGGCGCGGTGGCGGTCGTGACGCTGGGTACGGGTGCGCTGCCCCTGCCCGCGCCGCTGCTCCTGCCCGTCCTCATCGTCGCGGCGATGGCGGCCGGCGCCGTCGCGCTGCTCGTCTCGACACTGCTCAAGACGCGGTTCGGGGTGGACGAGGTCGTCACGACGCTCCTGTTGAACTTTATCATCCTCCTCTTCGTGTCGATGCTGCTGGAAGGGCCGGTACGGATCCGACGGGTCTGGGATGGCCGAAATCCGTCCCGCTCATCCCGGAGGCGCGCCTGCCGCGGATCGTGGAGGGTCTGCGCCTGCATTGGGGGTTTGGACCGGCGCTCATCGCCGCGCTGATCGTCTGGGTGATCCAGACGCGCACGATCTGAGGCTACAAGATGCGCGCCACCGGCCTCAATGCCGAGGCCGCGCGCTTTGCGGGGATGCCGGTGAACCGCATCTTCATCCGCACCGCCATGTTGTCGGGCGGGCTCGCGGCGCTGACGGCCCTGTCGGAGGTGGCGGGCCTTCGTGGGAACCTGACCACCGACCTGTCGCCCGGCTACGGCTATACCGGCATCATCGTTGCGATGCTTGCGCTGTTGCACCCGATCGGCGTGGTGGTCGCGGCGTTGTTCGTGGCGGGCATATTCGTCGGCGCCGACTCGATGAGCCGTGCCGCGGGGGTTCCGACCTACATGGCGGACGTGCTTCTGGCGGCGGCACTTCTGGCGATGGTTCTGGCGCTCGGGCTGACGCGTCTGCGGGTGATCTGGCGATGAGCGAGCTTGTGGACATCCTCCTGTCAGCCTCCTTCTGGGCCGCGGCGATCCGCATTTCGTCGCCACTGATCTTCGCCGCCATGGGAGAGTTGATCTGCGAGCGCGCGAGCGTCCTGAACCTCGGGATCGAGGGGATCATGGTGGCGGGCGCCTTCGCCGGCTGGATGGCGGTCTATTCCGGCATGGGACTGTGGCCCGGCGTGGGGGTCGCGCTGCTGATGGGGATGGCGTTCGGGGCCCTTCATGCCACGCTGACGGTGCCGTTCGGCCTGTCGCAGCATGTGGTCGGGCTGGGGATTACCCTTCTGGTCACTTCGGCCACCTATTACGCCTACCGCCTCGCCCTGCCCCAGGTCAGTTTCCCGCTAAGATTGAAGCCTTCGACCCCGTGGCCGTGCCGTAGCTGAGCGACCTGCCGATCGTCGGGCCTGCATTGTTCCAGCAGACGCCGCTGACCTACGCCGCCTTCGCCACCGCCGCCTTGGTCGCGCTGATTTTGTTCCGCACGCCGTTGGGGCTCACATTGCGCGCGGCGGGCGAGAATCCGGCCGCCGTCGCCGCGCAGGGCCTTTCGGTCACGGCGATCCGGTCTGGTGCGGTAATCGCGGGATCTGGGCTGATGGCGGTGGGCGGTGCCTTTCTGACGATGTCCGCCTTCGACAGCTTCTTCTTCGAGATGGTCAACGGTCGCGGCTGGATCTGCATCGCCCTCGTCATGTTCGGAGCATGGAAGCCGGGCAAGACGCTCCTCGGCGCGATCCTCTTCGCCGCCTTCGATGCGCTGCAGGTCCGGCTGCAGCAGACACCGCTCGGTGCGCAGGTCCCGTATCAGGTCTTCCTCATGGCGCCCTACATCCTTTCGATCGCGGCGCTGGTGGTCATGTCGCGGCGTGCGGCGGTACCGGCGGCGTTGATGGTTCCGTATCGAAAGGGGGAACGCTGATGTTCGATCTTGTGGTGAAAGGCGGCACGCTGCCCGATGGTCGCGTCGCCGATATCGGCATCTCCGGTGACCGCATCGCCGCCGTGGACGATCTGTCCGGTGCGGAGGCGGCGGAAGTCATCGACGCGACCGGAGACCTCGTCTCTCCGCCTTTCGTCGATCCGCATTTTCAGATGGACGCGACATTGTCCTACGGCATCCCGCGCATCAACGCTTCGGGCACACTGCTCGAGGGGATCGCGCTCTGGGATGAACTCAAGCAGGAGATGACGCCCGACGAGGTCCGCGACCGGGCGCTGACGTACTGCGACTGGGCCGTGTCCATGGGGCTTCTGGCGATACGGAGCCATGTCGACACCTGCGACAACAGGCTGCTGGGTGTGGAGGTCCTGCTGGACGTGCGCGAGACGGTCAAACCCTATCTCGACCTCCAGCTCGTGGCCTTTCCGCAGGACGGTCTGCTGCGCGACCCGAGCGCGCTGGAGAACACGCGCCGGGCGCTCGACATGGGGCTCGACGTGGTCGGCGGCATCCCTCATTTCGAGCGGACGATGGCGCAGGGCGCGGAATCCGTGCGCATCCTTTGCGAATGGGCGGCGGAGCGCGGCTTGCCTGTCGACATGCATTGCGACGAGACCGGCGATCCCATGTCGCGCCATATCGAGACGCTGGTCCATGAGACGGTGCGGCTGGGCCTGCAGGGACGGGTGGCGGGATCGCATCTGACCTCGATGCATTCGATGGAAAATTACTACGTCTCCAAGCTGCTCCCGCTGATCGCGGAGGCGGAGATCGCGGCCATTCCGAACCCGCTCATCAACATCGTCATACAGGGACGCCACGAAACCTTCCCCAAGCGGCGTGGCCTGACGCGGGTGAAGGAGATGCAGGCCGCCGGGATCGAGGTTGGCCGGGGGCAGGATTGCGTGCGCGACCCGTGGTACTCGCTCGGCACGGCGGACATGCTCGACGTGGCATTCATGGGGCTGCACGTGGCGCAGATGACCCATCCCGACGAGATGCGCCGCTGCTTCGACATGGTGACGGAGGTCAACGCCCGGATCATGGGCATCGACGACTACGGCCTCGGGGTCGGCTGCGCCGCCTCGCTTGTGGTGCTCGACGCTGGCGACCCGATCGAGGCGCTCCGCCTGCGCGCGCCGCGCCTTGCCGTGGTCTCGAAGGGCCGGGTCGTGGCGCGCCGCTCCCGCGGCGACGCCGCCTTGACGCTCCCGGGTCGTCCGGGGCGGGTTACGCGGCGACATTATCCGGATCTAAGGCAGGAATCCCGGCGGCGGCCGTTTGCCGCCGGCCCCCGCCATCTCGTCGCCGCGGCAATGGAACGCATGCGCAGGATACGGCGTTGACGGCACGAAACAATGAAAGCCGGAGCGCATCGCATGCACAGCATTTTCTACATCATCGGTGTCGTTGTGGTGGTGTTGGCTGTCATCAGCCTCGTTGCCTGAGATACAAAGAAAGAAAGTGGATCCAATGACCGATAATCCAAATCCGAACGACGCCAAGCTCGAAGCCGAGCGCCGCAAGGCGCAACAGGACGCCCAGAAGGCGGCCGACGAAGCGACCGAGCGCGCCAAATCCGCCACGGGCAAGGCCAAGGAAGCCGCACAGGCCGAGGCCCAGCACCTGACGGAGAAGGCCAGAGCCATGGCCGAAGAGCAGGTCGAGGGCATCAAGAACCAAGCGACCTCGCGCATCGACGAGACCGCCGATCACATCCGCAATGCCGGGCACGAATTCGGTGACGACAGCTATCAGGCCCAGGCGGCGGATTACCTCGCCTCCAACCTGAGCCAGGCGGCCGACTTCATCCGTGAGCAGGATTTGGGGACGCTGTCCGACGACGTGTCGGAATTCGCGCGCCGCAATCCTGCGCTGTTCCTCGGTGGTGCAGCTTTGGCGGGCTTTGCGTTGGCCCGCATGATCAAGGCGACGGACCGCGACGGGCAGTACCGTTATGATTATGACAACATTCCCGCACGTCGCGCGCCCGTCCCCGCTCCGCGCCACGAGGCGCCGTATGAGCCGCGTCCGGCCCCGACCACGGGCGCAACCGGCACCGCACCGCGTCCGACCGGTGCTGCGGGATCGACCGGTGGGGTCGGATCGGCCGGCACCGTCGGCACGCCCGCCAAGCCCGGAGGGACAACGCGATGAGGGATGAACCGGAAAATGACGTTCGCCCCGCGACGGCGCGTGACACGACCGGATTGATCGGCGACGCCCTGACGCATGTTTCGAACCTAGTGCGCAGCGAGGTCGATCTCGCCCGCGCCGAGGTTTCGGAAAACGTCAAGCGTGCCGGCGTTGCGATCGGCCTCCTCGTGGCGGCCATGGTCGTGGCCCTTGTCGCGCTCAACGTTCTTGCCGCGGCTCTGACCGCAGCGATTGCCGAACTCGGGCTCGATGCCGGATGGGCAGCCTTGATCGTGGGGGGCGGCCTCGCGCTGATCGCTCTCATCATGGTGATGAAGGGCATGAAGGATCTCAAGCTCTCGTCGCTGGCGCCGACCCGCACCGCCAAGAACGTGCGCCGTGACGCCGATGTCGTGAAGGAGCATTTCTGATGGCCGAGAATCGCACTCCCGACCAGATCGAGCGCCAGATCGAAGCCGAACGCAGTGCGCTGGCTCGCTCGATCGATGAATTGCAGGAGCGCTTCACTCCCGAGGCGATGGTGGATCAGGCGACCGCCTATGTCCGCGAACACGGACGTCCGGTCGCCTCCCGTCTGGCGCAGCAAGCCAAGGACAACCCGCTTGCCCTGGCCCTGACCGGTGTGGGCATTGCTTGGCTGGTCGCCGGACCCGTCAAGAAGCGCGAACGTTCCGTGAGCCGCGAGCATGCGATCTCCTATGATCGCCGCGAGGATTATCCCAAGGGTGACGAAGCGATCTTTCACTCCGAATCCCCGCGCCTTGCGGCGACGCCGGACCGTTCACCGCCCGATCCCCTCGACTCGCCGACGACACGGCATGAGCCGAGACCGGCATGGGACCACACGAAACGCCAACCCGTCTCAGGCTTCCGCGAGGAACGCCCGCCGATGGGCGGATTCGAGCGCCGGATCGCCCGCGCACGCGGCGAAGAACCGGCAGAGCCGTCGACGTGGGACCGCATCAGCAGTGCCGCCCGCCGCGGCCGTGACAAGGCCAAAGGAGCCATATCCAACATGACCAGCAACAGTGACAACCGCCGCAGCTATGGACGTCAGGAAGAGGAAGACCGCTCCCTCTACGAACGTCTGGCCCAAGGCACCGAACGCATGAGCGACGCCGCGCGCGACCGGGTCGTGCAGGCCCGCGCCGCCGCATGGGACGCGCAACGCGAATTGTCCGCCCGGACGAGCGATGTCCGCGCCTCGGGCCGCAACGCCTATATGAGCCAGCCACTTCTGGCCGGCGTGATCGCGTTCGGCATCGGCGCCGTCATCGGCGCCTCCCTGCCCCGCACGCAGCGTGAAGACCGGTATCTCGGCTCGTATCGCGACCGTGCGGTCGACGAGGCGGAGCGCATCTTCCACGAGGAAAGCGCCAAGTTGCGTGCCGTGGCCGAGGCCGCCATGGACGAGGCGAAAGACGTCGCCACAGAGACGATGCATGAGGCCCGCGAGAGGACGCCTTCCGGCGAGGAGGCCGTCGACAAGGCCGAGAACAAGGCCAAGAGCGCAGCGGATCGGGTGAAATCCGCGGCCGAAGAAGAGGCCGAGCGCCAAGATCTCGGCGGTAGCGTCAGCAGCTGATCGTTTTCGCAACCATTCGAAGGGCGCGGCTCATGCGGGTCGCGCCCTTTTTGCGTCAGCCGATCCGGCCTCCGGCATCGCCGACCTGACCGCGGTGCCGCAGAAGGTGATCGAGCAGCACGCAGGCCATCATCGCCTCCGCCACGGGAACCGCCCGGATCCCGACGCAGGGATCGTGCCGTCCCTTGGTGACGATTGTCGTCTCCTCGCCGGATTTCGTGATCGTCCGCCGCTCCGACAGGATCGACGAGGTCGGTTTGACCGCGAAACGCACGACGACGTCCTGACCGGTCGAGATCCCGCCAAGGATTCCGCCCGCATGGTTGGAGGAATAGACCGGTCCGTTCGGACCCATCGTGATCTCGTCGGCATTGTCGCGGCCCGTCAGGCGCGCGGCTTGCATCCCCTCCCCGATTTCGACGCCTTTGACCGCATTGATCGACATCATCGCGGCCGCGAGATCGGTATCCAGCTTCCCATAGACCGGTGCACCAAGACCCACGGGAACGCCGCGTGCCACGCATTCGATCGTCGCGCCGACGGAATTGTGGTCGTCCCGGCGGAGCCAGTCGAGATGCTCGGCGAAGGCCCCGGCGGCCTGCGCGTCGGGGCACCAGAAATCGTTGCGCCCGATCTCGTTCCAGTCGAAGCGGCTCCGGTCGATCTCCAGCTCGCCCATCCCGACCATGTAGCCGGTGATCTCCAGTTTCGGCGCCAACGCGGTGAGGGCCGCCCGTGCGACCCCGCCCGCGGCCACCCGCGCGGCGGTCTCCCGCGCGGAGGACCGCCCGCCGCCGCGATAGTCGCGGATGCCGTATTTTTGCCAATAGGTGATGTCGGCATGGCCGGGACGGAACGTCTCGGCGATTTTGCCGTAATCCTTCGAGCGCTGGTCGGTGTTGCGGATCATGAGCTGGATCGGCGTGCCCGTGCTGCGCCCCTCGAAGACGCCCGACAGGATCTCGACCGCATCGGCCTCCTTGCGCTGCGTGGTGTGCTTGGACTGCCCCGGCTTGCGGCGGTCGAGCCAGCGCTGGATCGCCTCCGCCTCGACCTCCACGCCGGGCGGACAACCATCCACCGTCGCGCCGAGCGCCGGCCCGTGGCTCTCGCCCCAGGTCGTGACGCGGAACAGGTGGCCGAACGTATTGTGGGACATGGGCGATCTCTCCTCGTCTTCAGGGTCTAGTGACCGCGACCGCGCCCGGCAAGCGCGTTGCCCCACTGGACGCAGCGCGGCGGGCAGGCTACTTCAGCGGCACCTCGGGGTGCCCATTCGGGCTGAGACGCAGGATGCGGACCCGTCGAACCTGATCCGGTTGAACCCGGCGGAGGGAAGGTGCGTGCCTCTCGCCCCACCCCTTCGGCAAAGGAGAGAGCCATGCGACACCATCTTGCCATTCCGTTCGCCCTTCTGGCCATGCCCGCGACGGCCGAGCCCCTGACGGTCTATGCGCCGGATTACTTCGCCTCGGAATGGGGCCCCGGCCCGGCCATCGCGGCGGCGTTCGAGGCGGCCACCGGCGAGACGCTGGAATACGTGACCGGCGACGTGCTGCCCCGCCTCCGTCTCGAAGGCGACGCGACGCCCGCCGACGTGGTGATCGGGCTGAATACCGACGATGCGGAGCGTGCGCGCCAGACCGGTCTCTTCGCGCCGCACGGGGTCGAGATCGAGGGACTCACCATGCCGGTCGAATGGACCGACGAGACCTTCGTGCCGTTCAACTGGAGCCATACCGCCTTCGTCTACGACACAACCCGGATCGACGACGCGCCGGGCAGCTTTCAGGCGCTGCTCGACGCGCCCGACGATCTGGCCATTGCGATCCAGGATCCGCGCACGTCGGTCTCCGGGCTCGCTCTCGCGCTGTGGATCAAGAAGGTCTTCGGCGACGAGGCGGAGGAGGCCTGGGCCGAACTCGCCCCGAAGATCACCACCGTGACGCGCGGCTGGTCGGAGAGCTACGGCCTGTTCACCGAGGGCGAGGTCGACATGGTCCTGAGCTATACGACCTCTCCGGCCTATCACATCATCGCCGAGGGCGACGACACGAAGCGCGCCGCGATCTTCGACGAGGGGCATTACGTCTTGGTCGAGACGGCCGGACAGATCGCGCAGACTGATCAGCCGGAGCTTGCGCAGCAATTCCTCGACTTCATCCTGACGGATGAGTTCCAGTCGATCATCCCCGAAGGCAACTGGTCGTTTCCGGCCAAGCTCGATCCCGAAAAGCTGCCGGAGGGATTTGCGCAGCTCGACATGCCCGAAACCGCGCTGATCTACGGCAGCGCCGAGGCCGAGGCGGTGCGCGAAGACGCCGTCGCGGCGTTCGAGCGCGGGATGCGGCGCTGAGCCGTTGATCCGCGGCCGGCCCGGCCTTGTCGCCGCGATCCTCGTGGCGGCGGCGCTTCTGCTGCCGCTGACGGCCGTGGCGTGGCGTGCGGAGGCGTGGACCGGTCTCGCCCCGCGCGACTGGGGCGCCCTGCGCTTCACCCTGTGGCAGGCGGCGGTCTCGGCGGCGCTGTCGGTCTTGGCTGCGATCCCTGTCGCGCGGGCGCTGGCCCGCCGCCGCTTTCCGGCGCGGGGGGCGGTGATCCTGCTCCTCGGTGCACCGTTCATCCTGCCGGTGATCGTGGCCGTGCTGGGCCTCGTTGCGGTCTTCGGCCGATCGGGCGTCGTGAACGCCGCACTGGCTGCCGTCGGCGTCGATCCTGTCTCCATCTACGGGGCGCATGGCGTCATCCTTGCGCATGTCTTCTTCAACATGCCGCTGGCGACCCGCCTTATCCTACAGGGGTGGCTGGCCATTCCGGGGGAGCGGCTGCGTCTGGCTGCCTCCTTGGGCTTTTCGGCGAGGGATACGTTCCGGCGGCTGGAACTGCCGATGCTGCGGTCGATCCTGCCGGGCGTGTTCCTCGTGATCTTCCTGATCTGCACGACATCCTTCGCCGTGGCGCTGGCGCTGGGCGGGGGGCCGGGGGCGACGACGGTGGAGCTGGCCATCTACCGCGCCTTCCGCTTCGATTTCGACCTCGGGCGCGCGGCGCTGCTGGGCGCGGTGCAGCTCTTCGTCGGAGGGGTGGCGGCGCTTCTGTCGCTCCGGCTCGCGCTGCCTTCGGGCTTCGGTGCGGGGCTGGACCGGGCGGTACCCCGATGGGACAGCGCGGGCCTTGGCCTGCGCGTGCAGGACGGCGCGGCCATCGTGGCGGCCTGCCTGTTCCTGCTGGTCCCGATGATCCTCGTTCTGGCCGAGGGCGCGTTCCATCTCGGCGCGCTTACTCGCTCCGTCTGGGCGGCCGCTTTGCGTTCGCTTGTGGTGGCGCTGGTCGCAGCGGGGCTGACGACGGCGCTTGCCCTGGCGATGGCCTACACGGCGACCACATGGCGCCGGGGTGGCGTCGTGGAGATCATCGGCACGTTGTCGATCGCCGCCTCGCCCCTGGTCCTCGGGACCGGGCTCTACATCCTCCTTCTGCCGGTGGTGAACCCGGTGCGGCTGGCCATCCCGGTGACGATCCTGGTGAATGTGCTGCTGGCCCTGCCCTTCGCCTTGCGGACGCTGATCCCGGCGATGCGGGTGCTCCACGACGATTGGCACCGCCTTTCGGCCTCCCTCGGAATGCACGGGTTGACTTGGCTCCGTCTCGTGGCCCTGCCCCGACTGGCCCGGCCCGCCGGGTTCGCGGCGGGTTTGACGGCAGCGCTCGCGGCGGGGGATCTGGGTGTGATCGCCCTGTTCGCATCTCCGGATCAGGCGACCCTGCCGCTCGCGCTCTACCAACTCATGGGGTCCTACCGGATGGAGGAGGCGAAGGCCGCCGCGCTCGTGCTCGTCATCCTGTCGCTGGGCCTGTTCTGGGCCTTCGAGAGAGGAGGTCGCCATGCTGCGCCTGCATGACGTGACGCTGGCCCTCGGGGCGTTCCGGTTGCAGGCCGATGCGGATTTCGCGCCCGGCCGGATCACCGCGCTTATGGGGGCGAGTGGGTCGGGCAAGTCGACGCTGCTCGCCGCGATTGCCGGATTTCTGGCGCCCGTCTCCGGGCGGATTGAGGTCGAGGGCAGGGACGTGACGGCCCTGCCGCCCGGCGACCGGCCCCTGTCGATCCTGTTTCAGGATCAGAACCTGTTCCCGCATCTCGACATCGCGCGGAATGTCGGGCTGGGGCTGCGGCCGGATTTGCGCCTTGATCGCGATCAGAAGGCGGCGCGCGACGCGGTCCTGGACAAGGTCGGCCTCGGGGGGCTCGGCAGCCGCCTGCCGCGTGACCTTTCGGGCGGACAGCAAAGCCGGGCGGCGCTGGCGCGGGCGCTGCTGCGCGGACGGCCATGGCTTCTGCTCGACGAGCCGTTCTCGGCGCTTGGTCCGGCATTGCGGGCCGAAATGCTTGATCTCGTGGCGTCGACGGCCGCGTCCGAAGACTTGTCGGTTCTGATGGTGAGCCATGATCCCGGCGATGCGCGGCGGATCGCGCAGGATACCGCGCTGATCGCGGATGGACGGCTGGAGCCGCCGCGCCCGACCGGACCGCTCTTTGCCGATCCTACGCCGTCCCTGCGCGCCTATCTCGGCTGAGCGCGTCGCAGGATCGCGGCGTTGAGGGACGCCGCGTAGAAAAGCCAGATCACATAAGGCAGAACCGCGGCCGCGGCCCAGCCATCGAGAGCAGCCATCGCGAAGAACAGCCATATTGCGATGCCGGTCAGCACCAAAATCACGACGAGCGCCAGACCCATCCGGTGCAGGCCGAAGAATACCGGCGTCCAAAGCGTATTTAGCGCGATCTGCACCGACCAGAGCGTCAGGGCCAATTCAGAGCCGGGCAGGGGCGCGACCCGCGCCGCGGCAAAGGCAAGCAGCAGGTAGATCAGCGTCCACGCGATAGGGAACAGCAGGTCCGGCGGCGTCCATCGGGGCTTGTCGAGGGTAACGTACCAGTCACCTGGCTTGAAGAGCACACCGGTCGCGCCGGCGGCGATGCAGGCGAGGAGGTATAGGGGAAAAAGGGTCCAGTCCATGAGGGGGATATAGCCCGCCCGTCAGCCGGTGGCGAGCATGCGCGGATGCGGCATCCAGCGAACCAGCGCCTCCGCGCCGGCCAACGCGCCGGCCACGCCGCCGGCGGCGCCGGGCACGAGGCGCAGGATCGGCCCTTCGATCACGCGCGGCTGCAGGCTCGGGGCCGCAAGGCCGTAGGGCGACAGATAGCGATCGCGCATTTCATCGGGCGACATCGTCATCTGTGTCGTCACACGGTCGGCGAATCCCGGCATGACGGTCTCGAGTCGCGTCCGGATCCTGTCGCGTACCCGTCCCGCCTCATCCGACCATTTCAGCGGGTGGCGGTGCCCCAGATGCGGCACCGGCGTGACGGCACAGAACGTGTCGCCTCCCTCGGGCGCAGCCGATGGATCGGTGACGGTCGCCCGGTGCAGGTGGACCAGCGGCGCCTCCGGGATCCGGTTGGCGTCGAGCGCGGCAAAGCTTGCCCTCAGATCGTCGGGTGCCAGAACCGTGTGCAAGCCTACCTCCGGCCAGAGATCGGTGGTGCCGGACGTCCCGAAATGCCAGGCGAACAGGCCGATATGCCCGGATCGTCGCTGTTTCCGTACGGCCCGTCCGATCGGGGCGGTCAGGATCACGGCATCGGCTTCGATGTCCCTTCCCCCCTTGAGCGTGACACATGCGCGGTGCGGCGAAACCTTCGTCACTTCCTCGCCCAAGCGGATCGTGCCGCCTTGCGCCGCCACCGCATCGGCCATGGCGCGCGCAATGGCGGCCAGACCGTGGCCGTTCGCGACCATGCCGGAGCGCATCACTTCCGGCAGGCCATGCGCAATCTGGGCCGTGCGAGGATCGTGGCCAAGCAGGACCGCCGGCATGGCGAGCGCGGCCTGAAGGCGGGGATCGCGCAGGTGGCGTTCGATCCAGGACATCAGCCGTGGCGCGGGCAAGTGGTCCCTAAGGAAGCCCGTGAGATTGCTGCCGGCACGCCGCGGGGCCCAGATCTCCCGCCATTGACGGAGTTCCCCGGGCACTTGGGCGGCGACATCCGCGACGGTGTCGTGCTGGTGCAGGCGCAACATCCGGCCGCGTTCGTCGACGACCGTCCAGATCGGGTCGATCGACTGCATCGGGGGAATATCCGATGAGTTAAATCCGCAATCGAGAAACAGCCGGCGCAGAATGTCCGGATCCGTCAGGATCGTCGGCCCGAGATCGAAGCGGTGACCGTCCGACATGGTCGAGGTCGCGCGGCCCCCCGGTACATCCAGCCGATCGATTATGGTGACATCCCATCCGCAAGCGCCCAGCCGCATCGCCGCCGCCAACCCCCCAAAGCCCGCGCCGATGATTACGGCACAGGGTCGCTCGCCGGAAGGGCGGGCTGCGGAAGGGGAGGGCGGGCGTGGCATCGGTGGGTCCGGGACAGTTCAAGTCGCGCTATAACCCCGCAGTGGAACGAAACAACGTGACAGCTTGCCAGTGCGGCAATCCGCCCGTCGTTCCGTCCGGGGGCTTAGGTGCGGCGTGTCAGCTATCCGATGCCTCGCCATCTTCGGCGGCCGCTTCGGCGTCGCCGTATTGTGCGAGGAATGCATAGAGATCGTGCGCGTCTTCCTCGCTGCGAACCTTGTAGGACATCTTGCTGCGGCCGTTTTCGCCGGTCACCTCCCGCAGATGGCCGGTCGGGTCCATCACGTAGGCGACGAAGGTGGCTTCATCATAGACCATTCCGGCCTCGCCGGCGGCCTGCATCAGATCAGAGTAGCGGTAACCCTCGACATGAGCGGCCTCGGCACCGACGACCCCGTAGAGATTGGGCCCGACCCCGGCGCCGCTTCCGGCGAGGAGTTCTCCGTCGGGCGCCTGAACCCCGTGGCAGGCCTGGCACTGGCGGAATGCCCGTTCGCCAGCGGCCGCATCGCCCGATGGTGCCAGGTGCGCCTCGGCGGAGACCGACGGTGCGATCGGGGCGAGCGCGAGGGTGAGTGCGGTGAAGAATGTCGGACGAATCATGTTTGCTCCTTGGAGTGTTGAACCGATGCATATTCGGCCACATTCTCTGAACGTGCAGATCGTGGATTTCGAAGCAAGGAAATCCTGCGTCAAATCGACTTGACCGCACCTGCGGCCTTTGCGGAAACTGGCGGTCCACGTGAAGGCGAGGCAGATCGTCTGGGCCTCGGCCGTCATGCCCCCTATGTTTAAGATGCGCAGATCCGGACCGGCCGGATACGGAACAGCAGGGGGCACATGCAAACCGAAGAAATTCTGATCCCGGCTTGGGTGGATGGCCGCCTGCAGCCCGTCGAGAAGCTCGACGCGCATCTGCGCGGTCTGCGGCATCAGGCCGTGTCGATCTTCGTGACGCGAGGCCGCGAAACGCTCATCCAGCGGCGCGCGGCGGGCAAGTACCATACGCCCGGGCTCTGGGCGAACACGTGCTGTACGCATCCCGCTTGGAACGAGGACGGCCTGACCTGTGCGCACAGGCGCCTTCGGGAGGAGCTGGGCATGTCGGGGCTGGAGCTTCGGCGTGGCCCCGGAATCGAATATCGCGCCGATGTCGGCGGCGGCCTGATTGAGCACGAGGTCGTCGAAGTCTTCGTGGCCGAGGCGCCGCATGATGTTGCGGTCACTTTAAACCCGGAGGAGGTTTCGGAGGTGCAATGGGTCAATGTCGCCGAATTGGCCGAGGAGACGCGTCGAACGCCCGATATTTTCACGCCGTGGGTGCGCATCTATCTCCAGGACCACCTCGAGGCGATCTTCGGTCCCGTCGATGCGGCTTGAGCGGCGCTGGCCGTCACGCGGCGGCGTGCGCCATGATCTCTTGCAGCTCGTCGGTGGTAAGCGCGACAGGATTGCCCCGCATCGAGGACGAGGAGACTGACGCGTCAGCAATGGCCGGGCGATCCGCCGACGTCACGCCCATTGCGTCGAGCTTCGGCAGGTCTTGGCTGTCGATCCACGCTTCGAACGCATCCAGCCCACCGTAGGCCGCGTCGATCCAGGCCCGAATTTCGTCCGGTCGAGGCCCGTCCATCCGGGGCAGGTTCATCCGCAGCACCGGAACGAGGAGCCGGCCGCAGATCGCGCCATGCGCCGCGCCGGTGCGCCCGCCGATGACGCCGGCCAAGCCGTGCACGGCCCCGAGACCGGCATTGTTCAGCGCGATCCCGCCGGTCAGCGAGACGAATGCCATCTCGTGCCATGCGGTGGCGTCCGGGGCCCCCATCACCGCGCGCAGGGCGTGCAGTCCGCGCGGGATTGCATCGCGGCAGAGCGCATCGGTGAACGAGTTCGCGCGGTTCGACAGGTAGGGCTCGATCACCTGTACCACGGCGTCGAGCCCGGAGGCGAGCCGCAGCGCGGGCGGGACGGATTCGGTCAATGCCGGATCGACGATCGCGAGGCGCGCCATCATGCGGGCGTCGCGCAGCGAGACTTTTCGTCCTGCTTCCGGCAGGCCGATCACGGCATTGCGGGTCGCCTCGCTTCCGGTGCCGGCGGTGGTCGGGATCGCGGCGAAGGGCAGGGGGGGCCTGTCGAGGGGCAGGCCGTCGCCGACCACCTCGAGGTGGCGGACCGGGTCGCCGGACGCGGGCAACAGGGCGGCTAGGGCCTTGCCGGTGTCGAGGACGGATCCGCCGCCCAAAGCGATTACGGCGTCGGGCGCGACTGTGCGCCCGTGTTCCAGAAACTTCAGAAGATCGGAAAGCGCAGGTTCGCCGCGGGTGGAAATCGTCTCGACCGTGCGGCCGGCATTGCGCAGCGGCGCGGCGACACGCTCGGCATCGGCAGAAGGCGCATGGACGAGAAGGAAGCGCGTTCCGAGATCGGCCAGAAGGTCGGCCGCCTCATCGAGCGCGCCACGTCCAAACAGGATGCGGTCGGGCAGTTGCAGGGAAATTGTCATGGGATCGCCTCGCGGGTTCGGGCGAGAAATGACGGAGGCCCCGAAGGGCCCCCGCCTATGGTCGGATTACTGCTCCCAGGACTGGACCAGCTCGTCGTAGCTGACCGTCTGGGGCTCTTCTTCCTCGTTCTCGATCTCGGGCTTCGGCGCGCCTTCCTGGCTCAGCCAGTATTCCGGATCACGCTCCTCGTTGAGGACCGGACCCAGATCGCCCTGGACGCCGGCCCGCTCGAGGCGCGCCATCACGTCTTCCATGTCGGCGCAAAGCTGATCGAGCGAGGCCTGGGTGGTCTTGGCCCCCGACATTGCGTCGCCGATGTTCTGCCACCACAGCTGCGCAAGACGCGGGTAGTCCGGCACGTTCGTGCCCGTGGGCGACCACTGGACCCGTGCAGGCGAGCGATAAAACTCGACCAGACCGCCGAGGCGCGGCGCGCGGTCGGTGAAGTGGTCGGAGTTAATCGTCGATTCCCGGATGAAGGTCAGACCCACATCGGACTTCTTCACATCCACCGTCTTGGAGGTGACGAACTGCGCGTAGAGCCATGCGGCCTTGGCACGGTCGATGGGCGTGGAATCGAGGATCGTCCAGGAACCCACGTCCTGATAGCCGACCTTCATGCCCTCTTCCCAGTAGACGCCGTGCGGCGAGGGGGCGAGGCGCCACTTGGGCGTGCCGTCCTCGTTCATCACGGCCTCGGACGCCACGAGCGGCGGAACGAAGGTCGTGTACATGAACATCTGCTGCGCAATGTTGCCCTGCGACGGGACGGGGCCGGCCTCGGAAAAGGTCATGCCCGCCGCGGCCGGGGGGGAGTACTTCTCGAGCCACTCGATCGCCTTGTCGACGGCATAGACGGCCGCCGGCGAGTTGGTCGCGCCGCCGCGATCGACGCAGGCGCCGACAGGACGGGATTCCTCGTTCACCCGGATGCCCCATTCGTCAACCGGCAGGCCGTTCGGCTCGCCCGTGTCGCCCATGCCGGCCATGGACATCCATGCGTCGGTATAGCGCCAGCCGAGGCTCGGGTCCTTCTTGCCATAATCCATGTTGCCATAGATTTCGTCGTCGATGCCCATATGGCTCAGGTCGCGGCCGGTGAAGAACTCCGCGATGTCCTCATAGGCCGCCCAGTTCACCGGAACGCCGAGTTCGTAGCCGTATTCTTCCTCGAAATCGGCCTTGTTCTTCTCGTCGTTGAACCAGTCATAGCGGAACCAGTAGAGGTTCGCGAATTGCTGGTCGGGCAGCTGGTAGAGGTTGCCGTCGGGGGCGGTGGTGAATTCGAGCCCGATGAAATCTTCGAGGTCGAGCGTCGGCGACGTGACGTCGGCGCCTTCGTTGGCCATCCAGTCGGTGAGGCTGCGGGCCTGACCGTAGCGCCAGTGCGTGCCGATCAGGTCGCTGTCGTTGACATAGGCGTCGTAGATGTTCTCGCCCGACTGCATCTGCGTCTGGAGCCGCTCGACCACGTCGCCCTCGCCGATCAGATCGTGCGTGACGTTGATGCCCGTGATCGCGGTAAAGGCCGGAGCAAGAACCTGCGCCTCGTACTCATGCGTCGTGATCGTCTCGGAGACGACGTTGATATCCATGCCCTGCAAGGGCTCGGCAGCGTCGATGAACCACTGCATCTCGGCTTCCTGCTCCTCGCGGGTGAGGGTCGACACGCCGTCGATCTCCTCGTCGAGGAACTGCATCGCGGCCTCCATGTCCGCGAAGGCCGGCATGGCGAGAAGGCTGAGGGCCACTCCCATGGCGGTTGTCGTTCTTATAGATACATTCATTCGTATACCTCCCTAAGGTTGAACGTTTGGTCGTTGCCCACCTGTTTCCATGGCGGGATCGTGTGTCGCCTAGACCCAGCGGAACACCGCGGCGGCATAGACGAGGCATACCACAAGGGCCCAGTATTGGGGCTCGAGCCCCAGACCAAGCCAGATCAGGTTGATGAAGGCCGATCCGAGCAGCGTGATGAAGAGCCGGTCGCCGCGCGTCGTCTCGATCCGCAGAACGCCGGCGCGGGGCGTTTCGGGATACCTCCTCGCAAGGATCGTGAAGAGGATCAGCAACACCGCGATGGTCCCGAAGAACGTCGCCGTCGGCCATGTCCAAGCCATCCAGTCAAGCATGGGACGCCTCCTTGATCTCACCAGACATGTTTCGCATCAGACCCTCCCCAGGGCGAAGCCCTTCGCGATGTAGTTTCGCACGAACCAGATCACGAGCGCGCCAGGCACGATGGTCAACACCCCGGCCGCAGCCAGCACGCCCCAGTCGATACCCGACGCCCCCACGGTCCGCGTCATGGTGGCCGCGATCGGCTTGGCGTCGACGCTCGTCAGGGTGCGCGACAGCAAAAGCTCCACCCAGGAGAACATGAACGCGAAGAACGCCGCCACGCCGATGCCCGAAGCGATGAGCGGCATGAAGATGCGGATGAAGAAGCGGGAGAACGAGTAGCCATCGATATAGGCCGTCTCGTCGATCTCCTTCGGGACACCGCGCATGAACCCTTCGAGGATCCACACGGCCAGCGGCACGTTGAATAGGCAATGCGCCAGCGCCACGGCGATATGCGTGTCGAACAGCCCGACGGAGGAATAGAGTTGGAAGAAGGGCAGGGCAAACACGGCCGGCGGGGCCATGCGGTTGGTCAGCAGCCAAAAGAACAGGTGCTTGTCACCCGTGAAGGTGTAGCGCGAGAAGGCATAAGCCGCCGGAAGCGCCACTGCGAGGGTGATCACCACGTTCATCGTCACGTAGGTGATCGAGTTGATGTAGCCCGTATACCAAGCCGGATCGGTCAGGATCGTCTCGTAATTCGCCAGCGTCAGGTTGCGCGGCCAGAGCGAGAAGGTCCCCAGGATCTCCGTGTTCGTCTTCAGGCTCATGTTCAAGAGCCAGTAGATCGGCACGAGCAGGAACAGCAGGTAGATCGTCATGACGATCGCCGAACCGTTCGGCCGGAAGCGCTTGCGCGACTTCGCCTGGGGTTTGGCCGGGGCCACGTCGCCGGGAATTGTGCCGGCGCCGGGGGCGGAGACGGTATCGGTCATTTCGCGTCCCTTGCATCGAGATTGGTCATGATGGTGTAGAAAACCCACGAGATCAGCAGGATGACGAGGAAGTACATCAGCGAGAACGCCGCTGCCGGACCCAGGTCGAATTGTCCGAGTGCCATCTTCACGAGGTCGATGGACAGGAACGTGGTCGCGTTGCCGGGACCGCCGCCGGTGAGGACGAAAGGCTCCGTATAGATCATGAAGCTGTCCATGAAGCGCAGCAGGATCGCGATCATCAACACGCCGGCCATCTTCGGCAGCTCGATGTAGCGGAACACGGCCCAGCGGCTTGCCTGGTCGATCTTGGCGGCCTGATAATAGGCGTCGGGGATCGAGCGCAGGCCGGCATAGGCCAGAAGCGCGACCAGCGAGGTCCAGTGCCAGACATCCATGACGACGACGGTAATCCAGGCGTCCAAGCTGTCTTGTGTGTAGTTGTAGTCGAGGCCGAGCGCGTCGAGCGTGTAGCCCAGCAGGCCGATATCCACGCGGCCGAAGATCTGCCAGATCGTGCCGACCACGTTCCACGGGATCAGCAGCGGCAGCGACATCGCCACAAGACAGAAGGACGACCAGAACCCTTTCTGGGGCATGTTGAGCGCGACGAGGATGCCCAGCGGGATCTCGATCGCGAGGATGATCGCCGAGAACACGAGCTGCCGCCCGAGCGCGTTCCACATCCGGTCGCTCGCAAGCATCTCCTCGAACCACAGAAGTCCGGCCCAGAAGAACTGATTGTTGCCGAAACTGTCCTGAACGGAGTAATTCACCACCGTCATCAGCGGGATCACCGCCGAGAACGCCACCAGCAGCAGCACCGGCAGCACCAGGAACCAGGCCTTCTCATTGACTGTCTTCATGGCGTTTCTCCCTGCGGCGCAACGCGCCAGGCGTCTGCATAGACGTTGATGCCCTCGGGCACGAAGGACACGCGGTCGATATCGGTTGGAATCGTCGCATCCTCACCCACAATGGCGGCCGTCTCGACCCCCATCACGTCGAGGCGCACGATCTTGTGGCGGCCGACATCCTCGACTCGCCGGATGCGGGCGGGCAGGCCATCGCCGCCGGTGCCGACGCGCACGAATTCCGGCCTGACGCCGACTTGCATGCGCCCCGAGGCCGCGTAAGGCCGACCAAGGTCGAGGGTCGCGTCGCCGATCCGGGCCGTCCGCCCGTTGATGTCGGCATCGAACAGGTTCATCCCCGGCGAGCCGATGAAATATCCCACGAAGGTATGCGCGGGCTTCTCGAACAGGTCCTGCGGCGTGCCGGTCTGCACCACGCGGCCATCATGCATCACGACCACCTTGTCGGCGAAGGTCAACGCTTCGGTCTGGTCGTGGGTGACGTAGATCATCGTGTGGCCGAAATCACGGTGCAGCTTCTTGAGCTGCGTCCGCAATTCCCATTTCATATGCGGGTCGATCACCGTCAGCGGCTCGTCGAACAAGAGCGCGTTGACGTCCTCGCGCACCATGCCGCGGCCGAGACTGATCTTCTGCTTGGCATCCGCGGTCAGGCCGCGGGCCTTGCGGTCGAGCACGGCCTCCATGTCGATCATCGCGGCGACCTTCTGGACGCGCTCGGCGATTTCCTGGCCCGCCATGCCGCGGTTCTTGAGCGGAAAGGCGAGATTCTCGCGCACGCTCATCGTGTCGTAGACGACGGGGAACTGGAACACCTGCGCGATGTTGCGATCGGCGGTCGGAGCATTCGTGACGTCGCGCTCACCGAACAGGATGCGGCCCTGACTTGGATGGAGGAGGCCGGAAATGATGTTGAGCAGGGTCGATTTTCCGCATCCCGACGCGCCGAGCAGGGCGTAGGCCTCGCCGTCGCGCCAAGTCATGTCGAGCTGCTTGAGCGCGAAATCGTCCGGACCCGAAGGGTTGGGGTGATAAGAATGCGCCAGGTCGTCCAAAGTAATCTGTGCCATTACGCGGCCTCCGCATAGCTGGCCGGCGCGGCAAGCGTACCGTCCTGCGCGAAAAGGTAGACGCGTGACGGATCGAGATAAACCCGCAAGGGCGCGCCGGGTTCGAGGGTCCGGATCCCGTGGACGAGGCCGACCCACTGCGAATCGTCATGGTAGAGGTGGACGAAGGTCTCCGACCCGGTGATCTCGGTCACGCCGAGCGTCGTGTCGAAGGACAAGGCGCCCTCCGCCGGCTCCAGCGAGAGGTGGTTGGGCCGGAAGCCGGCAAGGTAGGTTCCGTCGGGCAAGCCCTCGCCCACGCCACGTGCCACGCCGCCGGCATGCTGCATCTCGCCGTTCTTCTTGGTCAGCGACAGGAAGTTCATCGGCGGATCCGAGAAGACCCGCGCGGTCACGGCATTGGCCGGACGACGATAAACTTCGGCCGTGGGACCGAACTGCGTCACCCGGCCCTCCCAGAGCGTGGCGCAATTGCCGCCGAGCAGCAGCGCCTCCTCCGGCTCGGTCGTGGCGTAGACGAAGATCGCGCCGGAATCGGCGAAGATGCGCGGGATTTCGGCGCGCAATTCCTCGCGCAGCTTGTAATCCAGATTTGCGAGCGGTTCGTCGAGCAGAACGAGCCCCGCATCCTTGACGAGCGCGCGGGCGAGAGCGCAGCGCTGCTGCTGCCCGCCCGACAGTTCCAGCGGCTTTCTGTCGAGCATCGGCGTCAGGCGCATCAACTCCGCCGTCTCGCGCACCCGCCGGTCGATCGCGGCACGATCGAGGCCCAGCAGCTTCATCGGCGAAGCTATGTTGTCATAGACGCTCATCGACGGGTAGTTGATGAATTGCTGGTAGACCATCGCCACGCGCCGGTCCTGAACCCGCATATGCGTGACGTCCTCGCCCTGCCACAGAACCCGCCCGTGCGTCGGCTTGTCAAGGCCCGCCATGAGGCGCATCAGCGATGTCTTTCCCGCCAGCGTCGGCCCCAGCAGGACGTTCATCGTCCCTTTTTCCAGCGTCAGATCCGTCGGGTGGATATGCGTTTTCCCCCCCACGATCTGCGTCACACCTTCGAGCGCCAATGTCATGCGATCCCCCCGATCATTTCGCCGCGTCCGCCCAAGGTTTCCCGGCGCTCGGCCATGTAGGTGTCGAGTGCCGCGGCCGCCTCCGCATCGAGGCGCAGCCCCAACTTCGACCTGCGCCACAAGACGTCGTTGGCCGTGAACGCGTATTCCGCGTCCATCAGCCAGTTTACTTCGCGCGCCGTCAAGGTCGCGCCGAAATCTTGGCCCAGATCCTCGGCTGTCTTCGCGCCGTGCAGAACCTCCCGTGCCTCGGTTCCGTAGGCCCGCACGAGCCGCAATGCCCACCGATCGGTGAGGAACGGATGATTCCGCCGTAGCTCCGCCACGAGATCGTTCACGCCGTCGACCGGAAAATCCCCGCCGGGCATCGCCACGCCCGCGGTCCAGGCCCCGCCGACATTGTCGAGCACGGAGGAAATCTTCTCCAGAGCGTGTTCGGCCAGCCGCCGATAGGTGGTGATCTTGCCCCCGAACACGTTGAGCACCGGGGCACCCGTGTCGCGCTCGATCTTCAGCACGTAGTCCCGCGTCGCCGCCGTCGCCGAGGACGCGCCGTCATCGTAGAGCGGTCGGACACCCGAATAGGTCCAGACGATATCGTCGGTGGAGATCGGGTCCTTCAGGTAGGCGTTGACGAATTCCACCATGTAACGTTGCTCTTCGGGCGTGCAGACGGGGGCGGCGGAGGGATCGTCGTGTTCCTGATCTGTCGTGCCGATCAGGGTGAAATCGGTCTCGTAGGGAATGGCGAACATGATCCGCCCATCCGTCCCTTGGAAGAAGTAGCACTTGTCGTGGTCGAAGAGCCGCTTCGTGACGATGTGCGACCCGCGCACCAAGCGTACGCCATCGCGGCTATTGGAGCGCACCGTGTTTCGCAGGATATCGCCCACCCAAGGGCCTCCGGCATTCACGATCATCCGCGCGCGCACCTCGCTGACGGCGCCGGTCTCGACATCCTCCAGCTTTGCGCGCCAATGGCCGTCCACCTGTTCGGCGGACACGACCTTGGTGCGGGTCAGGATCGTCGCGCCGCGCGCCTCGGCGTCGCGGGCATTCAGAACCACCAGACGCGCATCCTCGACCCAGCAATCGGAGTATTCGAACGC
Source organism: Jannaschia seosinensis (assembly GCF_001408515.1). Taxonomy (GTDB): domain Bacteria; phylum Pseudomonadota; class Alphaproteobacteria; order Rhodobacterales; family Rhodobacteraceae; genus Jannaschia; species Jannaschia seosinensis. Next base: position 13,167 of record NZ_CYPR01000102.1, on the reverse strand, counting down.
GCGCTCGAAGCGGTCCTGCAGCGGCTTACCCTCGGGCGTGCCTTGCAATTGAACCGTTTCAGTTCCGGGGAGGATCTTGCGACCTCCGAGATTGTCGTACATCGCCAGCCCGAGGCGGATCAGCCAAGCGGGGCGGCGCCCCTTCATCCAAGGCATCGTCACGCCCAGCAGCTTCGAGGTCGGCGTTTCGCCCTCGAACCGCATTTCGCGGTGATAGGGCAGCACGAACCGCATCGGCCACGAGATATGGGGCATGGCGCGCAGCAGCGTCTCGCGCTCGATCAGGCTTTCGCGAACGAGGCGGAACTCGAAATATTCAAGGTAGCGCAGTCCGCCATGAAACAGCTTGGTCGAGGCCGAAGACGTCGCCGAAGCAAGGTCGTTCATTTCAGCCAGCGTGACCGAAAGGCCGCGGCCCGCCGCATCTCGCGCGATCCCGCAGCCGTTAATGCCCCCGCCGATCACGAGCAGGTCACGGATCTCCCCTTTGGCAGCCACGCGAACCCTCCCAGATCATGCTTTGCCTCACACTCACCCTAGCGACATGTCGCGCAAAAGAACAAGATCATTTTCGTTTTTTTTCGCTTTGGCGTGCTTTTCCTTGACCGACCCGTTCGAAACCGCTTCTCTGCGGTCCGGAGAATTCGATGTCACAGACCATCCGTCACCCAGAAATCCTTGATATCGCCCGGCGTGACGGGAAGGTCAGCGTCGATGGTCTGGCTGCGCATTTCGGCGTGACGCTGCAGACCATCCGCCGCGATCTCGCCGATCTGGCCGAGGCTGGGCGGCTGGAACGTGTTCACGGCGGCGCGGTGCTACCTTCGGGCACAAGCAACATCGCCTATGAAGAACGCCGCCGCCTCAACGCCGAGGGGAAGGCCGCGATGGCCCGCGCCTGCGCGGCGCGCATACCTGAGGATTGTGCCGTTTTCCTCAATATCGGCACCTCGACCGAGGCGGTTGCCGCCGCGCTCATCCACCACCGCAACCTGATGGTGGTGACTAACAACATGAACGTGGCCGCCATTCTGGCGCACAAGAGCGATTGCGACGTGATCGTGACCGGCGGTCGGTTGCGGCATGCCGATGGCGGGCTGGTCGGCACGCTTGCGCGCGAGGCCGTGGGGCGCTTCAAGTTCGACGTGGCCGTGATCGGCTGTTCCGCGCTCGATGCCGATGGGGAAATCCTCGACTACGACGTCCAGGAGGTTGGCGTCAGTCAGGCGATTCTGGCTCGCGCCCGCCGGACCATGTTGTTGGCCGACCATATGAAGCTCAGCCGCACGGCGCCGGCGCGAATCGCATCGCTTGCGGACGTGGACGAGGTTTTTACCGATCGCGACCTGCCGCCTGCGCTGGCGCTCCGCTGCGCCGAATGGGGCACCCGCGTGAAGGTCGCCTGCGCGGAGGCGTGACCTCACACCGGGACAAGCGCGCCGCGTCCCGCAATTACCTTTGCCGAAAGCGCGCAGCCCTGCGTGGCGGCCGCTTCGCAGGATTTCCGCGCCAGCCGCGCGGCCAACCAGCCGGCATTGAAGGCATCCCCCGCCGCCGTGCTGTCGACCATTTTGGCGACGGGCACCGGAGTTACGGAGCCCGTGGTCGTGCCGTCGTGGAACAGCACAGGCTCCCCACCGTTCTTGACGATCACTTCCCGCGCACCGGCCTTGCGGTAGCGTTCCAGCGTCGCGGCCGGGTCCGCGTCGCCGAACGCCGCCGCCTCGTCCGAGAAAGACGGCCAGACGACGTCCGACACCGCCGCCGCCGCCATGAGTGCCGCCCGCATCTCGGCGGCGTCGGCCCACAGCGCCGGCCGAAGATTCGGGTCGAGACAGACCTTTGCGCCGTCCTGCCGCGCCCGCGAGAGAGCCGAGATCAGCCAGTTTCGGCCCTCAGACGGTTGGATCGCCAATGTGATGCCGGACAGAACTACTGCTTCGGCCCGCGCCATCGCCGCCGCAAGCCGGGTCTCGTCATCGGCAAGGCGGCGCGCCGCGGATTGCCCGCGCCAATAGGCGAAGCTGCGTTCTCCCTCATGCAGCGATGTGAGATACAAGCCGACCGTCGCATCGTCGTGGCGGCGGATGTGCTCCGTCCCGATCCTGGCGGCCGCGATCGCGGCAATCATGTCGTCCGACACCGCATCGGATCCCACATCGGTCAGGTAGTCGACCCGCCAATCCGGTCTGAGCCGCGCCAGATACCACGCCATGTTGAACGTGTCCCCGGCAAAGCCCATGCGGTACAACCCGCCATCTGCCGGCGCCATCTCGACCATGCATTCGCCGACGAAGACGATCCGCTTCACGCGTCGTCCTCTGCGAATACGTCTCGTGCGATGGCGATGGCGCGGTTGGCGCGCGGCACGCCGGCATAGATCGCGACGTGGAGGAAGGCTTGCATCACCTCGGCACGGGTCGCGCCCGTCCGCGCGCAGGCGCGAATATGCATGGGGATTTCGGCCGTGTTGCCCGTCGCTGCCAGCAGCGCGAGCGTCAGGAGCGATCGGTCGCGACGGGAAATCGTGTCATCGGCCCAGATCGTGCCCCAGGCGCCCTCGGTGATCAAATCCTGGAACGGCGCGTCGAAATCCGACTTCGATGCCTCGGCCCGGTCGACATGTTCGTCGCCCAGCACCTCGCGCCGGATGCGCATTCCCGTTTCGTGACGTCCGCTCAACGGCTTGCCTCCAAGTGGATAAGGGTCGCGATGTCCTCTCCGATCTGTTGCTCCGGCGCAACCGTGCCGACGCGCACGCGGCCCTCAAAGTCCCTTTGTGCGTGTTGTCTCCGGCAGGTCATTCCACCAATCGGCATAGACGGTGTTCCACGGCGCATGCCTGGTCAGATCCGGAGCATCGTCCGTCCACCAGACCGGGCCCCGCTCGCCGAGGTGTTCCTTGGCCTCCTGCACCGCATCCCGGCCGGCGCGTTCCTCGCTCTCGGTGCTGGCGTCGCGTACGGCGCGTCGGGCCTGCATCAGCGACTTGATGGCGGCACGGCGGTCGCTGTCCGGAAGGCTCGGATCGGTCTTGCGCCACAATCGGCCCTTGGAGACGAAATAGCGGCCGTCGGGCGTTTCGGGGTAATCCTTCGCCACAGGCCTCAGACCATCCGAATGACCTTGGGGTCGAGGGCGAGGACGTAGCCCTGTCGCGTGATGTTGCGGATCAGGAGATGCGTCACGATCTGGTTCCCAAGCGCGTCGCGCAGGCGCTTGATCCGCGTCGCCCCCGCGGCCTCCTCGCAATCGGCCTCGGACTTGCCGGAGATCATCGCCTCAATCTGTGCGCCGGTCAGCGTGTCGCCGTCGAGGCGGGCCTCGGCCAGCACCGACAGCGTCTCCATCGCAGCGTCGGTCAGCTTGAGTTCGATGTCGTTGAGCATCACGAGGTTCTCGGCGCGCGCCAGGATCAGCGACGTCACCTGGATGCCCGACCGCTCGATCTCTCCCATGCGGCGGTTGAGCGTCACGATGGCCACCAGGAGCACCATGCAGGCGATCAGAAGCGCCGTGGCGAAGACCAGCAACACGAAGATGATGGTTCGGTAGCTGGCCAGAACGTCCGAAAAGGCCGTGCCCGATTGCGCGAGGATCTCCAGCAGGCCGATCTCGGCGCGCCCGGTCAGGTCCTGCTCAACGAACAGCCGCTCCACGCGGGCGTTGAAGGCGTTGCCGTCGGGCAGGGTCGCGAACAGGAAGAGCGCCGCCGCTGCCAAGATAACAACGATGGCCGCGATGCCGAATACGACCACACGGGCCGAGGCCGCGCGCGTTTCAATAACGGAGGAAGTATTCACCGGCGCCGTCTCTCCTTTGGTCCAGTCCATCTTCGCCGAAGACCGATTCGACGTCCAGCAATTGCCAGCCATCGCCCAGCCGTTGACGGAGTGCGGTGGCCGCGGCCTGAAGGTCGCAGTCATTCTCGGACAGCTCGATCACACCGTAATGCAGCCGGAGCGGATCGTCCCGCTTGGCCTTGTAATCGGCGTAGCAGGCCGCCTGCGCGGGCGCGGCAAGGGCAAGCATGAGGAAGAGGGGGAGTGCGCGGATCATGCACCTTCGTCGCCGATTCGGGCCCGACAGGCAATGACACAGGCGGACAGGCCTGCGGTTATTCCATGACCTCTCCGGGTCATTGTGCGGCAGGGCCATCCGCCTCCACGTCGCCGGAATAGAACTACGTAAGGCCCCAGATGAGCGCCAGACCGCACGCTGTCCCTTCGCCTCTCATGCTGATTGTCCCGATAAAGCCAGACCATTTTGCACCGGATGGCGGGGTGGGAGGCAAAGACCGCCTTTGCAGAGGCCGGGTGTGGCTGGATCGGGTGGCGATGCAGTGCCACTCAATGCCCCTGCGCCGTCGAGCTGCCGCAATCTTCACGAGCCGCGCTGCTTGTATTGCGACGGCTGATCTCCCTGCACCGCCCTGTGTCGACGCCCGCGCGTTGACGCTCCGCCGGGAGGGGGGCAGGGTCGGCTCATGCCGGTCCTGCCCTCGCACATGTCGCCCGACCTCGCCTTCGAGGCGGCCGCCCGCGCCTCCGGGGCACGGGTCGTGGCCGGTCTCGACGAGGTCGGGCGTGGGCCTTGGGCCGGGCCGGTCGTGGTCTGCGCGGCACGCCTGATCGCGCCGCCGCCGCCGGGCCTTCATGACAGCAAGAAGCTGAGCGCGCGACGGCGCACGGCGCTCGAGCCGCTGCTTCTGGAATGCTGCGAGGTCGGCTTCGGTGCGGCCAGTGTGGCGGAAATAGATGCGCTGAACATCCGCCGCGCGACCCATCTCGCCATGGTGCGCGCCGTTGCCGCGCTGCCGGTGGCGCCGGATCACCTGTTGATCGACGGCAATGACCGGCCCGGTTGGGTCGACTGTCCGCACAATCTCATCATTGGGGGCGACAGGCGGTCACTGTCGATCGCGGCGGCCTCGGTTCTGGCGAAAACACGGCGGGATCGTGGCATGATGGCGCTGGCGCAACAGCATCCCGGCTACGGTTGGGACACGAACATGGGATACGGTACAAAAGCTCACCGTGAGGGACTAAAATGTCACGGTGTGACACAACATCATCGGCAGTCATTCGCGCCGATACGCAAGATGTTGTGTCAGTGACGCTGCCCCAATCTCGCCGCAATCCTTCTGTGGATCCTTTCTGACGGCCCTGCCAATCTGTCCTCACAACAACAAGACGACTCCGCACGAACGGGGCGTCGATTGAGGCACAGACATGGCAAGAAACATCCCGGAAGCGCCTGCGCTTCCGCTCAATACCATCATGCCCGGCGACAGCGCGGATGCGATGGACTCCCTTCCCGAATGCTCGGTGGATCTTATCTTCGCGGATCCACCCTACAATCTACAGCTTCGCGGTAACCTTCACCGCCCGGATAACAGCCGCGTTGATGCCGTCGACGACCACTGGGACCAGTTCGAGAGCCTGAAGGCCTACGATGCGTTCACGCGGCGCTGGATGCGGGCGGCGCGGCGCGTGTTGAAGCCGGACGGCGCGATCTGGGTGATCGGCAGCTATCACAACATCTTCCGCGTCGGCGCCGCATTGCAGGATCAGGGATTCTGGCTGCTCAACGATGTGGTCTGGCGCAAGACGAACCCGATGCCGAATTTCCGCGGCAAGCGGCTGACCAACGCGCACGAGACGATGATCTGGGCATCGAAGTCCGAGTCCTCGCGCTACACGTTCAATTACGAGGCGATGAAGGCCGCCAATGAAGGCGTGCAGATGCGCTCCGACTGGACGTTCCCGATCTGCACGGGTCACGAGCGGCTCAAGAACGAACGGGGCGAGAAGGCACATCCGACGCAGAAGCCGGAGGCGCTCTTGCACCGGCTTCTGGTGGCGACCACCAATCCGGGCGACGTGGTGCTCGATCCGTTCTTCGGTACGGGCACGACCGGCGCGGTCGCGACGATGCTGGGCCGGAATTTCATCGGGATCGAGCGCGAGGCCGAGTATCGCGAACTGGCCGCGCAGCGGATCGCACGGGTCCGATCTCTCGATCCGGCGGCGCTGGAGGTGACCACCTCCAAGCGTGCCGAGCCGCGCGTAGCGTTCGGGCAACTTGTGGAACGCGGCATGCTGCGTCCGGGCGAGGAGCTTTTGTCCGGCAATGGCCGCCACAGCGCCCGTATCCGGGCCGACGGCACGCTGGCCGGCGACGGGTTCAAGGGATCGATCCATCAGGTCGGCGCGGCCATGGAGGGCGCCCCCTCCTGCAATGGCTGGACCTACTGGCATTACCGGCGCGAGGGGAAGGCGGTCTCGATCGACACCCTGCGCCAACAGATCCGCGCGGAACTGGCCACCAGCCAGATCAACTGACGCAAAAAGTTACCGCCTGCGCCCGCTGTCCAATGTCCGGCGGGTGCAACTTTGCCCCCGTTCCCGGTTCGTCCGGGTTCGGGGGTTTTTTTGTCGGGTCTGGACGTCCGATACGAAAAAGGGCGCCCCGAGGGACGCCCATGATCGCGTGCTGCGAAAGCCGTTCAGTCGACAGTAGCGGCAGCGGCCAGCAGGATGAGGGCGAGGATCGGAACGATGACGCCAGCAGACGAGGACGTCGTGTCCTCGACGATCACGACAGGCTCGGGCTCGGCCGGAGCGGGCGCGATGTTGCCGGCAAAGGCGGTGGTGGCGGCAACCGACAGCGCGGCGGCGAGTGCAATTTTCTTCATGTTGTCCTCCAATATGAGCAACCGGAACGTCCGTGCCTGCCATGCCACTTGGCAGCGGGGACGGTACGTCGTGCGACTCGTTAAGCAGCAAATGATTAATTCGCGCAACGACGACTCGGGGAGGGGAGGACGGTGTGCGTTCGGGTGCCGTCAAATAAGCAACACCTGAGTGCCGACGCGGGAATTCGCGAAGAGGCGGGCGATATGTTCGTTGTAAAGCCCGATGCAGCCCGAGGAGGACCGCCGTCCGATCTTGCGTTTGTCGTGGGTCCCGTGGATCCGGTAATAGGTCCAGCTGAGATAGAGCGCATGGGTGCCGAGTGGATTTTCGGGGCCGGGCGGCACGACCGCAGGCCATTCCGGATTGCGGCGTCGCATGTTCGGCGTCGGCCGCCAGGTCGGCCCCTCGACCTTCTTGACGACGCGTGTGCGTCCTCGCCGGGTCATCTCCTCGCTCATCGGCACCGAGGATGGGAAGAGGGAGTATCTTCCGTCCTCCGTCCAATGGTGCAGAGCCCGGCTTGAAATATCGACAAGGATCGCGCCGTTGGCGAGATTGTTGAAATGGGGGCGCCAATCCTGCGCGCGGAAACTGGCGGTGTTATGGCGGGTGGCGGATAGTTCGCCCTCCTCAACGACCGTATCCGGCAGGGATTGGGCGAGTGCGGGGCCGGCGAGTGCGGTGGCGGCGCCGGAGACAAGGAACGAGCGACGGTCGATAGGGCGCATGGGCAAGACTCCTGATCTGGATTCCGAACCCCGAAGCGGTGGCGCATGGCTTGCCATCTGCGCAGGGGCGGGAAGATTGTGTCACTGTGGGAATGGAACCCGTGACAATCGGCAAAGTTTCGCGCTCTTTGTGGTTAAGCCGACATTTGCCTCGGCGTCTGCTCCGGTATAATCCCAGCCGGACGCATGTAATTGATGACGTGGCTTGGGGATTTTGATGAACCGTAGAACCGCCCTGATCCTTCTCGGATCGACTGCCGCGGTGGCGGCTTGTGCCCCGCCTGCTCCGCCGACACTCGGACCGGATGGTCGGCCGCTGCCGCAGGTTTACCGTATCTCGGGGGCCGAGGCGCGGCAGCTTCCGTTTCGGGTGCTCGATGCGGTGAATGCGCTGCGCGAAGGTGCGGGCGTGGCACCCTTGCAATTCGATGCAAGCTTGGCGGCCGCGGCCGAAACGCACTCCCGCGACATGTCGCTTCAGAACCGGCCCTGGCATTTCGGATCCGACGGATCGTCGCCGATTGACCGGGCGCAACGGGCCGGCTTCGACGGGCGGCTTCTGGGCGAGACCATCTCCGAAACGTATGAGACCGAGCTCGAAACCGTGGCGGCCTGGTTGCAGGAACCCGGTCCGCGGCGTGTCCTGCTCGATCCGGCGGGACGTCGGATGGGCTTCGGATTCTATCAGGAAAACAACGGCAAGATCTGGTACACGCTCAACGTCGGCACCTGATCCGGCGACGACGGGGGCGATGCTGCCCCCGTCTCGAATCAAGCGTAGATGTCGATCTGCGTCCCGTTCCGCACCATCGCATAGACCTCACGCATCTCGTCATTGGTCACGGCGACACAGCCAGCCGTCCAGTCCTTGCGCGCGTCGCGTTTTTGCTTGCCCCATCCGTGGATGAAGATGTCTCCGCCCGGCGAGCGCCCGTGCGCGGCCGCGAAAGCCCGATCCTGATCGTTCGGGTAGTCGATGCCCACCGACAGATAGAACGCGGAGTTCGGATTGCGCCGGTCGATGCAGTAGCGTCCCTCAGGCGTCCGGCCGTCACCCTCGAATTGTTTGGGCCCCGTGGAGGTGAAGCCAAACTGAACCGGCAGAACGCGCAAAGCCGTCTGCCCGTTGATCAAATACATTTGCCGCGTGCTTTTGCGGACGACGACGCGGGAGATTTCCGGGCCGTCATAGGAAATGAACTTTCCTTGGGCACATCCCGCAAGCAGTGCGGATGCACCAAGGGCGATCGCGCCCCTGCGTGTGTAGCGTTCCATACCTGTATGCACTCTGCGTTGCACTGTCCTCGCAACCTGCATAGCGCACCAGATGGGTTGAGAAAACGTGAACGATACGCGAAATCAGCCACCGCGCTCGCGCCGCAACAGATCCGACAGCCCGGTGCGATAGTCCGGATAGCGCAGCCGCACGCCCAGCTCCTGCTTGATGCGGTCGTTCCGCACGCGTTTCGATTCGGCGTAGAAGCTGCGCGCCATCGGGCTCATCTCCGCCTCATCGAACGTGACCTGCGGAGGCAGGGGCAGGCCCAGCAACTTCGCCGCATGGGCGATAACGTCCTGCGGCGGAGCGGGGTCGTCATCGCAAAGGTTGTAGATCCGTCCCCGATCGGGCCGGTCGATCGAGGCGGCGAGAACCTGCGCGATGTCATCGACATGAATTCGGCTGAAGACCTGTCCCGGCTTCACGATTCGCCGCGCCGTTCCGGCACGAACCTTGGCGAAGGGACCACGTCCCGGCCCATAGATGCCGGCCAGCCGGAAGATATGCAGCGGTGCGCTGGTCCGCGCCGCCAGATCCCGCCATGCCGCCTCGGCCTTCACCCGAAGGCGGCCGCGTTGTGTCGATGGGGTGAGCGGGGTGTCCTCATCGACCCAGCGTCCCTCGTGATCGCCGTAGACCCCAGTTGTCGACAGATAACCGACCCAGTCCTTGGCCCCGAGATGCCGTTCCAGCATCTCACCATAGGCATTCAGAACCGGATCGCCGTCCTCGCCCGGTCCCGCGGAGATCAGCACATGGGTGGCCCGCGCGATCGCGGCCGACAGGTCGGTGCCGAAGATCGCCGGCGTCACGCCTTCATCCTCAAGGGCCTTCGCCTTTTCCTCCGAGCGGGTCGTGCCGATCACCTCCCAGCTGCGCGCCAGCAGTACCGGCGTAAGCGCACGGGCGCAGTAGCCATGCCCGAAGCTCAGCATCACGCTCATGACAACCGGTCCACGGCCCAGCGGGCCGCATCGGCCACCACAGGGTCGGCATCGTCACACAGCCTCTGCGCCACGGGTCCAAGCCGCTTTTCGCCGGAATTGCCGATCGCGTAGCAGACGTTGCGCGTCATACGGTTCCGTCCGATGCGCTTGATCGGGCTACCGGAAAATCGCGCCCGAAACCCGGCATCGTCCAGCCCCGCCAGATCGGCCAGGTCAGGAGCCCGATGCGGCCCGCGATACCGCAGATCCGAGGCGGCGACGGCGAACTTGTTCCACGGGCAGACGGCGAGGCAATCGTCGCAGCCATAGATCCGGTTGCCGAGATGCGGGCGCAGGCTTTCGTCCACCGGCCCGTGATGCTCGATCGTCAGGTAGGAGATGCAGCGGCGTGCATTGAGCTGAAAGGGTGCGGGGAACGCATCGGTCGGACAGATGTCGAGACAGCGCGTGCAGGAGCCGCAATGTTCGCCCTCCGCCGCGTCCGGCGCCAGTTCGAGCGTCGTGAAGATTGCCCCAAGGAACACCCAGTTCCCGAATTCCCGGCTCAGCAGATTGGTGTGCTTGCCCTGCCAGCCGATCCCGGCGGCCTGCGCGAGCGGTTTCTCCATCACCGGGGCGGTGTCGACGAAGACCTTCACCTCGCAATCCGCCTCGGCGACCATCCAGCGGGCCACGCGCTTCAACGCCTTCTTGACGATCTCATGATAGTCGCGCCCTTGTGCATAGGCGCTCACCGTACCGCGATCCGGGCGCGAGAGATCGGTCATCGGATTGTGCTCGGGCGCATAGGAATGTGCCAGCATCACCACCGACCGCGCCTCTGGCCACAGCGCCGACGGGTCGCCGCGCCAAGCCACCCGTTCGCCCATCCAAGACATTCCGCCATGATTGCCATCGGCGAGATACTGGCGAAGCCGCACGCCCGCATCCGGAATCGCGTCGGGTCGGCACACGCCAACCGACACGAACCCCGCCTCCCGCGCCTCGGCGTCGAGCCGGGCCCGGATCGTCAAAAGTCCAGATCGGCGTAGTGCCGCGCGGGCCGGAACCCGGGCACCACGTCCGCCAGGATCGAACGGAAGGCCGGACGCGACTTGATCTTGGAATACCAGTCACGCACGCCCTCGTTGCGGTTCCAGTCCACGTCCGACGAATAATCGAGGCACGACAGATGCGCCGCTGCGGCAAAATCCGCGATGGTCAGGTCCGGCCCGGCGATCCAGCGGTTCCGGTCCAGAAGCCAACCCATGTAGTCGAGGTGAAACTTGATCGCCTTCACACCGTTCTTGACGTTGGTGCCATCGGGATATCCCTGCCGTGTCAGCTTCTTGTTGACCCGCTCGTAGACGAGCTTCGACGTTACCTCGTGATGAAACTTGTCGTCGAACCACGCCACCAGGCGCCGCACTTCGGCCCGCCGCTTCGGGTCCTTGGGCATCAGCGCAGGCTCCGGGATCGTCTCCTCGAGATATTCGCAGATCGCGTTCGAATCCGAAAATGTCTCGCCGTCGATGCGCAATACCGGCACCTTGCCGGCCGCATTGCGGCGCAGGAACTCCGACGACGCCTCCCAGTAGCGCTCCTCGATCAGTTCCACCTCAAGCTTCTTCTCGGCCAGCACGAGACGGACCTTCCGGCAGAATGGCGACAGGGCGAAGTGATAAAGCTGGATCATGGCAAATCAGATGCCCCGATCACCGTCGGGATTCAATCCTCGAAACAGGCTGCCCGGCCGTCAGCGCGGATGGTCGCGGCACCTGCGGCAATGGATTGCGCACGCCGATTTATGAAGTCCGACGGCCGGCTTGCGTCGCGGTCCTTCGGAGCGGGCAGGATCGTCGCCAGGATCGCCGCCTGCCGTTCCGTTAATTCCGCCGCATCGCGCCCGAAATAGTGTCGTGCCGCGGCTTGGATGCCGAAGACGCCCGTATCGAACTCCGCCACGTTGAGATAGACCTCCACGATTCGCCGCTTCGGCCACAGGGCCTCCATGACCGGCGTGAGTGCCGTCTCCAGCGCCTTGCGCGGCCAGGATCGGCCGTGCCAGAGAAACGCGTTCTTGACGACCTGCTGGCTGATCGTCGAAGCACCGCGATTTCCGCCTGCCTCGATCGCATTTCGGATGGCGTCGACGTCGAAGCCCCAGTGACGGCAGAAATTGGCATCCTCGGCGGCCACAACCGACCGGGCGACCACCGGATCCAAATCCTCCAGGTCGACCCATACGCGCTCCACCCCGTCTAATCGCGCGGATTCCGACAGGATGTATGGCGTCGTCGGCGGGTCGATCCAGCGATAGGAGAGAACCCAGAGCACGGCGAGGGCGGTCAAGGCCAGCAAGCCACGCAGGATCCATCGCAGCGCGCGCCGAGCCACGCTGTCCTTTTGTGGCTCGGCCGTTATGCGGCTCCGAGGCTTCGGGGGTTTCGTTGTTTTCGTCACGGAGTCTCAAGAAGGTAATTCGGCGGGAAGTTCGATATGCGCCTTGGAATTTCTGGCGTTCTTACGGTAAAAACTGGGGGTCATTTCTGGGTTCACAGAAAAATACTACTTAAGAAGTTAATTGCAAAAGATTTCAAGAAGGACTTTTCCGTCATTGTCCGGTCAAGATATTTCTTGCACTTTTAGCCCCGACACCCGCGTTGCCGAATCGTCATCTTGTGCGAATAATAGCACCACCGACCGCATCTTGTATGGGCAAGGTCGGCGAGGCGGGTAGAAGCCGCCTCACCCTAAATCATGGCGATGTCTAGGCTGTGTTGACAAAACGCCGTGTCCATAAGTGTTCCGTCCCGGATGATCACCTTTCCCCGCGACGATCCGCGCTCTTCATGGCAAGATCGGTTCTGAGGGACCTTCGAGACGGGGCACGACCATGCTGATACATCTTCACAAGCAGGCCACGACCACGCCGAAGGTGCGGGCGGCGATCCAGGCGAGCACGGAGCCTGCTCCGGTCCTGGCCCCCCTCTGTCAGGGAAGTTGTCGCCTGCTCTGATGCAGAAAGTGTATTCTGAGGCGGGCGGGACAGGACGACGAAATGGCTTACTCACCTGAACGGAAGGCTGCGGTGATCGGGAAGATGCTGCCGCCGAACAACATGCCCTTGGGCCGGCTGGCCAAGGAGGAAGGGATCAGCGTGGCGACGCTTGCGAAGTGGCGGGCTGAGGCGCGGGCGAAGGAGGAAGGGATCAGCGTGGCGACGCTTGCGAAGTGGCGGGCTGAGGCGCGGGCGAAGGGGCAGTTTCTACCCGACGCCAAGGCAGGTCCGGAGGGCTGGACCTCAGCGGACAAGCTCGCTGCGGTGATCGAGACGGCGTCACTGAATGCAGTGGAGCTTGGCGAATATTGTCGGCGCCGCGGCATCTACCCCGATCAGCTGACTGTCTGGCGGGAGGCCTGCGCGCGGGCCGACGACTGGGAACGAGCGGCGTCCCGCCAGATCGCGCGGGAAACACGGGACGCCAACAAGCGGGTGCAGCAGCTGGAACGGGAACTGGCGCGCAAGGAAAAGG
>NZ_CYPR01000101.1 GCF_001408515.1 Jannaschia seosinensis | reverse complement strand
GTGGTCGAAACCCCGCCGCGTCATCGCCCGCGTCGAGGTTGGCCCCATGGGTCGGGACACCCGCTACGTCGTCACCAACCTCGAGGGCGGTCGCGGCAAGCACCTTTACGAGAAGCTCTATTCCGCCCGCGGCCAGGCCGAGAACCACATCAAGGCGTGGAAAACCCATCTCGCATCAGACCGGACATCATGCTCGAAGGCGAACGCCAACCAGATGCGTCTGATGCTGCACGGCTGCGCCTACTGGGTCTGGTGGAAGCTCCGCGCGGCTTGCCCGAAGCGCTCACCGTGGCGCCGCGCCCAGTTCGACACACTGCGGCTGCATCTCGTCAAACTGGCCGCCACCATCGTCGAAAAGAAGACCCGGATCATCGTGACCCTGCCGGCATCGTGTCCCGAAAGGGACTTCTCCTCCTTCTCTTCGACGCCCTCGCCCCACCGAAAACAGCCTGACGCAAGCGCCCCGACAAACCCAGAAACATCAACCCGTATCGCCCAAGACCCAAGTCACCGGCCGGCCTGCCAACCGGACGCAAACACCGGGTGCGCGCAAGAAAACCGAGACCGGGGAAACCATCCCACGGAGCACAAGTCCGCAGCTTCATGAATTATGCGGGTTAACAACAATGCAGGCATCAGCTTCGAACTCTTGGACCATTCTAGGCAGAAACCCTCGACAATAAAAACTTAACCAATAATCAGAGTAATTTTCAATTGAGAAATGGAATCGACCTTCGTGATCTTGAATATTTAATTTGTGCTTTGCTCCAATTTTGCGTATGTCTTCCGCTCCCAGCACAAACGAATATGGCCGGTGTATTTCATCGTCCTTTACTGCTGCAATATGGCGCTTGTCATTGTAGTCAGAAGCATGATTGACGAACAATTTTCCAGCCTGGAAGGTTTCTCGGAGTCTCTCTTTTTTCCAAATGTGATAATATATAGCTTAAGAGTTTCGCCGCGGCCCTTTATCGCAGATATGGCCTTATCGGCCTTATCTCCCCAGAATGGAGTGACAAGATTCCTGATGTCGGACGCAATGGCCAGATCGTCATGGTTCATTCCTCTAGGTTTACCCTCCTACAATACTTGGGTAAACAAAGCCATGGTTCACTCATCTTCACTGCGAATCATTTCGGGTATTATTTTTCCATCGTCATTTAGATCCATCACGACGCTGAAACAATTTCTAAACCTTTCAAGTAGCTCTGCTTCGGTTAAATGACGCAGATAGGGGCTCTGACGATAATCCATGCGCCATTTCTCGTGTCTGGGAACCATAATCGAATTCAAACCACCACTTCCCGCGCCACCTGCCCTCCCACACCGAAGACCCGCTTGTAACGCGCGACCTCCGCTTCCGGCCCCATCGCCTTCCGGGGATTGTCGCTGAGCTTCACCGTCGGCCGTCCGTCCGCCGCGACCGCCTTGCAGACCAGCGAGAACGGCGCCAGCGCGTCGTCCTTCACCAATCCCCGGAAATCGTTGGTCAGGAGCGTCCCCCAGCCGAAGGACACGCGCACGCGGCCGGAGAAGCGGGCGTGGAGCTCCTCGATCTTTTCCACGTCGAGCCCGTCGGAGAAGATTACCAGCTTTTCGCGCGGATCCTCGCCCCGGCTCTCCCACCAGCGGATCGCCGTCTCCGCCCCCGTCTCGGGCGCGCCCGAATCGATGCGGATGCCGGTCCAGCCCGCCAGCCAGTCCGGCGCGTTCGCGAGGAACCCCTCGGTCCCGTAGGTGTCGGGCAGGATGACGCGCAGGTTGCCCTCGTGCTCCTCGTGCCAATCGGCCAACACGTCGTAGGGCGCACGGGCCAGCGCCGCGTCGTCGCCGGCCAGCGCGGCGCGGATCATGGGCAATTCGTGGGCGTTGGTGCCGATCGCCTCCATGTCGCGGTTCTTGGCAATGAGGCAGTTCGACGTGCCCGCGAAGCTGTTGCCCAGCCCCTCGTGGCAGGCCTGCACGCACCAGTCCTGCCACAGGAAGGAATGCCGCCGGCGGGTACCGAAATCGGCGAGGCGCAGGTCGGGCAGCGCGCGCAGACGCTCCACCTTCTCCCAAACGCGGGTCATGGCGCGGGCGTAGAGGACCTGAAGCTCGAACCGGCCCATATCGGCGAGCACGGCGCGGGAGCGCAGCTCCATGATGATGGCGAGGGCGGGGATCTCCCACAGCATGACCTCGGGCCAGGCGCCCTCGAAGGTCAGCTCGTACTGGTCGCCCGCGCGGCGCAGGTCATAGGGCGGCAGGCGCAGGTTCTCGAACCACTCCATGAAGGCGGGGGTGAACATCTGCCGCTTGCCGTAGAAGGTGTTGCCGCGCAGCCACGTACTCTCGCCGCGCCGCAGGCTCAGGGTGCGGACATGGTCGAGCTGCTCGCGCAATTCACCCTCGTCGATCAGACGCGCGAGCGGGACGTTCGTGGTGCGGTTGATGAGCGAGAAGGTGACGTTCGTGTCGGGGCTGTTGCGGAATACCGACTGGCACATCAGTAGCTTATAGAAATCCGTGTCGATGAGGGACCGGACGATCGGGTCGATCTTCCATTTGTGGTTCCAGACGCGCGTGGCGATGTCGATCATGGTGGCAGCCCCCTTGGCCCCGGTTGAAGCAGGGCACGGAGCGCCTGTCTAGCGCGGCAGGGCGCGGGCCAGCCGTCGGCGATGGCCTTGCAGGCGGTGGCGTCACGGCTCACATAGCTGCGGCGGATCATCGGGCGGGCCTCGTAGGCGGTGAGCGTGCCGCCATCCTCGCCCGGCAGGATGCAGCAGAAGGCGCAGCCCGCCGCGCAGGCCAACCCCTCCGGCATGGGAATTTGCGCCAGCATCGTCCGCCCGATCGCCGTCGCCGCCACGCCGCGCGACAGATCGCGGATGAGGTCGTCAGCGGGCCGGGCCGGCTGCGCGTCGAGCCAAGCCAGCAAGCCGGTGCGCGCCCGCTCCGTCACCTCGGGCGGACTGCCGGAGAGACGGGCGCCGACGAGCGCCCTGCGCAGGGCGGCGACATCGCGGAGGGACTTGCGGGCATGATCCCGGGCCTCGCGCGCCCGGCCCGCCGGGAAAAGCGCCGCTTGCGCCGTGACCCGCCGGTCACGCCGACTGCACGCGCTAAACCTGTGCCGAAGGGACCCAACACGCCGCCATTGCCGATTACCTACGCTGCTCCGAGACGGTCGGGCATCCGTCGGATGAGGAAGCTCTGCCGTGCCTTGATGGCGTGTAATAACGAACGGGCCAAGATCGCCTCCCGCCACAGGACGCTTTGCGAGCGCAAGCAACCACCAGCCACGCAAGGGCGCGAAAGCAGCGGCCGAAAACCCGCCGGATCAGGCCAAGGTCACGCCGGCGGTTCGCATCCCGTCGCGCGCGGCGGCGAGCGAGCCGTCGAGGTCGATGGCGCGGGACAAATCCTCGCGAACCGTCACGCCGAACCCAGCCTGCGCGGCGTCCACCGCCGAGAAGTTCACGCAGAAATCCAGCGCCAGCCCCACCATCGTCAGGTCCGTGACGCCGAGCGTGCGCAGCAGCCCCTCCAGCCCCGTTGGAGTCTCGTGGTCGTTCTCGAAGAAGGCCGAATAGCTGTCGATTGCCGGGTTCATCCCCTTGCGGATGATGGCGCGGGCCCGGTCCACCGCGAGATCGGGGTGGAAGGCGGCATCCGCCGTGCCTTGGATGCAATGGTCGGGCCACAGGACCTGCGGACCGTAGGGCATCTCGATCACCTCGTAGGGTGCGCGGCCCGGATGGGAGGAGGCGAAGGAGGAATGCCCCGCCGGGTGCCAATCCTGCGTCAGGATCACGTGCCGGAAATCGTCCATCAACGTGTTGATGCCCGGCACGATGGCGTCGCCTTCGGGGACGGCGAGATTGCCGCCGGGGCAGAATCCGTTCTGGACGTCGATGACGACAAGGGCTTGGGTCATGGTCTCGCTCCGGGATGCTGGGCCACCTTAAACCGCATGGCGACGAAAAGGTCACGGCCGATGCGGCGGACCACGCCGACGGAACGGGGCCGAAACCGCGCGCCACCTTGAGCCGCGGCCCCGCGGGCGATAGGCGACGGGGCATGTTCCACATCGCCGCCTTCTACCGCTTCACGCCCTTCCCCGATCCCGACGCGCTGCGCGACCCGCTTCTGGCGCTCTGCCGCGAGACCGGCGTGGCGGGGACGGCGATCCTCGCGCCCGAGGGGATCAACGGGACGCTCGCCGGTCCGCGCGACGGGATGGACCGGGTGATGGGCCATATCCGGTCGCTGCCCGGTTGCGCGGAGATGATGGCGAAATGGTCGCAGGCCGAAACTGCGCCGTTCGGGACGGCGAAGGTGCGGGTGAAGCAGGAAATCGTGACGATGGGGCGACCCGGCCTCGACCCCGAACAGGCGGGCCGCCATGTCGCGCCGACCGAATGGAACGACGTGATCGCCGACCCGGAGACGGTGACGATCGACACGCGCAACGATTACGAGGTCGCCATCGGCAGCTTCGCCGGCGCGGTCGATCCCGGCACCGCATCGTTCCGCGATTTTCCCGGCTGGTGGCGGGCGAACGCCGACCGGCTGGCGGGCAAGCGGGTGGCGATGTTCTGCACCGGCGGGATCCGCTGCGAGAAGGCGACGGCCCTTCTGCGAGCCGAAGGCGTGACGGATGTCGTGCATCTCGACGGCGGCATCCTGCGCTATCTGGAGGAGGTGCCCGAAGCCGACAGCCTCTGGCGCGGGGGCTGCTTCGTCTTCGACGAACGGGTCGGGGTGGGCCACGGGCTGCGCCCGACGGGACATTTGCTCTGCCGGGCCTGCCGGCGGCCGCTTGCGCCCGAGGATAAGCAGCGGCCGGAATACGAGGCGGGCGTCGCTTGCCACCTTTGCGCAGAGGAATATGGCCCCGAGGACCGCGCCCGCTTCCGCGAACGGATGCGGCAGGTGCGGCTGGCGCAGGCGCGCGGCGCGCGCCATCTGGGGTAGAGGGGCCGGGCGGCGCAGGGTCAGACCTCCTCGCGCGCCTCCTCCTCGTCCTCGATTTCCGGCCAGCCCCGCGTCAGGAGCCGGACGAGCACGAGCACGGCCATCGCCGCCACGGCCAGAAGAAAGAAATCGGTCATCGTCACGCTCCCCATGCGAAACCCGTTGCCGCAACGTAGCATGTCTTGCCGGGAGGCCAAAGGGCGTGCTCTGTGGCGGCAATGAGAGAGGCGATCATCATCGGAACCGGCGTCATCGGGGCGGCCACGGCGCTGGCGCTCGTGCGGGCGGGGTGGCGCGTGACGAGCGTGGACCGGAACGCGGTGGCGGGGCATGGCTCCACCTCGGCCTCGTCGGGGGTGGTGCGGATGCATTACTCCACGCGCGAGGGGACGGCGCTGGCGTGGGAGGGAACGCGCCATTGGCAGGATTGGGCGGGGTTTCTGGGCCTGCCTGCGGGGGCGACGCTGGCTAGGTTCCGGCAATGCGGCTGTCTCGTGCTCAAGCATGGCACGAATGACGGACTGGCGCGGGAGATGGCCCATGGCCGCGCGCTCGGCATCCCGTTCGAGGAATGGGATCCGGCGACGATCCGGGACCGCTGGCCCGGGGCGGACCTCGTCGGCTATTTTCCGCCGAAGCGGCCCGATGACGCCGGATTCGCCGCGCCGACGGGCGGGGAGATTGGCGGCGGCGTGTTCTGGCCCGAGGCCGGCTATGTCAGCGATCCGGCGCTGGCCGCGCAGAATCTCATGGCGGCCGCCTGTGCGGGGGGTGCGCGGATCCTGCGGGGCGACGTCGCGGAGATCCTGCGCGACGACCGCGTCGCGGGCGTGCGGCTGGCCGACGGGCGCGAGATCCGCGCCGATGTGGTCGTCAACGTGGCCGGTCCCGGATCGGCGGCGATCAACCGGCTGGCCGGCGTGACCGGGGATATGGGCGTCGGCACGCGGCCGCAGCGGATGGAGACGGCGCATCTGCCGCCGGCCGCCCTGCCCGCCGGCGCGCAGGAGATCATCGTCTCGGATGCCGATGTCGCCGTCTATTCCAAGCCCGATGTCGGCGGCGGCGTCTCGGTCGGCACGCAGGGCGCGGAGCGCGATCCGCCCGACTGGATCGAGACGGACCGCACCGACCGCGACACGGTCGGTGCGCAGGCGGAGGTGCAGGCGATGCGCTACGCGATGCGCGTCCCGCAGGTCGGGCTTCCGGGGCGGGTCGCGGGGGCGGTCGGCATCTACGACGTGTCGGATGACTGGCTGCCGATCTACGACCGCGCGTCGCTGCCGGGCTTCTACATGGCCTGCGGCACCAGCGGGAACCAGTTCAAGAACGCGCCGGTCGCGGGGCGAATCATGGCGGCGCTGATCAATTATTGCGAGGCGGGCGGGGATCATGACGCGGCGCCGCTGCAATTTGACCTGCCCTATACGGGCAACCGGATCGATCTGGGCCATTTCTCGCGGCGCCGGACGGCCCATCCGGGCAGCAGCTTCTCGGTGCTGGGATGAGGACTTCGGCCCCGTCGTCCCGGGATGATATGATCCAGTGTTGCGCTGCCCGGATGGGACGGTGCGCGATGCGGAAGCCGGGCGGCCCGATGGCGGGGGAAACGAAATGATCCATCATGCGGCGATCATGCTGGCGGCCGGGATCGGGATCCCGGTTCTGGCGGCGCTGAATGCACGGCTCGGGGCGAATGTGGGCGGCCCGGCGGCGGCGGCGCTCGTGCTCTTTTCGGTCGCCTTCGCGGTGACGGCGCTGGCGGTCGTGGTGACGGGGCCGTCCGCGCTTTTGCGGATGGCGGGACAGCCGTGGCACCTGTTCGGGGCCGGGCTGCTGGTGGCGTTCTACGTCCTGTCGGTCACGTGGATCGCACCCGTCTTCGGCGTCGGAAACGCGGTGTTCTTCGTGCTTCTGGGCCAGATCCTGTCGGCGGCGGCGATCGACCATTTCGGCCTGTTCGGCGCGCGGATCGTGCCGCTGTCGCCGCTGCGGTTGGCGGGGCTGGGCGTCATGGCGGCGGGGCTGACCCTCACGCAATTCGCCGGCCGTTAGGCGCCGCCCGGCGATTACCCATGGGTAATTTCCAGCTAAGACACTGATCCTGCTGCACGCGTAAGCTCAGGCTTTCGGAACGACCTTGCCCGGGTTCATCCGGTCCTGCGGGTCGAGCGCCATCTTGATCGCCCGCATCACGTCGAGCGCGACGGGATCCTTGCGCCGTGTCATCGTCGAAAGCTTCGACAGGCCGATCCCGTGCTCCGCGCTGATCGAGCCGCCGAGGCCCACGGTCACGTCCTCGACCATTTCGCGGATATCCTCGAGCCGGCAACCGTCGTCGGGATAGACCGTCAGATGCACGTTCCCGTCGCCCAGATGCGCGACGATCAGGGTCTCGGCCGCCGGATCGATCGCCGCCAGCCTTTCGTGCATCCGGTCGATGAACGCCGCCACCCCGTCGAGCGGCAGGGCCACGTCGTTGTCGACGATGGGCAGGCGCTTGAAGGTGATCTCGGCCGCGGCCTCGCGCATCTCCCAGATCCGCGCGCGCTGCGTCTCGTTCTGGGCGATGGTGGCGTCGTGCACCTCGCCCGCCTCGACGGCCTCGCTCAGCACCTCCTCCAGCGTGTCCACGAGGGGGCGCGACAGGCCGCCGAGGTCGATCATCACGGTGTGGTCGTGGATTGCGAAGGGCTGCCGCAGGTCGGGACGGTGGTGAGCCAGGGCCCGCATGTAGGTGCGCGGCATGTACTCGAACGCCTCGACCGCGCCGTCGGTGGCCGATTGCAGCCGCCGCAGCAGCGACAGCGCCGCCGGCAGGTCGCGGATCGCCGCCAGCGCCGTCGCGTGATGATGCGGCGCGGGAAGAAGACGCAGCACCGCCGCCGTGATCAGGCCCAGCGTGCCTTCCGCTCCGATGAACAGGTCGCGCAGGTCGTAGCCTGAATTGTCCTTGCGAAGCTCGCTCATCAGATCGAGTACGCGACCGTCGGCCAGCACCACTTCGAGCCCGAGTACGAGGCCCCGCGTCGAGCCGTAGCGCACCACGTTGGAACCGCCCGCATTGGTCGACAGAAAGCCGCCCACCCGCGCCGACCCGCGCGCCCCGAAGGTGAGCGGGAAGACGAGGTCGTGCGCGGCGGCGGCGGCGTGCAGGTCCGACAGGATCGCGCCGGCCTCGACGATCATCACTCCCGCCTCGGGGCGGACTTCGCGGATGGCCGACATACGCTCCAGCGAAACCATCAGCGCGCCCGTGTTCGCGGTGCCGCCGACGAGGCCCGTATTTCCGCCGACCGGCACGACGGACAGGTCGTGGCGCGCGGCGATCCGGACAATCTCCGCCACCTCCTGCGTCGTGGCGGGACGCAGGACGGCAAGCGGATCGGCCCGCCACTTGCCCGTCCAGTCGCGGGCGAAGGGGTCGGTGGCGCCATCGGTCAGGACATGCGCCCGGCCCAGCAGGTCGCGCAGGTCCGACAGGGCGCGGCACCCGGTCGCGGATCGATCTTTCATGACATATCCTCCCGCCCGGAAGGTGGCACGGGAGAAGAGCGGTGAAAAGCGGCGCAAGCGGACTTGACGCGCCCCGAGCGCCGCCGTATCTGCCGCGCCGATGGCGGTGTAGCTCAGTTGGTTAGAGCAGCGGAATCATAATCCGCGTGTCCGGGGTTCAAGTCCCTGCACCGCCACCATAGTTTCCCAATGTTTTTGGCGAATTCCTCCCAATCGGTATCAAAGCCTGGCGTGCAGAAAGCCGATTAAGGTGGCGCCGGGGTGGCAATATCGTGCGGCTTGTGCCGCGCTCTCGTTTCCACGCCTGCGATGATCCGCGGACGAACTGTCGACCACAAGCTTCTGCAGATGCCCGCGAGATGTAGGGTTTCTCTGCCCGAGACGGTCTGAAATGTTTTTGTGCACCCGCGAAGCGAACCAACCTCCCCTCCGCATCGAGAGAAGGAGAGCATCATGCACAAGACTTCCCCCGCTCCCGGGTCCCTCGTCGGCAGTGCCACTCTCGTGGAAATCCTCCGGCGGTCGCGCGCCAGCATATACGCGACATCAAGAAGAAGACGATTTCGAAGCCGTTGAAGCTGGGCAGCTCCTCCCGCTGGAGGCTGTCCGAGGTCGAGGCGGTCATTGTGCGCCTGTCGGAGGAGCACTTATACCAACGGCCCGAGGCTTTGACTCTGTGAGGGCTTCCCAGGTGTGTCAGTTGCTGATTCACTCTCTCTGGGATGTGAGGGAGGATCAGCATGGGGGTGGAGATCACGCGTAGGGAGCTGTCGGCGGCGGACCTACGGCGCGAGGCGGCGCGGGCGAAGGACGCAAGGGCGTCGCGGCGGATGCTTGCGCTGGCCTTCGTGCTCGACGGGCGGACACGGACGGAGGCGGCAGAGAGTTGCGGGATGGATCGGCAGACCCTGCGCGACTGGGTTCATCGCTATAATGCGGAGGGGCTGTCGGGTCTCATCGATCGTCCTCTTCCGGGCCGGACGCCCATGCTCAGCACGGAGCAGATGAGCGAGCTGGCGGCGATCGTCGAAGCGGGGCCGGACCCGGAGATGGACGGAGTTGTGCGCTGGCGGCGGGTTGATCTGTGCGCAGTGGTGGAGCGCCGCTTTGGCATTCGCGTGGCGGAGCGGAC
>NZ_CYPR01000100.1 GCF_001408515.1 Jannaschia seosinensis | reverse complement strand
ATCTGGATGGCCGAGACGAAGAAGGAGGCGAATGCCGCCTTCGATCTCTTCGTCGAAATCTACGGCGCGAAGTACGAGAAGGCTGTGGCCAAGCTGGTGAAAGACCGTGACGAGCTGCTGGCCTTCTACGACTTCCCGGCCGAGCACTGGAAGCACATTCGGACCACGAACCCGATCGAGAGTGTCTTCGCCACGGTCAGGAACCGGACCCGCAAAACCAAGGGCTGCCTGAACCGCAAGACCGCCCTCGCCATGGTCTTCCGACTCATGAAGTCAGCCAAGAAGAAGTGGCGGAAGATCAACGGGCCAAACCGTCTGCCCGACGTCATTCAGGGGATTGAGTTCAAGGACGGGATCAAGCAACTTCAAACCGCCGCCTGATGAGGACCGTCACCAACTTCTGGGCATATCTCTGCCCGTCGAGGAAACGGTCTTTTCCGGGCTTGGAGACCTGACGCTGCGCGATGCGTTCCGACTGGTCCGCGATGGCGAGGGCATCGTCACCCATCTCTTTCTGCCTGAGGCCAGAATGGTGACGCTGCGCGGCGGTGATGGCATCAGTTTTTCGCATGTCGACCTCCTGGTCCGTCGAGAGCGGGCAGAGGCGCTCGAGCGCGAGGTGATCAACGCGCCCGACGCGCAGCAGAATGCGTTCGATTTCAGGCTGTTTGTCTTCGACGAGCAGGAGCTCGCATTCACGCTGCCGCAAGCGCGTGCGCTTGAGTTCATGCTGGCGCAAACGCGCGATGGAGCCCCGGACCAGCATTACACCGATATTCTGAACGCAGTGGGGTCAGCCTCGCAGCGGCTGAGCAGCCTGTTCAGCCGCAAGCCCTACTGGTCGCGGCTGTTGCGCAAGACCGAAGGCCGGCGAGGATGGTATCACCTCGATCCGGGTTTCGTCATCTGGTTGCTCACGAGCCACTGACGCAGATCTCCCCCGATGTCCGCCCGCCGCTTTGGCGGGCGTTTTGATTCGCAGCCTCGGCGCAGGTCGCACGCTCGGCTTGTCTGCGTTTGGTATGCATCCGGTCTGCACTCGTATGCGCTTGTCTGCGCCGAGGGCGAGGTGGGCAGATTTCTGCGATAAATTAGCAGTTTAGAAAAACGTGCGATGCATCCCACCTGTGGGACGTTCCCGTACGCGAAAACTGGCATCCCCTTTCCAGACACAGACACACTGGAGAGGTCGATGACAGAACAGTTCTTGAACCAGGCGCGGCTCGCGAAGCGCTGGCAGATCAGTCCCCGTACGTTGGAGCGCTGGCGCTGGACAGGCGAAGGGCCCGCGTTCGTGAAGATCGGCGGACGCGTCGTCTACAAGCTGGCCGATGTCGAGGCCTACGAAAGTACTCGTCGTTGCGAGAGCACCGCGCAAGGCGCTGCACTGCGGGTGGTGCAATGATCATGGCGCGTTTCACACCGGGCCGACAGGCCAAGCCCACGCGGGGCACAGACACTTTCAGTCGGATCGCCGACATCGACCTCTATGCCTGGGTCGCGCAGGCCGAGGACGGTGATGCGCTGATCTACCACCGCGGGTTTCTTGTGGTCGATGCGGACAGGACGGTCTCGACGCTGCCTGCGGACCGGCGCCTGGCCGTCCGCGGCTTGGCTGATGCCGCGTTTCGCGCGGCCGAACAGGGCCTCGTGCACCTCGTGCAGGAGCGCGTGGGTCCGAACCGGTTCGCCTATCTCGCCATCGCCCGTCCGAAGCCGAAAGCCGCCGCTGCGTCGTTGTCCGCGCTGCTCCTCGACGAGCAGGCCGCATGAGCTTCCCCGTCCATACCCCACTCGCCGACCAAGGAGGCACATCCATGCCTTTTCCCGAGAATACCTCGAGCTTGGAAGACATGCTCAACATGCCGACTGGCGAGCTGGCGCAGATGCCGGTCGAGTTGCTGGCATGCCTGCAGGCAGAGCTTACGCAGGCTGCCAGGCAGCTGAAGACGGCCACTGCCCGTTTCCACACGGCGCTGGACGTGCGGTATGCCACCCGCGCCACTGAGGCCCGCCGCGCTTGTGGCAAGGACACCGGTACCGTGCGGCTGGTCGATGGCGAGTATACCGTCGTGGCCGATCTGCCCAAGCGCGTCGACTGGGACCAGGCGCAGCTGGCCGCGATGGTCGAGCGCATCCGCGCGGCGGGCGACGATCCCGCGCAGTATGTCGACATCGCGTTCAAGGTGCCGGAGCGCAAATACGCAGCATGGCCTGACGCGATCCGTGCCGGTTTCGAGCCCGCGCGGACTGTGAAGACCGGCACGCTCAAGGTTGCGCTCGAGCCGAACGAGACCGCGCAATGACTGCGCTGGCCCACATCCCGAACCCTTCCCGAGACCTGCCGAGTCTGATCGAGCGCGCCGCGACCATGCTGTCGGGCGCCAAGACCGCCGCGGAGGTTCTGGAAGCGCGCGAGGCAGCCGGACTGGCCTATGACGTGGCGAAACGCGCCGCACGCATGAAGAGCGCCAAGGCCGCGCATGACGATCTGATCGCCGCCGCACACCGTGCCCAGGCCGATGCGCTCGAAATCGAAGCCGCTGCGAAGCGCCGTCTTGCCGACGAATACGATGCGGCGCAGGCGCGTGGCGAGGTGGCGAGTGGATCGGTGCGCACCGACATCGTTGATGTTTCCAACGATGTTCGTCCCGCCACCGCCGCCGATCTCGGCCTGCGCCGCGACCAGATCCACGAAGCCCGTCAGCTCCGCGATGCCGAAACAAACGACCCGGGCATCGTCCGCCGCACGCTCGACGAGCGGCTCGAGCGTGGCGAGGAACCGAACCGCACCGCCCTGCGCAAGATGGTCACGGATGCCGCCATGCGGGGACTGCGCCCTCAGCGCAAGCCCAACCGCCGGAACCCGCTCTATGTCCCGCCGACGCCGGCGCAAGCGGCCTGGCAGCATGTGACCGGCACGTTCCGTGCCTTTGCCGAATGGGCCACGGACGAGAACCTCGCTCTGGCGCGGCAAGGCATGCGCGAGGCCAGGGACACCCCGTTTCACGACCTCGATGCCAGGGCCATCGCCGAGGGGTCGACAGCTTTCACAACAATCAAGGAGTGGATCGATGCTCGATAGCCGATCAGCGGCTTTTGCCGAACGCGTCCGGGATTACGCATCCCGTCTGGGCAACAACGCCCCCAGGATCGCCGATGACATGATGGAGGCGGCTTTCCCGCTGACCTGCACGCAGGCGCGGCAGGAAGGCGCGCTGCGGATGCTGCGCACCGGCATCATCTCCGAGGTCAAGCGCATCCTGCGCAACCGCGATGACGGGATGGCTCAGGCGGATTTCGCAGAGGTGTGTGCGGCCTTCGCGCCGCTGGTGAAGGATCTGCGCTCGAAGTCGTACTTCGTGGAGAGCGCCGAGGAATACGTCGCGGTTCCGAACCTGATCGCCGAGCCCGACCTGCTCGATGACGCGCGGCGGTTCATGCGGCGCAAGGGCATCGAATGCCTGACCGAGGCCGACCGGCTGGATGCGCTGTTTGCGACCGTGACCCGCAATGGCACCGACGCTGCGCCGACGCGCCAGGAGGTGCTGTCATGACCGGCGCGCTTCCCATCGTCACCGCCGACGAACGCCTGTCGGAAATCCGCGGCATCAAGGGCGTGATCTTCGGCCGCTCGGGGATCGGCAAGACCAGCCTGCTCTGGACGCTGACGAACGCGACCACGCTGTTCTTCGATCTCGAGGCCGGGGATCTGGCCGTCGAAGGGCTGGGCGTGGATGCGATCCGCCCGCGGACCTGGACCGAGTGCCGTGATTTCGCGGTGTTCATCGGCGGGCCAAACCCGGCGCTGCGCTCCGACCAGTCCTACAGCCAGGCCCATTACGACGCGGTCTGCGCGAAGTTCGGCGATCCGGCCGCGCTGGTCAAATACGACACGGTGTTCATTGACTCGATCACCGTGGCGGGGCGGCTGTGCTTCGGATGGTGCAAGGGCCAGCCCGAGGCCCATTCCGAGAAGACCGGCAAGCCCGATGTGCGCGGCGCCTACGGCCTGCACGGTCGCGAGATGATCGCCTGGCTCACGCACCTGCAGCACACGCGGGCGAAGAATGTCTGGTTCGTTGGGATCCTCGACGAGAAGCTCGACGACTTCAATCGCCGGGTTTTCCAACCGCAGATCGACGGATCCAAGACCGGGCTCGAGCTGCCGGGCATCGTCGATCAGGTCATCACCATGGCCGAGTTCAAGGCCGAGGATGGCACGCTGCAACGCGGCTTCGTCTGCCAGACCCTGAACCCCTGGGGCTATCCGGCCAAGGACCGTTCGGGTCGGCTCGAGATGCTCGAGGCGCCCCATCTCGGGCGGCTGATGGAGAAGATCCGCGGCCCGCTCGTCCCCGAGGAGCGGCGGCTGACCTACCAGGCGCCCCAGCTTCCGACGCCGCCAAAGGCGCAGGCCACCCCCAATTCCAATCCCTCGACCTGAAAGGACCAGACACATGTCTCTCTGGAACGATTTCAACGACGCGCAAACCAACAGCAACGTCATTCCCAAGGGCACGCTGGCCAGGGTGCGCCTGACCATCCGCCCGGGCGGGTTCGACGATCCCGCGCAAGGCTGGACCGGCGGCTATGCCAAGCGGGCCTCCACCGGCGCGGTCTACCTCGATGCCGAATACACGGTGCTCGAGGGGCCCTATGCCAAGCGCAAGATCTGGTCGCTGATCGGGCTCTACAGCCCCAACGGCCCGAACTGGGCAAACATGGGGCGCAGCCTGGTCCGCGGCATGCTGAACTCGTCGCGCGGGATTTCCGACAAGGACAACTCGGCGCAGGCGCAGGCAGCGCGGCGGATCAGCGGCTTTGCCGATCTCGACGGGATCGAGTTCGTCGCCCGCATCGATGTCGGCAAGGACGCGAGCGGAGAAGAGCGCAACGAAATCAAGAGCGCGGTCATGCCCGATCACCGCGACTATGCGCAGCTCATGGGCCATGACACCGCACCGATGGCACCGGGGACGGAATATGCGCCCCAAGCCGGAACGCAGGCGCCGTATTCAACACCGCCGGCACCCCAGCCGCAGACGCCGACGCAGGGCCACGGCGCACCAGCGCAGCACGGGCAGCCCGCGGAGGCTCCTGCTGCCAGCCCCGGCTTTTCCGGCCGTCCCAGCTGGGCCGAGTGAGGGTCACTGCCATGCGCCTTCGTCCGCGTCAGAAACTCTTTGTCGAGCGCAGCCTGTCTGCGCTCGGCACCCGCGACAACACGCTCGGCATCGCGCCGACCGGTGCGGGCAAGACCATCATGCTCTCTGCCGTTGCGGGAGAGCTGATCGACGCCAGCGCCGCCAAGACCTGCGTGCTGGCGCATCGTGATGAGCTGACCGCGCAGAACCGCAACAAGTTCGCCCGGGTCAATCCGGACGTGACCACCTCGGTGCTGGATGCCACGACCAAATCCTGGCGCGGCCAGGTGACCTTCGCCATGGTGCCTACGTTGGCACACGAGGCCAACCTGGCCGCCATGCCGAAGCTGGACCTGCTGGTCATCGACGAGGCGCATCATGCCGTCGCCGACAGTTACCGTCGCATCATCGACCGCGTCCGCGGTGCCAACCCCGATGCCCGGATCTTCGGGGTCACGGCCACCCCGAACCGCGGCGACAGGAAGGGGCTGCGCGCGGTCTTCGACAATGTCGCCGGCCAGGTGCGGCTGGGCGAGCTGATCGCCTCGGGTCATCTGGTGCCGCCCCGCACCTTCGTCATCGATTTGGGCGTGCAGGACAAGCTCAAGGCGGTGCGCAAGACCGCGTCGGATTTCGACATGGGTGAAGTGGCCGAGATCATGGACCGCGCCCCGATCACCGAGGAAGTGGTGCGCCACTGGCGCTGTCACATCCAAGAAGGTAGTATGGCTGTTTCTTGAACAGCTCTGGCTTGATTTTGTGCCAGTCCTTCATGGCCTGCAAGGGCGCCTTGCTGGCCAACGCTGATTGCGGGAGCTGCTGGTTGTAGAGCCAGACGTATCGGTGGAGCGTGGTCTCCAGGTCCTCGCCTGATCGGAAATGGTGGCTCTGCAGGACCTCTTCGATCCGGCCGTTGAAGCGCTCGACCATTCCGTTGGTCTGCGGCGACTTCGGCGGGGTCAGGCGGTGGTCGATGTCGAGGGCGGCGCAAAGCGCGTCGAACGCGTGCTCTCCCGTGGCAGTCCGCTTGCGCAGGCCGAAAAGGCGGTCGGTGAACTCCTTGCCATTGTCGGTGAGAATGGTGCGGATGCGGATCGGGCAGGCGCGCTCCAGATCGCGCAGGAAGCGCCGTGCGTTGGCCGCGGTCTTTGCCGGGAAGACA
>NZ_CYPR01000099.1 GCF_001408515.1 Jannaschia seosinensis | reverse complement strand
CGCTGCCAGTTCCATCTCGCGCGCAACGCCATTCATCACGCTCCGAACGTCGAGAGCCGCAAGCGCATCGGAGCTGAGCTGCGCACCGTGTGGAATGCCAGCACGCTCGCCAAGGCAGAAACGGCCTTGGCAGAGATCGTCGCCAGCTATCGCACCTCTGCGCCGAAGCTGGCCGCATGGCTGGAGGAAAACGCGCCCGAGGGGCTCGCGGTCTTCACGCTGCCCGAGCACCATCGCCGCCGGCTGCGCACTTCAAACCCGATGGAGCGATCCGTCCAGCAGGAGCTCAAGCGGCGCACCGTAAAGGTCAGGGTCTTTCCCAGCGACGACGCTCTGCTGCGACTGGTCAGCGCCGTCCTCGTAGAGATCGACGAGAAATGGGCCTCCGAGACCAAGGCCTACATCAAATGGGAATGCCAGGATGCATGACCCGCTCTCAGCAGAATTTCCAGACCGCAGGTTGCTCTATCTCCTTCCGCCCCCGGAACGGGCGGTCGAATCCCGCGGCCGGGCGGTTGAACCGATCCAGAGCTGTTGCGCCTCCTGATCCGGGATGCAAACCGCGGGCGGCGTTCCAGCGGCGCAGAGGCTTGTCCCGTCGGTGGGCAGGGAGTATCTGCGCGTCCTCATCCGCCAGCTTCGCACCGAGCCCGGAGACGACGCGGCAGATCCGGTCAAACCCGGCACCGAACCGGATACCGGCTCCGGGACGCCGGACAAACGTGAGCTGTCGATGCCCTTCGTTGCCTTCGTCAATGGTCTGCTGCTGATCGGCCTGGCTGTTCTCATGGGGTTTGACGCGTTGCTGTTCCCCGCGACCCGGGCCATTTTCCTGGAATCGGGAATGCTGACGCTGATGATCGGTGGATGCATCTGCATCAGCACCATGAACCGGCGCGGAGGCCTGAACCGTCTTCACTCCTTCCTTCTGACCGGCACCACATGGATCACGGCCGCCTTGGCCGGCGCGCTTCCCCTGTGGCTCTGGGACCTGTCGTTCACGAACGCCTTCTTCGAGGCGATGTCCGGCATCACCACGACCGGTTCGACGGTGATGACCGGTCTCGACGGGACGGAGCATGGCATTTTGCTGTGGCGCGCCTTGCTCCAGTGGATCGGTGGCGTCGGCTTCATCGTCGCCGGCATCGCGCTGCTGCCGATCATGCGGGTCGGCGGGATGCAGCTTTTCCGGACCGAAAGCTCGGAGAAGGGAGAGAAGGCGGTGGCCAGCGCGGCACGCTTCGCCGCCGCCACGATCTGGATCTATCTCGCCCTGACCTTTCTGTGCACCCTCGTCTACTTCTCCGGCGGCATGACGGAGTTCGAGGCGATCGCGCACGCCCTCACGACGGTCTCGACAGGCGGCTATTCCACCTCGGATTCCTCCTTCGGATTGTTCGACAGTGCCTATCTCCAATGGATGGCGACGCTGTTCATGCTTGCCGGCGCGCTCCCCTTCGCGTGGTATATCCGGTCGCTGAACCGCGGCGTGGTGCGCAGCGAGCAGGTCCGGGCGCTGGTCGTCATGCTGGTCGCCGTGATCCTCGCCCTGACCGGCTGGCGCATCGTGACGGGCGGGACCCCGGTCCTCGAGACGCTGCGCCTCGTCGCCTTCAACGTGGTCTCCGTGGTGACGACGACCGGCTACGCGACGACGGATTACACAACCTGGGGACCTTTCGCCGCCGCGGCCTTCGCCTGCCTGACCGCGATGGGCGGCTGCACCGGGTCCACCTCCGGCGGAGCCAAGATGATGCGGTGGATTTTGTTCGTGCGGAGCACACGCACGCAAATCAAGCGCATCCATCAGCCCCACGGCATATTCCCCGTCCGCTACGAGGGCCGGACCGTCGATCGGGACGTCATGGGCGGGGTGATGACGTTCTTTGCCTTCTACGGGGCAACGGTGATGGGGCTCGCGGTCGCGCTCGGCTTTTTCGGCCTCGACATGACGACCTCGTTCAGCGGCGCCCTGACGGCCGTGGCGAATGTCGGCCCCGGCGTCGGGGATATCATCGGGCCGGCCGGCAACTTCGCCACCTTGCCGGATGGAGCCAAGTGGCTGCTCGCCTTCGGCATGTACGCAGGCCGGCTCGAGATGCTGACCGTCTACGTGCTGCTCGTGCCAGCCTTCTGGAAGGAGTTTTCCTGACGGGCAAAAATCCTGGTGCCAACGTAGAGGAGAGGACAGGGAACGAGTGCTCTCCACCCCTCGGTTCTTTGGTTCCGTATCGAAATCGGCCCCGCCGCTTTCGAACGACATGGAACCGCTTCACAGGCAGATGCGGTGACTTCTTTCACCGGTAACCCACCGAGTTCATTGGGCTTCTCCACCACAGAAAGGTCACCCTCGGCCTTTGCAGCAAATTACGATATGCGACGAGTTCGGCGGCTCCCAGCCGCGCGTTTGTGTCCGGTCCTGCCTGCGTTCCCGACAAAAGCGGGTCGGCTGCGCCGGACGAGTGACGGGAAAGGCTCCTGAGGACGTCGCAGTACAATCAATCCTCGGCGGCACGACCACTGGAACCCATCCCTCCAGACCGATCCCCCACATGCCCAAGGATCAGGTCCGCGAGGTGCGGCGCAAGCGACGGCGATATCTCGTGGCCCATCCCCGGAACGGATACGTGCCGCGCCCCCCGGATCGCCTTCGCGGTGGCCTCCCCGCCCGATGGGGCGACCAACGGGTCGCGGTCGCCGTGGATCACGAGGGTCGGCACGCGGATCGTCGCGACCTCGGCCGTGCGATCGCCGGAGGCATAGATTGCGCCGATCTGTCGCGACATCGCCATATGAAGATCCGGCGCACCACGATCCCAGGCGCGGGCGAAGAGCGCCCGGTTCGCCTCCCGGTCTGAAGGGAACCCCGCCCCGCCGATGAGGCCGAGCATCTGGAGATTGCGCGCCACATAGGCGTTTCGCGTCGTCGCGGGCGGTTTGGCGAATTGCACCATGGCCCAGAACGACGGCTGTCCGAATTTGCGCGCCCCGGTCGTCGAGAAGATCGAGGTCAGCGTCCTGGTCCGCTCGGGATAGCGCGCCGCGACGACCTGACCGATCATGCCGCCCATCGACATGCCGACGACATGCGCCCGTTTGATCCGCAGGTGATCCAGCAGCGCGACCGCGTCTTCGGCCATGTCGCCGAGGTCGTAGGCCCCTTGCGGCGCCTGCCCGCGCAGCTTCTGCCAGACCGTCGGCGTCGGGCCGTCGATCCGCGACGACCGACCGGAATCGCGGTTGTCGAAGGTGATCACCCGGTGCCCCCCGGCCCGGAGCGCGGAGATCCCCTCAGCTCGACTTTGTACATTATGCGGCGAAGCAAAGTGCTTCGGCCATGCGCACGAGGCGGTCGGGCGGGATTTCTTGCGGTTCCCGGTCCGGCGGAGAGTGTTGGAAAACCTCTCCTGCCCAGAGGGCCAGACGCACCGAACCGATGGCGTCGGTGAAGGTGAGATTGGTCTTGCGATACCATGCTGCGGCATAGGGCGTGCTGGTCGTGCTCAGCAGATCGCAGGCCCACAGCGAGATGAGGCTGTAGAGACCGAGCAAGGCAGGTGTTGTTCGCGCGATTGCCTTGTCGGACCACTGCCTTTGGGGATAGAGCAACCTGCGGTCTGGAAATTCTGCTGAGAGCGGGTCATGCATCCTGGCATTCCCATTTGATGTAGGCCTTGGTCTCGGAGGCCCATTTCTCGTCGATCTCTACGAGGACGGCGCTGACCAGTCGCAGCAGAGCGTCGTCGCTGGGAAAGACCCTGACCTTTACGGTGCGCCGCTTGAGCTCCTGCTGGACGGATCGCTCCATCGGGTTTGAAGTGCGCAGCCGGCGGCGATGGTGCTCGGGCAGCGTGAAGACCGCGAGCCCCTCGGGCGCGTTTTCCTCCAGCCATGCGGCCAGCTTCGGCGCAGAGGTGCGATAGCTGGCGACGATCTCTGCCAAGGCCGTTTCTGCCTTGGCGAGCGTGCTGGCATTCCACACGGTGCGCAGCTCAGCTCCGATGCGCTTGCGGCTCTCGACGTTCGGAGCGTGATGAATGGCGTTGCGCGCGAGATGGAACTGGCAGCG
>NZ_CYPR01000098.1 GCF_001408515.1 Jannaschia seosinensis | reverse complement strand
CCGCCTTGGTCTTCAGGTCGCGCAGGTTCCCCACGCCATGCCGGCGCAGGCAGCGGTCCAGCCCCGAGCGCGAGGCGTTCGGGTTCAGGAACTCCCGCACAACCGCCAGCAGATCATCCAGCGACACCAGCAGCGCCTTTCGCAGGGCCACCGCGACGGCCTCCTGCGGTGGTGTGTCAGCGTCGTCTGGAGACTGTGCGGCGTGTGGCTGCGATCTGCGACGCTGTCGCGCTTGCGCCACTTGTAAACGGTCTGCTCCGTTATGCCGAAGCGCTCGGCCAGGACCGGAGCAGGCTCCGTGCTCGCCTGGATCGCCGCCCGCACCTTCGGCGTGGTCGTGGCCTGCTTGTGAAGATGTATCAGCATGGTCGTGCCCCGTCTCGAAGGTCCCTCAGAACCGATCTTGCCATGAAGAGCGCGGATCGTCGCGGGGAAAGGTGATCATCCGGGACGGAACAATTAACGATCAGCTCGTCGCAGAAAAAGGCTTTATCGGCGAGGTCGGCGGGCCCTACGGCTCGTCGACGCACATCACGCCTGACTGGGTCGCTCGCGCCACCTCCTGGCTGACCGGTTTGGAGGCCAACGCTATCTTGGCACCGACTCCTCGCTCAAGGCCGACGCGGGCCGCGCCACAGTGCGGCTTGATCCGACCCCTGAGGATCATGAAGGAGTCCCCATGATGGGCTGCTATTACCCTGGCGCACAGATAGGACAGCGGCCCTCATGCGCCCTCGCTCATGATACGCGCCAAGTCGTCGCAGAGATCCGTCATGGCAGTGATCTTGCGTTCAAGTGCAATAATTACCGGGAGGAACTTCGCTCCGTCCTGTCTGGTCTGCACAATTCGGACCAGGACTTTGCGTGCGGCCTTTAACCTTTCCACTTCGACATCCACGGCAACCAGCCCTCCAGATCAATGATGGAGGGGAATTCGGTTCATCGCGATCTACGCAGAAATCGGGTGTGAGCGGACGAGAGCGAGTGCGCAGAGGATGCCACAGCAGGGGCCGCATCTCGGCGTGGGGCAGTTTGTGGGGCAGTTTTTGAGAAAAAGACGCGTCCAACCCCTGAAAACCAAGCGTTCTTGGATTTTAGGGGTTGACCGTGGTGCCCAGGAGAGGACTCGAACCTCCACTCCCTTGCGGGAACTGGCACCTGAAGCCAGCGCGTCTACCAATTCCGCCACCTGGGCAATCACGGTGGGCGGTGGGTATCTCCGGCCTCGGGCGGTGTCAATCGGCCTGACCGGAAAATCGTACGTGTCGATCCGCGCACTTGTCGCGCGGGTGTGCGGCGGCTATCCGGACACGTGATCTAACCGCCCGGCAAGGAGCGCGACCCATGCAGAAGCTCGTCACCATATTCGGCGGCTCCGGCTTTCTCGGCCGCTATGTCGCACAGCGTCTGGCGAAAGCAGGCTGGCGCGTTCGGGTGGCGGTGCGTCGCCCGTACGAGGCGCATTTCGTACGGATGTACGGAGCGGTCGGACAGGTCGAGCCGGTCTTCGCCAACATCCGAAGCGATCAATCCGTGGCCGCGGCCCTGTCGGGCGCCGACGCGGTGGTGAACTGCGTCGGCATCCTCGCGGAGTCGGGCGCCAACAAGTTCGGCGCGGTGCAGGCCGAGGGCGCCGCGCGGATTGCGCGACTGGCCGCCGCCGAGGGCTGCGAGCGCATGGTGCAGATCAGCGCGATCGGCGCAGACTCCGCCAGCGACAGCGACTATGCCCGCACCAAGGCCGAGGGTGAGGCCGGTCTCCTCGAGCACATGCCCGATGCCGTGATCCTGCGCCCGTCGATCATGTTCGGCGCAGAGGACGAGTTCTTCAACCGCTTCGCCGGCATGGCGCGGTTCTTTCCGGTGGTGCCCGTGGTCGGCGCGAACACCCGGTTTCAGCCGGTCTTCGTCGACGACGTGGCGGCCGCCGCCGAGGTCGCGGTGCATGGCCGCGTGCCCGGCGGCATCTACGAGCTGGGCGGGCCGGACGTGGAGACCTTCCGCGAGTTGATGGCGACGATGCTGCGGGTAATCCGCCGCCGCGCCCTGATCCTGCCGGTTCCGTTCTTTGCCGCCAGGCTTCTGGCCGGTGCGCTGGATCTCGGGCAGCGGGCGACGTTCGGCATCGTGAGTAACGGGATGCTCACGCGCGATCAGGTGCGCAATCTCGCGCGCGACAACGTCGTGGGCGACACGGCCACGGGCTTCGAAGCCTTCGGCATCTCACCCACGGCGATGGAGGCCATCCTGCCGGGCTATCTCTGGCGGTTCCGGCCGTCGGGCCAGTATTCCGACATCCAGCGCAGCGCCCGGAATCTAAAGGCTGACCGAGGGCCGCGTTCGCGCTAAGTCCTCCACCCTCAGGGTTTGGGGGACGAATATGGCTGGAAATGGGCGCGATCTGACGGAGGGTCCCGTCTGGCGCAATCTCGTGGCGGTCGCGGGGCCGATGATGTTCGGGATCCTCGCGGTGGTCTCGACCGGGATCGTCGACGCCTATTTTCTGGCCAAGGTCTCGCCCGAGGCGCTGGCGGCGGTCGGCTTTATCTATCCGGTGACGACGGCCATCATGTCGCTGTCGATCGGTCTGTCGGCGGGTGCGAGCGCGGTTATCAGCCAAGCGCTCGGCCGGCGCGACGGGCATGACGACGTCACGCGGCGAGGGCTGCATGCGCTGGCGCTCGGGCTGTGCTTCGCATCGCTCGCGGCCCTGCTGTTCTGGCTGCTGGACAAGCCGCTTCTGGGGCTTCTCGGGGCGGACGAGAAGGTTCTCGAGGCGGCTTTGCGCTACACGCCGATCTGGTGCCTCGCCTTTCCGTTCCTCGTGACGATGATGCTGATCAACGCCATCTTCCGGGCGCATGGCAACGGGTTCTGGTCGGCGGCGATCATGGTCGCTTCGGCGGTGGTGAACGTGGCGTCGACGCCGGTCCTGATCCTCGGCCTCGGGCCGGTTCCGGAACTGGGTATTGCGGGGGCGGCATGGGGAACCTTCCTCGCCATGGCGACCGCCGCCGCGCTGGCGGCCGCGCTCGCGCTCAAGGACGGCATCCTGCAACCCTGCGAAGCGCCCCTGCGGGACTTCATGCGAAACGCCAAGGCAATCGGCGGTGTGGGCGGGCCGGCGGCCACCTCGAACGCGATCCGGCCCGCCGGCATGGCCCTGGTGACGGCGGCGGTTGCGACGGTAGGGAGCGACTATGTCGGCGGGTTCGGTGCGGCGACACGGGTTCAGTCGCTGATCTGCGTGCCCTTTCTTGCGCTCTCCGCGGGGATCGGACCGGTCGTGGGCCAGAACTGGGGCGCCGACAGGAAGGACCGCTCGCGGGAAGGGCTTCGGCTATGCCTGCTCTTCTCGTTGGGCTACGGGCTCCTCATCGCGTTGACGCTGTCATTTTTCGCCGGTCCCATCGCGCAGGCCTTCGGGGCGAGCGACGACAGTACGGCCGCGGCGAAATCCTATCTGCGCATCGTCGGCTGGTCGCTCTTCGGCTATGGAATGCTCGTCACCGGAAACGCCTCGCTCAACGCGATCTCGAAAGCCGGGCATGCGATGACGCTGTCGCTCGCCCGGGTGCTGGCGGTTTACGTACCGCTTGCGTGGCTGGGCGTGACGCTGTTCGGCTATACCGGCATTCTCGGCGCGGCGGTAATGGCCAACGTCTTCGGCGCATGGGCGGTGCTTGTGGCGGGGCGGGCGACGGGGCTGCTCAAGATCGACATGCCGCCCGTCCGCTGGGCCGCCTCGCGGGTGCCGTCCTAGCCGTAGGCCCAGAGCAACAGGCCCGCCCCGAGGATCAGACGGTAGATGACGTAGGGCGTGAAATCGACCGATTTGAGGAGTCGCATCATCAGGGCGAGGGCGGCCAGCGCCGCGAAGAAGGCCATCACGGCTGCGATGAGCGCATCGCGCAGCAGCGTGCCGGATGCGTCGGCCGCGACGTCGGCCGCAAGGAGCGCAGCCGAAGCGAAGATCGTCGGGATGGACATCAGCATCGAGATCCGCGCCGCGTCCTCGCGCACGAATCCCATCGCGCGGGCGCCGGTGATGCAGATGCCCGACCGCGACGTGCCGGGGATGAGCGCCAGCGCCTGCCAGAGGCCGAGCTTCAGCGCGGCGGAGAGCGTCCAGTCGCCGATGCCGGCTTCGGACGGACCGCGCCGGTCGAACCACCAAAGCAGAAGCCCGAAGCCGATCGTCGCCCACCCGATCAGCGCCACGGATCGGAACGCCGCGGCGCCGATGGTGAATTGCAGCACGAATCCGGCGAGGATGATGGGGACCGTAGCGACGGCGAGCGCCGCGGCAAGACGCTCGTCCGGGCCGAAACGGCGGCGGAAGAGACCGCCCGTCCCGCGCGCCGCACGGGTGACGTCGCTCCAGAAGTACATCACGACCGCCCCGAGCGTGCCGAGATGAAGCGCGATGTCGAGCGCGGTCCCCTGATCCTCCATGCCGGTGAGGCTGGGAAGAAGGATAAGATGTCCCGATGACGAGATCGGCAGGAATTCCGTAACTCCCTGGATCAGCGCGAGAAGGATGAGGTTCCAGAGGGCCATGTGATTCGTCCGTTTTGAGCCTTGTGTGCCATGCGTGGTCGGAGAGAAAGCCGACCCTTGAGGCCGTTTCGGACCCAATATTTCGTGTTTCAGGCACCACAGACGATCCCAACAGCCCGAGAAAGCGAAATTAGGTCAGCAAAGCTGCCTTTTATCCTGTTTGAAGCTGGCGTATGGGGCCCTTGTGGTGATTGTGGCGTCCTTCGGCGCCGCGTTCAGATTCTCCGAAAAAGGGGTACGAGATGGCGACGAACAAAATGCTCCGTTTTGTAACCGTAGCGCGACAGACGCCCGAAAAGCGTGAGGCGCTCGACCGCAAGGACGACTTCGGAGAGATCTATCGCGAATTCGCCGCCGAGCGGGCGGCAGAGCAATCAGCGCGCTGTTCGCAATGCGGTGTGCCCTATTGCCAGTCGCATTGCCCGCTGCACAACAACATCCCCGACTGGCTGCGCCTGACCGCCGAGGGCCGGCTGCGCGAGGCCTACGACATCAGCCAACTGACCAACACCTTCCCGGAAATCTGCGGTCGGATCTGCCCGCAGGACCGGCTCTGCGAGGGCAATTGCGTCATCGAGAAATCGGGTCACGGGACCGTGACGATCGGCGCGGTGGAGAAGTACATCACCGACACCGCCTTCGATAACGGCTGGGTGCCGTCGATCGCGCCGCATGAGGAGCGACCGGAAAGCGTGGGCATCATCGGCGCGGGTCCCGGCGGGCTGGCCGCGGCCGACATGCTGCGTCGTGCCGGCGTGCAGGTGACGGTCTATGACCGCTATGACCGCGCGGGCGGCCTGATGAGCTACGGCATCCCCGGCTTCAAGCTGGAGAAGGAAGTCGTCACCCGCCGCAACGCGCAGCTCGCCGATGGCGGCGTGACCTTCCGGCTCGGATGCGAGGTCGGGCGCGACATCACCTTCGACGAGATCCGCGCCGCGCATGACGCGGTCATCGTGGCCACCGGCGTCTACAAGTCGCGGGAGCTGGGCGGCGAGAACCATGACGCGCAGGGCATCGTCCGGGCCATCGATTACCTGACGGCCTCGTCGAAGAAGTATTTCGGTGACGAGGTTCCCGAGTTCGACAGCGGCGAGTTGAACGCCAAGGGCAAGCGCGTCGTTGTGATCGGCGGCGGGGACACGGCGATGGATTGCGTACGCACCGCCATCCGGCAGGGCGCGACCAGCGTGAAATGCCTTTATCGCCGCGACAAGTCGAACATGCCCGGCTCCCAGCGCGAGGTTGCCAATGCCGAGGAGGAGGGCGTGGAGTTCGTCTGGCTTACCGCGCCGGCGGGATTTGCCGGAACGCAGGCCGCCTCTCTCGGCGGTGGCGTCGCCGTCAGCGGCGTCCACGTGCAGCGCATGCGTCTGGGCGAGGCCGACGCGACCGGACGCTCGAAGCCCGAGGTGATCGAGGGGGCCGATTACGTCGAGGAGGCCGACCTCGTGATCAAGGCGCTGGGGTTCGAGCCCGAGGAATTGCCGACGCTGTGGAACAAGCCCGAACTCGAAGTGACGCGGTGGGGAACGATCAAGGCCGATTTCCGCACGCACGAGACGCCGCTGCCGGGTGTTTATGCGGTGGGCGACATCGTTCGCGGTGCGTCGCTGGTGGTCTGGGCGATCCGCGACGGGCGCGAGGCGGCCGAGGCGATCCTCGACCGGGTCGCCGCGGGCGCGGCCCCCATCGCCGCGGAGTGAGGGATTTGACCAAAGCCTTCACGCACCGCATGCGCCCGGGACCGAACGAGCACGGTCTTCGTTGGGATCCTTTCGCATGAAAGGACACGACATGACGCTACGTACGCTTTCCCTGCTGGCCCTGCTGACTGCTACCCCCGCCGCCGCTCAGAACATCGGCGACGGCTTTCGCTGTCCCGGCCCCGAGGACCTCCCCGACGTGCTGATCACGGTGGGGCGGACAGACATGCTGTCGGAGCTTCTGGGCGAGCCGGTGGAGCCGGACCGGACGATCCTGCACGTGCAGATGATCGGCGACGGCGCGGATTTGCCGCTGGTGCCGCATGCGCCCTTCGACGAGGCGGCGGTGGCGGGCTGCATCTCCGAGCATGAGACGCCCTTCGACCGCGTCGCCTTCGGCGAGGGGCTCGATGAATACCGCAGGGCCGTCCGTCTGGACGAGGCCGGCCTGTTCAACATTCCGCCGGCAGAGGCCTATTGGCTGACGCTGGGGTCCTTACCGGATGGAGACGGATCATGACGCATTGGTTCACCGAGTTCGACCGTGACGAAGCCGGCCGCCGCGCCAACCTGGGCGCGACGAGCCTTTACCGCGAAGAGAGCGAACACGCCTCCTGCGGCGTTGGGCTGGTCGTCGATATCGCGGGCAAGCGGTCGCGTCGTGTGGTCGAGGCCGGGATCGAGGCGCTCAAGGCGGTGTGGCACCGCGGCGCTGTCGATGCCGACGGCAAGACCGGCGACGGCGCAGGTATCCACGTGCAGATCCCCGTCGAGTTCTTCCATGACCAGATCCGGCGGACCGGCCATGAGCCGCACACCGACCGTCGCATCGCGGTGGGGCAGGTCTTCCTGCCCCGCAACGATTTCGGGGCGCAGGAAGTTTGCCGCACGATTGTCGAGACCGAAGTTCTGCGGATGGGCCACGCCATTTACGGGTGGCGCCATGTCCCGGTGAATGTCGGGTGTCTGGGCGACAAGGCGAACGCGACGCGGCCCGAGATCGAGCAGATTCTGATCCACGATGCGAAGGGGCTTCACGAGGAGGCGTTCGAGCGCGAACTCTACGTCATCCGCCGCCGCATCGAGAAGGCCGCCATCGCCGCGCAGGTGCCGGGCCTCTATCTCGCGTCGCTGTCCAACCGCGGCGTGATCTACAAGGGGATGATGCTGGCGCAGGACGTGGCCGACTTCTATCCCGACCTGCAGGATGCGCGGTTCGAGAGCGCCTTCGCGATCTACCATCAGCGTTATTCGACCAACACCTTCCCGCAATGGTGGCTGGCGCAGCCGTTCCGCATGCTTGCGCATAACGGCGAGATCAACACGCTCAAGGGCAACGTGAACTGGATGCGCAGCCACGAGATCCGGATGGCGAGCGGGTTCTTCGGCGACCAGGCCGACGACATCAAGCCGATCGTGCCGCAGGGGGCCTCGGATTCCGCCGCACTCGACTCGGTGTTCGAGGTGCTGGTCCGCGCGGGCCGGTCGGCTCCGATGGCCAAGACGATGCTGGTGCCCGAAAGCTGGTCGCGGCAGGCGGTCGAGCTGCCCGAAGCGTGGCGCGACATGTATTCCTACTGCAACTCGGTGATGGAGCCTTGGGACGGCCCGGCGGCGCTAGCCATGACGGACGGCCGCTGGGTTTGCGCGGGGCTCGACCGCAACGGACTGCGGCCGATGCGCTACGTCGTGTCGGGCGACGGCCTGTTGATCGCCGGCTCCGAGGCCGGAATGGTCCCGGTGGACGAAAGCCGCGTCGTCGAAAAGGGCGCGCTTGGCCCCGGACAGATGATCGCGGTTGACATGGAGGAGGGGAAGCTCTTCCACGACACCGAACTCAAGGACAAGCTGTCGGGCGAGCGGCCCTTCGGCGAGTGGGTCCAAAAGATCACCGACTTGGAGGAGGTGACGAAGGGCGTTGCCGAGACCGCGCTTCACGAGGGAGCGGCGCTGCGGTCGCGGCAGGTCGCCGCCGGCTACTCGGTCGAGGAACTGGAACAGATCCTCGCGCCGATGGCCGAGGACGGCAAGGAAACGCTGGCCTCGATGGGCGACGACACGCCCGCGGCCGTCCTGTCGGAGAAGTACCGGCCGCTGAGCCACTTCTTCCGCCAGAGCTTCAGTCAGGTGACGAACCCGCCGATCGACAGTTTGCGCGAATTCCGGGTGATGAGCCTCAAGACCCGGTTCGGCAACCTCAAGAACGTGCTGGAGGAAAGCTCCAAGCAGACCGAGATCCTGATGCTCGACAGCCCGTTCGTGGGCAATGCGCAGTTCCAGGCGATGTTCGAGCACATGGAGGATTCGGTCGTCACGATCGACTGCACCTTCCCCGCGGGCGGTGCGGCCGGTGCGCTTCAGGCCGGGCTGGAGCGGATCCGCGCCGAGGCCGAGGATGCCGTACGGTCGGGTGCGGGGCACATCGTGCTGACCGACCGGATGCAGGACGAGGACAAGGTGGCGATGCCGATGATCCTCGCCACGAGCGCGGTGCATTCGTGGCTGACGCGCAAGGGGCTCCGGACCTTCTGCTCGATCAACATCCGCTCCGCCGAGTGCATCGACCCGCATTATTTCGCGGTCCTGATCGGGTGCGGGGCGACGACGGTGAACCCCTATCTCGCGCAGGACAGCCTTGCCGACCGGATCGCCAAGGGATTGCTCGATTGTTCGCTCGACGAAGCGGTGGCGCGTTACCGGCAGGCCATCGATGCGGGCCTGCTCAAGATCATGGCGAAGATGGGCATCTCGGTGATCTCATCCTATCGCGGCGGCCTGAACTTCGAGGCCGTCGGCCTCAGCCGCGCGATGGTGGCCGAGTATTTCCCCGGCATGCTGTCGCGGATCTCGGGCATCGGGATCAGCGGCTTGCAGAAGAAGCTCGAAGCCGTGCACACGGCCGGCTGGCGGCGGGGAACGTCAAACGTCCTGCCAATCGGCGGCTTCTACAAGGCGCGGCGCTCGGGCGAGAAGCATGCTTGGGAAGCGCAGACGATGCACATGCTGCAGGCTGCCTGCGACCGTGGCTCCTATGAGTTGTGGAAGCAGTTCTCGAACGCGATGCGGGCGAACCCGCCGATCCATCTGCGCGACCTTCTGGCGATCAAGCCCAAGGGCAACCCGATCCCGCTGGAGGAGGTCGAAAGCATCACCGCCATCCGCAAGCGCTTCGTGACGCCGGGGATGTCGTTGGGCGCGCTGAGCCCGGAGGCGCACAAGCTTCTGAACGTGGCGATGAACCGGATCGGCGCGAAGTCGGATTCCGGCGAAGGAGGCGAGGATCCGGCGCATTTCGTGCCCGAGGGCAATGGCGACAACCCGTCCGCCAAGATCAAGCAAGTGGCCTCAGGGCGCTTCGGCGTGACAGCCGAATACCTGAACACCTGCGAGGAGTTGGAGATCAAGGTCGCGCAGGGCGCAAAGCCCGGCGAAGGCGGACAGCTTCCGGGCATGAAGGTCACCGAACTGATCGCACGGCTTCGGCATTCGACGCCGGGTGTGACGCTGATCTCGCCGCCGCCACACCACGACATCTATTCGATCGAGGATCTGGCGCAGCTGATCTACGACCTCAAGCAGATCAACCCGCGCGCCAAGGTGACGGTGAAGCTCGTGGCCTCCTCGGGCGTTGGCACGATTGCCGCCGGTGTCGCCAAGGCAAAGGCCGACGTGATCCTGATCTCGGGTCATAACGGCGGCACCGGCGCTTCGCCCGCCACGTCGATCAAATACGCGGGCCTGCCATGGGAAATGGGTCTGACGGAGGCGCATCAGGTTCTGGCGATGAACCACCTGCGGTCGCGCGTGACCCTGCGCACGGATGGCGGTTTGCGCACGGGACGCGATATTGTCATGGCCGCGATGATGGGGGCCGAGGAATATGGCATCGGCACCGCCGCGCTGATCGCCATGGGCTGCATCATGGTGCGGCAATGCCAGTCGAACACCTGCCCCGTCGGCGTGTGCACACAGGACCCGCGCCTGCGCGAGAAGTTTACCGGCACGGCCGAGAAGGTCGTCAACCTCATCACTTTCTACGCCCAGGAGGTGCGCGAGGTGCTGGCGGAAATCGGGGCGCGGTCGCTCGACGAGGTGATCGGGCGGGCGGATCTGCTGACGCAGGTGTCGCGCGGCTCGGCGCATCTCGACGACCTCGACCTCAACCCGCTGCTCATCACGGTGGATGGCACGGATCGGATCGCCTACGACCGCGACAAGCCGCGCAACACGGTCTCCGACACGCTCGATGCGCTGATCGTCAAGGATGCGCAGCGTTTCCTCGAAGACGGGGAGAAGATGCAGCTCTCCTATGCCGTGCAGAATACCCACCGGACGGTCGGCACGCGGGTGTCGAGCCACATCGTGTCGAAGTTCGGGATGCGCAACAGGCTGCAGCCCGATCACCTGACGGTGAAGCTTCAGGGCTCCGCCGGTCAGTCGCTGGGCGCCTTCGCGGCGCCGGGCCTGAAGATCGAGGTGTCGGGCGATGCGAACGACTACGTCGGCAAGGGCCTTTCGGGCGGCACGATCGTCGTCCGTCCGCCCATGGGCTCGCCGCTGAAGGCGGATGAGAACACGATCATCGGGAATACCGTGCTCTATGGTGCGACGGACGGCTATCTCTTCGCCGCCGGCTGTGCGGGAGAGCGGTTCGCGGTCCGAAACTCCGGTGCGCGTGTCGTGATCGAGGGCTGCGGCTCGAATGGCTGCGAGTACATGACCGGCGGCGTCGCCGTGATCCTCGGCGCAATCGGGGCCAACTTCGGTGCCGGCATGACGGGGGGCATGGCCTATCTCTATGATCCTGAGGGGGCTTCGGCACCGCTGATGAACATGGAGACGCTCGTGACCTGCCCCGTCACCGTCGCGCATTGGGAGGCGCAAATCCTCGACCTGATCGAGAGGCACGCCGCCGAGACCGGTTCCCGGAAGGCGCGGACCATTCTGGCGGATTGGGAACGCGAGCGGGGGAATTTCCTTCAGGTCTGCCCGAAGGAGATGCTGATCCACCTGCCCGCGCCGCTGACCGAGGAAGCCGGTGCAATTCCGGCGGAATGATTGAATTGAATGGGGGCGACGGTGTCGCCCCCAATTTTTTAACGCAATCGCGAGATTTGCGCTGCTCATTTCGAGCCAACGTGAGTTTTCTCGGTCAACACATCAGAAATTCTGCCGACGTTTATCCCGAACTTGGCCGCAATCACGTGTTGCTTCTCTCCTGCAAGACGAAGAAGCCAGACAGCTATGGCTTCCGGCCAAGTGAGGCTTAAATGGGTCACCTGGATGATGTTCATTGGGAGGGATTTCATGGTGCTAGGCCGTGTTGACAAAACCTTTCCCGTAGCGCTTTCGGCGTGATTCACGCTGCCTGATTTTGGTCGGGGGGAGTGACGCGATGGCGCGGGGTCTGATGTCGAACGCGGAGTGGGCGTTCTTCGAGCCGATCATCCGGGGGGTACGTGCCCG
Source organism: Jannaschia seosinensis (assembly GCF_001408515.1). GTDB lineage: Bacteria > Pseudomonadota > Alphaproteobacteria > Rhodobacterales > Rhodobacteraceae > Jannaschia > Jannaschia seosinensis. The sequence goes on along the minus strand of NZ_CYPR01000098.1, from coordinate 507 downwards.
AAACGGTCGGCAGGGAGCCGATCACCGGCGGGTGCTAGACGGGGTGTTCTGGATCGCCCGGACGGGAAGCCCTTGGCGCGACCTGCCCGAGGAGTTCGGCAAGTGGTCGTCGGTCTACCGCCAGTTCCGCCGTTGGACGCTGGCAGGTCTGTGGGAGACGATCCTGGAGGCGCTCAACGAGGCTGCGGGAGAGCTGGATCACCCGCCCGACCGGCTTCATATGATCGACAGCACCGTCGTCCGGGCGCACCAGCATGCAGCCGGCGCGATAGAGCAACCTGCGGTCTGGAAATTCTGCTGAGAGCGGGTCATGCATCCTGGCATTCCCATTTGATGTAGGCCTTGGTCTCGGAGGCCCATTTCTCGTCGATCTCTACGAGGACGGCGCTGACCAGTCGCAGCAGAGCGTCGTCGCTGGGAAAGACCCTGACCTTTACGGTGCGCCGCTTGAGCTCCTGCTGGACGGATCGCTCCATCGGGTTTGAAGTGCGCAGCCGGCGGCGATGG
>NZ_CYPR01000097.1 GCF_001408515.1 Jannaschia seosinensis | reverse complement strand
GGATTGCGGATAGAACGGCTCTTCCCCATGCCCGGCAGTCTTGGGCACCTGCACGCTCACCGTGCCCGCAGGCGTGTCGATCCGCTTGGGTTTGTAGCCGTTGGCATAGCCGTGACGCTCGGGCGTGCGCTCATAATGGCTCGCGCCGAGAAACCGCTCCCGTTCGATCTGCATCGCCAGCTCGAAAGCCCGCGCGAACACCGATGCGATCTCGCCGGGCCCGTGCTCGATCAACTGTTCCAAGACCGCCTCAAGCGCCGTATCCTTCCGCCTGTTCATTCGTTCTTCTCCATGGTTGTGTTGCAACTCCATGGAATATCAGAATGGGCAGCTCGTGCTGAAGGGCGCCCCAGCACGAGCTCACGCCCCGCGTCTCAAGCGAATTTCCAGACCTGAGGGTACAGTACCATACGTCTTACGGGATCCGCGCCGCTTGACCGCGCCGAGGCCAAAAACCTGTTCATCAGCTTTGATACTCCGGAGAGCAGGAGCGCCGAGACACTGCCACCTACCACCGGGTCCGGCATGTGGCGGTCTCGCAAGGTCCCGAGTCTTCGCCTCTGCAATCGACGCGTCGGTCACGCCTTTTGACATCCGACACGGACTACCCCTGTTCCGCGCCCATTGAGCAGGAACTTGGCAGGACAAGATGTCGGCGGGCGCAGTTCGAATTCTCTTGAGACTCATCCTCCCCAGCGCTCCCTCCTCCGCAGGAACATCCACCGCTTGCCAAACCTCGGCATGTCGGACCAAAGTAATCCACGCTCGACTTTAGAATCGTTCCAGAAACATTGACACGGTCGCCCAGAGCACGCACATAGGGGCTCTGACCCCGGAGGTGCGCCCATGTTCATCCAGACCGAAACGACGCCAAACCCCGCCACGCTGAAGTTTCTGCCTGGCCAGACTGTGCTCGACGCGGGCACGGCGGATTTCCCCACCGCCGACACCGGCGCGAAGTCTCCGCTCGCGCGGCGTCTCTTCGCAATTCCGGGTGTGACGGCCGTATTCTTCGGCAACGACTTCGTCACCGTCACCAAGGATGACGGGACCGAATGGGACCACGTCAAACCGGCCATCCTCGGCGCGATCATGGAGCACTTCCAGTCCGGCGAGCCGGTCATGGAAGGCGAGGCGCAGACCCAGCATGCCGCCAATCACGACGAGGCCGACGCCGCCGTTGTGGGCCAGATCACCGAGCTTCTGGACACGCGGGTTCGTCCCGCCGTCGCTCAGGACGGGGGCGACATCACCTTCCACGGCTTCGACCGCGGGGTCGTCTACCTGCAGATGAAGGGCGCCTGCGCCGGCTGCCCGTCCTCGACGATGACGCTGAAGATGGGAATTGAGAACCTGCTGCGCCATTACATCCCCGAGGTGGTCGAGGTCCGCCCTGTCGGTCTGTGACCGTGGCGGCATCTGATCGGCTCACCTTGGGCTTCGATACGTCGGCCGCGCATTGCGCGGCCGCTCTTGTGTCGGGCGACCGGGTTCTGGTCCAGCGTCTCGAGCCGATGACGAAGGGGCAGGCCGAAAGGTTGATGCCGCTGCTCGAAGACGTTCTGGCGGAGGCGGGTGTGACCTGGGGCCAGCTTGCCGCCTTGGGGGTGGGGACGGGTCCGGGCAATTTCACCGGCATCCGCATCGCCGTGGCCGCCGCGCGCGGCCTGGCCCTCGGGTTGAGCATACCGTCAGAAGGGGTGAGCCTGCCGGAGGCCTATGCGGACGGCCGCGATGCGGTTGTCTGCCTTCACGCGCCCCGGGGGCAGGTTCATTTCGCGCGCGGCGACGACATCCGTCTCGGCGCACCCGATCTGTTACCCGATGATTGGATGGCACCGTTGACGGGTCCGGCGGCCGAGACGGTCGCCGCGGCCACAGGCCGGCAGACGATCCCCGCCCCCGATCTTGCCCCCGCCATCGCGCGCATCGCGGCGCGGCATGCCGCGCCCGGCCGCCCCCGCCCTGCGCCGCTCTATCTGCGTGCCGCCGATGCCGCTCCGGCCGCCGACTCGCCGCCCAAGATCCTGCCGTGACGCCCGAAGCTCTGGCGCGACTTCATGCGACAAGCTTCACGGGCGCCGCGCGGTGGTCGGAGGCCGGCTTCGCTGCGCTTCTCTCCGACCCGGCAACGTTCCTGAACGCGACGCCAAACGGGGCGATTCTCGGGCGCGTTACCCTTGACGAGGCGGAGCTTCTGACGCTGATCGTCCACCCCGATCATCGCGGGCGCGGATGCGGACGCACACTTCTTGCCGCATTCGAGACGGCGGCGTGCGCCAACGGTGCCCGAGAAGCTTTTCTGGAGGTGGCCGAGGACAACCAGCCTGCCCGCGCGCTCTATGCCTCCTCCGGCTGGCATGCGGCCGGTCGCCGGCCCGGCTACTATGCGGGCAAGGACGCCCTGATCCTGCGCAAGACGCTGTGACGACAGGTCAGGGCATCGGGAACGGTTGACCTTCGCATACGCCTGCGGCCTTATCTCTGCCATCAAACGCGGTCGGACGGGTCGATGCCCGAACCGGACCGCATCACGGGAGAGAGCCATGACCATCACCAGAACCCTCATGGGCGCCGCCGCGACGCTCGCGTTGAGCGCGGGCCTCGCCGCCGCGCAGGATTCCGAGCCGGGGCTGATCATCGACCTCGGCGGCAAGTTCGACAAGTCCTTCAACGAAAGCGCCTATGTCGGTGCGCAGCGCTGGGTCGAGGATACGGGCGGCGAATATGCCGAAATCGAACTCGCCAACGAGGCGCAGCGCGAGCAGACCATGCGCCGCATGGCCGAGCGGGGCGCGAACCCGGTCGTCGTGCTGGGCTTCGCCAATGCCTCCACGCTCGAGGCCGTGGCTCCCGATTATCCCGAAACCGATTTCGTGATCGTCGACATGGTGGTCGAGCAGCCGAACGTGAAGTCGGTCGTCTTCTCCGAGCACGAAGGCTCCTACCTCGTGGGCATGATGGCGGGCATGGCGTCCGAGACAGGTACCGTGTCGTTTATCGGCGGCATGGACGTGCCGCTCATCTCCAAGTTCGCCTGCGGCTATGCCCAAGGCGTCAAGGCGGTGAACCCCGACGCCAATGTCATCGTCAACATGACCGGCACGACCCCGGCCGCCTGGAACGACCCGGTCAAGGGTGCCGAACTGACCCGCTCGCAGATCAGCCAGGGCTCCGACGTGGTCTTCGCGGCCGCGGGTGGCACCGGGATCGGGGTACTGCAGGCCGCCGCCGACGAAGGCATCCTGTCGATCGGCGTCGACAGCAACCAGAACCACCTGCATCCGGGCTCCGTCCTGACCTCCATGGTCAAGCGCGTGGACAACGCCGTCTACGACGCCTTCACCGCCAGCGCGGCGGGCGAACTCGAGACCGGCATCACCGTGATGGGCCTCGAGAACGAGGGCGTGGCGTACGCGATGGACGAGAACAACGCCGATCTCATCACCGAAGAGATGATCGCCGTCGTCGAAGAAGCGAGCGATGCGATCGTGGCGGGCGAGATTCAGGTCCACGACTATCTGTCCGACAATTCCTGCCCGGTGGATCTCTGATGGCGGACGGCGCGGGCGAAATGCTGCTCAAGCTGCTGTCGGCTTGGAACGAAGCCGATGCAGAGGCTCGCGTGGCAATTCTGAACGAGGCCCTCGGGGCCTCGTTCACCTATGAAGATCCCAACGCGCCCAGTCCCTTCGATGGCGCGGACGGCATGGCGGATTTCCTCACGATCTTCCGGCAGAACCTGCCGAATGCCGTGCTGCTGCCGATCGGTGCGCCGCAGGTCACGCATGCGACCGCGATGACCCGCGCCCGGCTCGACCGCGACGGCACTCCCTTCGCCATGCTGACCTTCGTCGGCACCGCCGGGCCGGACGGTCTGTCGCGCGTAACCGGCTTCGTGGAGAGCGAATGACCGCGGCCGGGACGCCCCCCGATCCGGACCTCGCGATCGAATTGCGCGGCATCTCCAAATCGTTCGGACCGGTCCGGGCGAACAAGGATATCGCACTGCGGGTCCGGCGCGGCACGATCCACGGCATCATCGGCGAGAACGGCGCGGGCAAGTCGACGCTGATGTCGATTCTCTACGGGTTCTACAAGGCCGATGCCGGCGAGATCATGATCGGCGGCAAGCGGACCGAGATCCCCGACAGTCAGGCCGCCATCGACGCGGGCATCGGCATGGTCTTCCAGCATTTCAAGCTGGTGGAAAATTTCACGGTGCTCGAAAACGTCGTTCTGGGCGCCGAGGAGGGCCGCCTGCTGCGTCCGTCGCTGGCCAAGGCGCGCAAATTGCTGCGCCAGCTTGCCGACGATTACGAGATGGACGTCGATCCCGAAGCGGTGATCGAGGATCTCGGCGTGGGCCAGCAGCAGCGCGTGGAGATCCTCAAGGCCCTCTACCGCGAGGCCGACATCCTGATCCTCGACGAGCCGACGGGCGTTCTCACCCCCGCCGAGGCGGACCATCTGTTCCGGATCCTCCGCGGTCTGCGCGACGAGGGGAAGACGATCATTCTGATCACCCACAAGCTGCGCGAGGTCATGGAGATCACCGATACCGTCTCGGTGATGCGCCGCGGCGAAATGACGGCCACGGTTCAAACCGCCGACACCTCACCGGAAGAGTTGGCCGAACTGATGGTCGGCCGCAAGGTCCTTCTGCGCGTCGACAAGGCGCCCGCGCGCCCCGGCAAGGCGGTGCTGGAAGTCAAGAACCTGCGCGTGACCGACGTGCAGGGCGTCGAGCGGCTCAAGGGCATCGACCTGCGGATCCATGCCGGCGAAATCCTCGGCGTGGCCGGCGTCGCGGGCAACGGCCAATCCGAGCTTCTGGAGGTTCTTGGCGGCTATGCGAACGGCACCGGAACGATCCGGTTGAACGATCAGACGATCGACCTGACCGGCACGGCCTCCGACGCCCGCACGCGGCGCGCGCGCGGCATTGCTCACGTCCCCGAAGACCGCCAGCGCGAGGGCCTGATCATGGATTACCGCGCATGGGAAAATGTCGGCTTCGGCTATCACCACGACGCGCGGTTCAATTCGGGCATCTTCATGGACAACGCCGCGCTCAGGGCCGACTGCGCCGCCAAGATGGAGCGGTTCGACGTCCGTCCGCCCGATCCGAACCTCGCGGCCAAGAACTTCTCCGGCGGCAATCAGCAGAAGATCGTGCTCGCCCGCGAGATCGAGCGGAACCCCGACCTGCTGCTGATCGGGCAGCCGACGCGCGGCGTGGACATCGGTGCGATCGAGTTCATCCACGAGCAGATCGTCGCGCTGCGCGATCAGGGCAAGGCGATCCTGCTCGTCTCGGTCGAGCTCGACGAGATCATGGCCCTCTCGGACCGCATCGCCGTCATGTTCGACGGCCGCATCATAGGGGAGCGCCTGCCGTCGGAAACCGATCAGGGCGAACTGGGCCTCCTGATGGCGGGAATGACCGGCGAGGCGGCCGCATGACCGACAGTGTCATGCCGAAATGGGCCGATGTGGCCCTCGTGCCGTTCATCAACCTCGCGCTGGCGCTGTTCGTGTCGGGCATCGTCGTCGCACTTATCGGAAAGGATCCGTTCGAGGCGCTCTACATCCTCGTCAACGGGTCGGTGGGCTCGGCCTATGGCTGGGGTTACACGCTGTTCTACACGACGAATTTCATCTTCACCGGCCTTGGTGTCGCGGTCGCGTTCCACGCGCGGCTGTTCAATATCGGCGGCGAGGGACAGGCGGCCCTGGGCGGCCTCGGCGTCGCGCTCGTGCTGCTCTACGTGCCGTGGCCGCATTGGACGATCGCCATGCTGGCGGCGAGCGTGGGGGCGGCGTTCTTCGGTGCGGCCTGGGCCGCGATCCCCGCCTACCTGCAGGCCACACGCGGCAGCCACATCGTCATCACGACGATCATGTTCAACTTCATCGCCTCGGCGCTCATGGTGTACCTTCTGTCGCGCGTGCTCCTGGTGCCCGGCGCCGGCGGCTCGCCCGAGACGGCACGCTTCGCCGAGGCCGTGCACCTGCCCAGCGCCTACGAAATCGCGCCGTGGCTGGGGTTCAGCCGCTCCACGCCTCTCAACGTGTCGTTCTTCCTCGCCATCGCGGCCTGCATCTTCGTCTGGCTGCTGATCTGGCGCACCCGTCTGGGCTACGAGATCCGCGCCTTCGGCCATTCGGAGCCGGCGGCGCTCTATGCCGGCATCTCTCCCACGCGGATCACCATGGTCTCGATGCTGCTCTCCGGCGGCCTGATCGGCTTGATGGCGGTCAACGCCGTGATGGGCGAGGCCGAGCGTCTGGTGATCGACCCGGTACAGGGTGCGGGCTTCGTCGGTATCGCGGTGGCGCTGATGGGCCGCTCCCACCCGGTCGGCGTCTTCCTCGCCGCATTGCTGTTCGGCGCGCTCTATCAGGGCGGAGGTGAGCTGACCTTCGAGGTGAACGGCATGACGCGGGAAATCATCCTCGTGATCCAGGCTTTGGTGATCCTCTTCACCGGGGCGCTCGACAACATGGTGCGGAGCCCGATCGAGAACCTCTTCGCCACCACCCGTCGCCGTCCTGCCTCCCCCGAGCCGACAACCCCGCTGGAGCCGGGCGGCCACCCCGAGCGTGGCAAGGCCGAGCCGTGAACGATCTTTCCCCCTTCCGGCCAAACGTCGCCGTCGCCTGTCCGATCCTTGGCATGGCAATCTCGTTCGGGTGCCAGAAAGACCGCATTTTGCTTTCCGCCGCGGCACGGATGACGCCTTCGCGCTCCGGCGGCTGGACACGGACCGCGCGCGGCAACTTCGCGACCGAAAGGACCTGACATGGATTTCCTCGGCATCATTCAGATCCTCGACTCCGCGCTGCGCCTCGCCACGCCGCTCCTCTTCGCCTGCCTTGCCGGTCTGTTCTCGGAGCGGGCGGGCATCTTCGACATCGGGCTGGAGGGCAAGATCCTCGCCTCCGCCTTCCTGTCGGCCGCCTTCGCCTTCTATACCGGGAATGTCTGGCTGGGTCTCCTCGCGGGTATCGTCGCGTCGCTGATGCTTTCGGCGATCCACGGCCTCGCCTCCATCACCTTCCGCGGCAATCAGCTGATCTCCGGGGTCGCGATCAACTTCCTCGCCTCCGGCATCACCGTCGTGGTCGGAGAGGCGTGGTTCGGGCTGGGCGGTCGGACTCCGTCACTGATGGGCGGCGCGCGGTTCGCCGAAATCACCCTGCCCTTCGCCGACGCCATACGCGGCATGCCTGTGATCGGTCCGATCTACTCCGATCTGCTCTCGGGGCATTCAATCCTGGTCTATTTCGGCCTGCTCTGTGTCCCCCTGACGTGGTGGGTCCTCTACCGCACGCGCTTCGGCCTGCGCCTGCGGGCGGTTGGCGAGAATCCGGCAGCGGTCGACACGGCAGGCGTCTCCGTCGTGGGCCTACGCTATGCGGCGGTGATGATCTGCGGGGTTCTCTGCGGCTTTGCGGGCGCCTATCTCGCCACCGCGCTCTCGGCGGGCTTCGTCAAGGAGATGTCCGCAGGCCGCGGCTTCATCGCATTGGCGGCCCTGATCTTTGCGAAATGGCGTCCGTGGTACGCATTGGGCGCGACTTTCCTGTTCGGATTGCTGGACGCCTTCGGCAACCGCTATCAATCGCTCGACCTGTTCGGCGTCGATATTCCGACGCAGTTCATGCAGGCCCTGCCCTACATCCTGACGGTGGTGATCCTTGCGGGCTTCGTCGGCCGTGCGATCCCGCCCCGCGCCGGAGGAAAGCCCTATGTCAAAGAACGCTGATCTCGTCGCGCGCATCCGTAACCGCGCGGGAAGCGAGCCGCCGCAATACGGCCTGATCCTCGGCTCCGGTCTGGCCGCGCTGGCCGATCGGGTCGACGGCGTGGCGATTCCCTACGACGATCTGCCCGGATTCCCCCATGCCGGCGTCTCCGGCCATGCTCCGAAACTGGTTCTGGGCCAGCTTGGCGGCACACGTGTCGCGGTGTTCGGCGGGCGGTCGCACTATTACGAAAGCGGGCGGGCCGATGCGATGCGCCTGCCGCTGGAGGTACTGGCCGATCTGGGGGCCGAGGCTCTGATCGCCACCAACGCCGCCGGCTCCCTGCGCGCCGACATGCCGACGGGGTCGCTGATGCTGCTGTCGGACCATATCAACTTCTCCGGTCTCAACCCGCTGATCGGTGAGCCGTCCGAGCGCCGTTTCGTGCCGATGGGCGACGCTTACGATCCGGCCCTGCGGCAGGGTCTCGGCGAGGCCGCCGCCGCCGAGGAGGTGGAGCTGAACGAGGGCGTCTATGCGTGGTATTCCGGCCCGTCCTTCGAGACGCCCGCCGAGATCCGCGCGATCCGAACCCTCGGCGCCGACGCCGTCGGCATGTCCACCGTGCCGGAGATCATCCTCGCCCGCTTCCTCGGGCTGAGGGCCGCGGCGATCTCGACGATCACCAACATGGCCGCCGGTCTGTCGGACGAGGCGATCAGCCACGAGCACACGAAGGCGATGGCACCTTTTGGGGCGGCCAAGCTGGAGCGGGTGCTGACGCGGTTCCTCGCCTGACCGGCTAGCGAACCGCCCGCATCCGCCGCGCGATCCGCTCGGCCATCATCACGACCGGGGCATTCGTGTTGCCGCCGACGATCAGCGGCATGAGCGACGCATCGACCACACGCAGGCCCTCCAGCCCGACCACGCGGCCCTCTCCATCGGTCACGTCGCCGATCGCGGCCGTGCCGACGGGATGGTAAATCGTCTCCGCCCGCGCACGGATTTCGGCCTCCCACTCGGCATCGGTCTCCGGCACCGCTTCGGGCCGGTGCCAGCGCAGGCGGATGTCGTCGAAGGCGGCCTGTGACAGGATCTCCGCCGCCATGCGTGCGCCCGCGATCAGCGGAAGAATATCCGCCTCCACCGACAGATAGCGCGGGTCGATCACGGGTTTCGCCTCCGGGTCGCTCGAGGCCAGCCGGATTGTGCCCCGCGACTTCGGGTAAAGGGCACAGGCATGCAGCGACACGCCCGTACGGCCCCAGTTGCGCGTCTGGCCGTGGTTTTCGCCCAAGGCCGGCAGGAAGTGGAACTGGATGTCTGGTTTCGACAGATCCGGGCGCGACCGCGCGAAGCCACAACCCTCGGCAAGGTTGGAGGCCAGCAGACCGGTCCGTCCCCGGAGCCAGGCCCAAGGCGCGGCCAGCGCCTGCGCGATAAAGCCGGGCGCATAGCCGATGGCGCTGCCGGGACGGGTCAGGATCATGCAGCCGATGTCGAGATGGTCCTGAAGGTTCGCGCCGACACCCGGCACGTCCCGCACCAATCCGATCCCGTGCTCACGCAGATGGCTCGCCGGGCCCACACCCGACAGCATCAGCATCTGCGGCGTCTTGACCGCTCCCGCACTCAGGATCACCTCGCGAACCGCGGTGATCTCGGTTCCGTCCACAAGCACCACGCCCGCGGCACGTGATCCGTCGAACAGGATCCGCGCAACCTGCGCACCAGTCCGCACGTTCAGGTTCGGCCGCGCCAGAACCGCACGCGAAAGATAGGCCCGCGCGACGGAGCACCTCAGCCCGCGATGCGTCGTCGTATCGAACCGACCGATGCCGTCATGATCGGGCGCGGCAAAATCAACGACCGGCCGGTGCCCGGCCTGCACACCCGCCTCAAGGAACCGCGCCGTGGCCGGATGATGCCAGACGGGCCGAGTGACGCGCAGCGGGCCCGCATCGCCATGCCATTGCGACCGTCCCTCCGAATGGGTTTCGGCCGCCTTGAAGAGATGCAGCGCCTCGGCCCCGCTCCAACCATGACCCCAAGCATCGTAATCGCTGAGGTCGGCGCGCGCGTAACACATCGCGTTGATCCCCGAGGAGCCGCCCAGAACCCGACCCCGGGGCCAGCGAAGGCGCCGCCCGTTAAGCGCCTGTTGCGCAACGGTCGAGAAATCCCAATCCGCCACCCGGTTTCCGAGCGCCTCGGCCAGCCCTGCAGGAACCTGCAACAGCGGGTTGCGCCCACGCGCGCCCGCCTCCAGCAGCAGGACCGTCACCCCCGGATCCTCCGACAGCCGCGCCGCCATCACGCAACCCGCCGTGCCGCCGCCGGCGATCACATAATCCACCTGCATGTCCACCTCCCGCCCCCTCGACGACAGGATGCGCGGCCCGGCCCGCTCCGACAAGCGCGGGCTGGATCTTGCACGAGGGTTTGACACGGGCGCGTGTGACGGCCACGACGGAGTTGTTCACATAACGAGGTTTGCGCCCATGCAGATCTACCTGCCGATCGCCGAGGTTTCGGTGAACGCCTTCCTGCTTCTCGGACTGGGCGGTCTGGTCGGCGTGCTGTCGGGCATGTTCGGCGTCGGCGGCGGGTTCCTGATGACGCCGCTTCTGTTCATGATCGGCATCCCGCCGGCCGTGGCCGTCGCGACCGAGGCCAACCAGATCGTCGCCTCGTCCTTCTCGGGCGTGCTGGCGCATCTGCGGCGCCGGACGGTGGACCTGCGAATGGGGGTCGTGCTGCTGATCGGCGGCCTCGTGGGGGCGGCGCTCGGCGTGCAGGTCTTTGCCATCCTGCGCGATGCGGGTCAGGTCGATCTGCTGGTGCGGCTGTGCTACGTCATCTTTCTCGGCGTGATCGGCGGCCTGATGTTCATCGAGAGCCTCGGCGCGATCCGGCGCTCGCGCGCGACCGGCCCGGTTCAGCGGACCCAGCGGCGGCAGCGCGGCTGGATCCACGCCCTGCCGCTGAAAATGAAGTTCCGGACCTCGGGCCTCTATATTTCGGTCATTCCGCCCCTGTTCGTCGGTCTGTTCGTCGGCATCCTCGCCGCGATCATGGGCGTGGGTGGCGGGTTCATCATGGTGCCCGCCATGATCTACCTTCTGGGAATGCCCACGAAGGTCGTGGTCGGCACGTCGCTGTTCCAGATCATCTTCGTCACGGGCTTTGCCACGCTGCTGCATGCGACGACAAATTACACGGTGGACATGATGCTGGCCGTGCTCTTGCTGGTGGGCGGGGTGATCGGGGCGCAGGTCGGCGCGCGGCTTGGGACGCGGCTGAAGGCGGAGCAGCTGCGCATTCTGCTCGCGCTCATGGTGCTGGTGGTCTGCGGCAAACTCGCGCTCGACCTGCTCTTGCAGCCGGCGGAGCTTTATTCGGTCGATGTGGACGGGCACGGATGATCCGCGCGGCGCTTCTCCTGCTGGCGCTCGCCCTGCCCGCGCAGGCCGAGGACATCGTGGCCGATCTGAGCCAGGACCGTATCTCCATCTCCACGAGTTTCAGCGGCTCCGAGATCCTCGTCTACGGCGCCATAAGGCGCGAGGCGCCGATCCCCGAGAACAGCGATCTCGCCGTGATCGTCACCGTGGCCGGTCCCCGCGAGGACGTGACCGTTCGGCGCAAGGAGCGGCGCTTCGGCATCTGGGTGAATACCGATGCGGCCGAGGTGCGTCGGGCGCCCAGTTTCTATGCCGTCGCCTCCTCCGCCCCGCTGGACCGTGCGCTGAGCCGGGATGCCGATCTTCGGTACGGGATCACGACGCCGCGTGCGCTCGGGGGGCCCGGATTGGGTCGGATGATCGGCGGCGATTTCGAGTTTCTGGAGGCGCTGATCCGCGTCAACACCGCCACCGGAGTTTACGGAGAAGCGGAACAGGCGGTGGAGATACGGGGGCAGACGCTGTTCTCGACGACGATCGAGCTTCCTTCGAATCTTACCGAGGGCAATTACGACACCCGCATCTTCCTGACCCGCGACGGAGACGTGATCGACAGCTTCTACACCTCGATCTTCGTCCAAAAGGTCGGGTTGGAGCGGTGGATCTACACGCTCGCTCATGAGTGGCCATTGATCTACGGCATCCTGTCGCTGGCCATCGCGATCGTTGCGGGTTGGGGCGCCTCCGCTTTGTTCCGCTGGATCCGGGTCTGAGGATCGGCGGACCGCGACGCGGGTGGATCGATCAGTCCGCGTCGGAGGTGCTCTCCAGGGACAAGGGCGCCGGCTCCGCCTTCAGGTCCGACGTATCGAGCGTTCCGACCGGACGCGCCAATGCGTAGCGTTTCACCCAGATCATCCGCGTCACCGCCCGCGTAATCGCCACGTAGGCCAGCCGTTTCCACAATTGCTGCCCCGCCTCGACCCGCCCCGCGCGCGAGGCGGCATAGAGGTCGGGCGCGAATACCTGCACGGTATCCCACTGCGACCCCTGAGCCTTGTGGATCGTGACGGCCGCACCGTGGAGGAAGGCCGCACCCATATGCGCGGCGAAGGGCAGGAAGGGCTCCTCCTCGTCCGGGTGCTCGATCTTGACGATGGACGATACCGAAAGCTCCGGCTCGGGCGCGCCGAGGACGTGAAGCTTGGAGAAGCCGGGCTTGCGTCCGGGTCCGAGGTAGACGACCTGTGCCCCCTTGATGAGCCCGCGCGCCTCGAGGTCGATGCGGCGCTTGCGATGCTTGAGCGGCAATTCGAGCCCGTCGCAGATCAGCGGCTCACCCGGAAGAAGATGCGTGTCATCCGCGCCATGCGCGCCGCGAAAGGCCCGGATCAGGCGGATGCGCGTCGCGTTGCGCCAGACGAGAACCGGAGACCGGGCCATCAGATCGCTGTCGACGCGGGCGGCCATCTGAACGCGGTCGTCGCGCGCCGCGGCTTCCGAAACCATCTCCTCGAATTCCTGAAAGCCCAGAGCCGGATCGCCGAGCGCATGGGCGAGGTCGAGGATCGGGTTGCCCGCCTCCTGCCGGTGGACGCGGTCCAGATGCAGATGGTCGTCGCCCGAAAAGCGGTCGAAGACCATCCGCCCCGACTGGTTCACGGGCGCAAGTTGCGCGGGATCGCCGAACAGGATCAGGGTGGGGAAGATCTCGCGCAGATCCTCGTATTGCTTGTCGTCGAGCATCGAGGACTCGTCCACGAAGCCGATGTCGAGCGGCGCATCCCGGCGCTTCCACCCGGTGATGAAGTCCGAACCCCGCAGCCCCGCGGCCGCCAGTGCGCCGGGCACGGACGAGGTTTCGTCATAGACCCGTTTGGCACGGTCGAGCGCCTCGTCGCTCAGCGCTTCGATGGTCGGCCGGTCGGCATCGCCTGCCAGCCATTCGGCGATGCGCTCGTATTCGGGGTCGTAGACGGGCGTGTAGATGATGCGGTGGATCGTCGTGGCCGGAACGCCGCGCGCGCGCAGAACGGACGCCGCCTTGTTCGTCGGCGCCAGAACGGCCAGCGTCCTGCGGTCGCGCCGCTTGCGCTCGTAATCGCCGGAGACGAGGTCGAGGCCGGCATCCCGAAGCGACTTCACCAGTTCCGCAAGCAGGAGCGTCTTGCCCGATCCCGCCTTGCCCGTGACGGCGAGGACGCGGCTTTCCTCGTCCTCGCGCGGGGCGGCGATGCCGTCGGAAAGATTCACGCCGCTTTCCGAAAGGATCTCGGCGATGCGATCCCAAGCCTGGGCCTGGTCGGCGGAGAGAAGGGGGGCTTCGGACATCGCCCCCCTTCTGGACCCATCAGGCGCCGATCGGAAGAGCAACCGTCCGCTCCAGGTCGGCAAGCGCCGTCTCGCACCAATGGCGCGACAGGCGCGGGTGCAGACCGGCCGCTTCGCAGAGCTTATCCTGGACATCGCGCGACAGCTGCCAAATGCCCGCCGAAATGCCGTCTTGGCTTCCGAGAACCTCGGGCTCCCAGCCGAGGCGGCGATAGACGCGGACCATCGGCCGGTCGAACACCCCGACGGAATGGCTGAACCCCATCGTGAGGCCGAGTTCCTGCGCGCCGACAAGCATCAGGCGCGCCACATCCGCGCCCGCGCCGGGCGAAAGGCAGAAACGGGTGCATTCCCAGATCAGGGGCGACCGGATTGTGCGGCCACCTTTGAGATGCGGAAAGATCTCGTCGAGCATGGTGCGCCCGGTCGTCGGCAGAAAGCGCATCGACCCGGCGTGGCGACCGGCTGCATCCTCAGCGATGACATATATCGGGTCGAGTACGTCGTATTGGTCCGTCTCCCATCCAAGCGCATCGACTTTCACATCCCACTTCATCCTGTCGCGGAATTGCGTGGCGCGATCGACGAACATGGAAGCGGCGAGGTCGGCATGACGATGCAGAGCGGAACCGTGAAGATAGCGAATCATGTGGATGTCCTCCTGAAGGTTTGAAACAGCAGGACGTTCGCCTTGATTCGGTTAATGAAAGGTTTCCTCGGGTTAATTCTTCCTTAACAAAGTGCTGTGACGTTACGGAATGGCGCGAAATTGCCACTCCAGCGATCTGTGCCCTCGGAATTCAGCGCGTCATGAGCGCTCGGAGAGGTCCTGTGGCAAGGTCCGGGCGTAATATTCCACGACCGGTAGCCAGGTCGCCGATACCGCAATGTCGTCGCCGTCGAGGCTGAGCGCGCGTCGCACCTCCAGCATTCGCAGCGCGACGACGGCCGCATGCCGCGCATTGCGCGTCGTGAAATGCTGCGGATGATTCCTGTTCGCGCGCCAGTGACGCATCCGGCGCTCGAGGTGGCCGGCAACGGCCGGCACGTCCCGCGCCCCCTGCACCAGCGCCTCGCAGACAAGCGGAAGCGGCAGGACCGGCAGCACTTCTTCAATGCGCTCCATCAAGGCGTCGCCGAGAGCGGCCGCGGGATCGGCATCGTCTCGTGCCAGAAATCGGTGAAGCGAGAGGGGACGACCGAAGGATACGGCAGCGTAGCCGAAGCGCGTGAAACGGCCCGTCAGTCGGAGTTGCAGATGCCGCCAGAGATACCGCGCCACCATCCACCAGCGAAGCCGGAACGAGTGGCCGGAGGCCTTGTCGGCGGCGATCAGGACGCGATCCTCAAGCACGCGTTCGTAGTTCAGCGCGACGGGAACGAAGACGACATCGCGCGCCGCCTCAAGATCATGACCGGCGAGGATATAGCTGAGGATGCCGAGCTTGGGCGGCTGGAACTTGCCGTCCCGGCTGAGCCGTCCTTCCGGAAAGACCGCCTGCGTCACCCCGTTTTCGGTGGCGATCTGAACGTAGCGCGCCAGCACCCGGCGGTAGAGCGGATTGAGATCCCGCCGGCGCACGAAATATCCACCCATGGCGCGGATCAGCGGTCGCAGCGGCCAGCGCCGCGCCCATTCGCCCACGGCATAGGCAAGCGCCGTCTGCCGCGCAGCCAGCCACGTGACGAGGACGTAATCCATGTTGGAGCGGTGGTTGAGTACGAAGACCACCGTGGCTTTGGGATCGATCCCCGACAGCGCCGCATCCTCTCCCGTCACGCGCACACGATAAAGCGACCGAGACAGCCAGCGCGCCAGACGCGTCGCCACCCCGAAATAAAGCAACGCCGAAAAGGACGGAACAATTTCACGCGCATATCGCCGTGCCGCCTCATAGGCGACTTCCGCCGGAATTCCGTGGGCCGCCGCGTGGTCGATAACCGCCTGCGCCACATGCGGGTCGTGGACAAGCCGGTCGATCGTATCCGTCCTGCGGGCAAGCTTGAATGGCTCGATCGGGCGTTTGAGCCGTGTATTAAGTTCCGCAACGAGCCGCTCCGCCCAGCGCCGGAAAAACCAGCGGACCGACGGAAACAGGAAATGCGATGCGAAGGTGACGGCCGCGAATGCGACAAGAAGCAGGAGTGCCCAGAGCGGAAGCTCGATAGTTCGGAACATGTTCCGCACAGTGCCGCCGAAGCGCCTGCGCGTCCATAGCGGAGGGCCTTACAGGAACCTTATAGACCTCAAGTCGATTGAGAGACATCGCACGTCCTCAAAGACGAAGGTAAGCTGATGAATTCTCTCCCGACCCGAGCCGCAATTGCGGCCCTTGTCCTCGCCGCCATGCCTGCCCAGGCGCAGACGCAGACGCAAATTCCGAGCGTTTCGGACTTGCCCGCCCCGTCGGAGCGAGAGGGAATGACCCTCGAACGGGCCGGTGCGGAAATCTTCTTCAACGTCAGCGGCCCGGATGACGGCGAAGGAACGGATACGATCGTGCTGCTGCATGGCTATCCGCTGTCGGGCGCGCTGTTCTCGCGCGTCGTCGGAACGCTCGATGACACGCACCGTGTCGTGACAATCGACCACCGTGGCTATGGCAATTCCACCATCCCTTATCCGGTCGCCGCGCCAGGCGTCTATGCCGAGGATGCGCTGGCCGTTCTGGACGAAATTGGCGTGGACGAGGCGTTCGTCGGCGGCATGTCGATGGGCGGGCCAATCATGTTTCGCATGTACGAAATACGCCCGGATCTGTTTCGCGGAATGATCGCCATCGATACGAACCACATGGCGGCGGGCCCGATCGAGCGGGGCATCTGGCGCGGTGCGGAAGATGCGCTTCTGACAGAGGAGGATGTCTCGGCAATCATTCCCTTCCTGATCCCGAACATGCTGACCGGACGGGCACGCACGGGGGATGAGGCGGTTGCCGAAGATTACCTGACTACGGTCATGGAACAGGCGAGCCTCGATGGCGCAATTGGCGGGGCGCGGGCTTTGGCGAACCGCCCCGACTTTACCGAGACGCTGCGCGATAGCGATGTGCCGCTCTTGGCAATCGTCGGATTGGAAGACACCGTTTATCCCGTGGCGATCAGCCAGGTGATGGTGGACCTTGTCGCGAACGGCGAAATCGCCGTAATCGACGGCGCCAGCCATGCAGCCGTCTTTGAGGAGGCCGAAGCAGTCGTGTCCGTAATGACAGACTGGATGGAGAACATAGAATAAGCAGATTCGGGAAAAGCAGGAGGAAAGTGCGGACGATTGTCACTTTTCTCCAACCCGCGCTTGCAATCTTGTGCGATTGCAGATTCCAAGCTAAAGGGACCGCAGGTGATTTACATTACGGGATGAACGCATGGCACAGCTGGAAACGATGAACATGGAAGATCTGGCGAAGGCGCGGGCGGAAACCGAAGCCCAGCTTGCGCAGATCAAGAAGGCCGAAGCCGAATATGAAGGCCGCAAGCTTCAGGAATTGAAGGCTGAGATCGAGGCAATGGTTGCAAGGGCCGGCTACTCTCTGGCCGATATCTTCGATGGAAAGTCCGCGAAGAAAGGCGGAAAAGCCAAGCAGCCGCCGAAATACCGCCACCCGGAGAACAAGACGATCACGTGGTCCGGTCGCGGACGTCAGCCGGAATGGTTCAAGGATGCGCTCAACAGCGGCAAGACGCGCGAAGACCTGTCCATCTAGACGATCGGGCAATTCCGACGCATGAAGGGGCGCAATCTGCGCCCCTTTGTCATTTCCGGAGACCGCACATGACCCCCCATATCCGCGCCGAAAAGGATCAGATCGCCGAAACCGTCTTGATGCCCGGCGATCCGCTCCGCGCCAAGTGGGCGGCGGAAACGTTCCTCGATGGTGCGGAGCTGGTAAACGATGTTCGCGGGATGCTTGGCTTCACCGGCGAATGGCGCGGAAACCGCGTGACGATCCATGGTTCGGGCATGGGAATGCCCAGCTTGTCGATCTACGCGAACGAACTGATTTCGCGCTACGGAGCCAAAACACTCATCCGCATCGGATCCTGCGGCGCGATGCAGGAACATGTGAAGATACGCGACGTGGTTCTGGCCATGACGGCGACATCCGTGTCGACACCATCCCGCGCAATCTTGCGTGAACTGAACTTCGCCCCCTGCGCGGACTGGGACCTGCTGAAAGCGGCGGAGGCGGCAGCCCGCGGACGAAAGGACGCACAGATCCATGTCGGCGGAATTTACTCCTCGGACGTGTTCTATGACGAACGGCCGGACCTGAACGAGCAGTTGACGCGCCACAACGTGTTGGCCGTCGAGATGGAGGCGGCGGAACTGTATCTGCTGGCGGCCCGCCATCGCTGCCGGGCGCTGGCGGTCCTGACGGTGAGCGACCATCTGGTGACGCACGAAGCGCTATCGGCTGACATGCGCCAATCGTCGTTTGGCGATATGGTTGCAATTGCGCTGGAGGCAGCCTTCGCCTGAGGCGACCCGCCCGAAGGGAGCGGGCCGGGCCGCCTCAGGCGGTCAGATCACGCGCGTGTCGAGCGGCGGAAAGCCATTGAACCCGACCGAGGAATAGGTTGAGGTGTAGGCCCCGCAGTTCCGGATCACGACCTTGTCCCCGCCGCAGAGCGACAGGGGAAGCTGCACGGGCCGCTTCTCGTAGAGAACGTCGGCACTGTCGCAGGACGGCCCGGCGAGGACACAGGGACCCGCCTGCTCTCCGTCACGGGCGGTCGCGAACTGGTAGCGGATCGCCTCGCCCTCGGTTTCGGCCAGCCCCGAGAAACGGCCGATGTCGAGGTAAACCCAGCGGTGCAGGTCGGCATCCGACTTGCGCGAGACAAGCAGAACCTCGGCGGCGATAGCACCCGCCTCGGCCACAAGGCCCCGGCCCGGCTCGGCCATGATCTCCGGCACGTCGCCGAAACGCTCGGCGATCAGGTCCATCACCGCCGCGGCATAGGCGGTCGGGTGCTGGATATCCTCGCCGTAGAAGGCCGGGAACCCGCCACCGATGTTCAGAAGCTGAAGGTCAAAACCCGCCTCACCGGCGCGCCGCCAAATGGCCGCGACCTGATCGAGAGTGCCGGTCCACATCCGCGCCTCGCGCGTCTGGGAGCCGACGTGGAAGCTGAGCCCGTGAGGCACCAGCCCGAGGTCGCGCGCACAACCGAGCAGCGACAGAACCTTGTCGCAGGCACAGCCGAACTTGCGCGACAGCGGCCAATCGGCCTCCGGGTTGTCGACGATGACACGAATGTAGACGCGCGCGCCGGGGGCGTTGGCGGCAATCTTCTCCAGCTCTTCCTCCGCATCGGCCGCGAAAAGCGTGATACCCGCTTCATGGGCGAAGCGTATGTCGGAGGCGCGCTTGATCGTGTTGCCGAAGGAGACGTGCTCCGGGCTGGCGCCGTGACCGAGAACCAGCTCGATCTCACCACGCGACGCCGCGTCAAAGCCCGAACCGAGCGCGACGAGGCGCGCGACGATCGCATCGTGCGGGTTGGCCTTCACGGCATAATGCATGTGCGCGCGACCCAAGCCGGCCCGCAGGGCACGGAACTGCCGCTCCACCGCATCCACGTCGATAACGAGGGTCGGGCGGTCGAAATCGTGTGCGGCGATATAGGCCTCAACCCGCGAGGGGGCGGCAGCTTCGGGCGTGGAAACGGTGCGGCCGAGGCCGGTTACTGCATTCATGGGTCATCTCCTATAGACCCGGCCATTCCGGTTTTTCCGGCAAAGACCGCTCAGTTCCAAGGGAGACGTTACCGTCGCTGCGTAACCGTGCATAAGCCGTGCCAGAGGCGCGTGCGTTGGCGTCTATGGAGCCGCAAATGGGGCCAATCGCTTGGCCGGTCAAGACGGAATTTTCCCAAATTTCCGACCGTCTCCGGGTGTGGCGGGAACGCATCGGAACTCCTGCACGAACCGGTCGTTGAAGTGACACCCAATCGGAGAAAGATCATGAAGACGTCCTCCAAGCTGTTGATCGCCCTGCCGCTTATGACGCTCCTGACTGCCTGCAACGCGGCCGGCAACGACCCTGTCGATACCCGGAACGAGATCGAAGCGACGCTCGACCGAGACATCGACGGCGACGGCATGGTCCTGCAGAGCGGCGTCGAGGTCAGCGCCCCCGACTGATAGGCACCCGATCGACATGAAAAAGCCCCGCCGAAGCGGCGGGGCCTTCGACGTTATCGCCGTCGGTAAAATCAGAGTTGACGCTCGACCATCATCTTCTTGATGTTCTGAATCGCCCTAGCAGGGTTCAACCCCTTGGGGCAGGTCTTGGCGCAGTTCATGATGGTGTGGCAGCGGTAGAGTTTGAATGGATCCTCCAGATCGTCCAGCCGCTCGCCTGTTGCCTCATCGCGCGAATCGATGATCCAGCGATAGGCATGAAGCAGTGCGGCCGGTCCCAGATAGCGGTCGCCGTTCCACCAATAGGAAGGACAGGCCGTCGAACAGGATGCGCACATGATGCATTCGTAGAGGCCGTCGAGTTTCTCGCGGTCCTCGATCGATTGCCGCCATTCCTTCGCCGGCGTGTTCGACTTCGTCTCAAGCCACGGCATGACCGAAGCATGCTGCGCGTAGAAGTGGGTCAGGTCGGGAATCAGATCCTTGATGACCGGCATATGCGGCAAGGGGTATATCTTCACGTCTCCCTTCACCTCGTCGATGCCCCAGGTGCAGGCCAGCGTGTTCACCCCGTCGATATTCATCGCACAGGATCCGCAAATGCCCTCCCGGCAGGAGCGGCGGAAGGTCAGCGTCGGATCAATCTCGTTCTTGATCTTTATGAGCGCGTCCAGAATCATCGGCCCGCACGTGTCGAGATCCACCCAATAGGTATCGAGACGCGGGTTCTTGCCGTCTTCCGGATTCCAGCGGTAGATCTGGAACTTCCGCAGGTTGTTGGCCCCGTCCGGCTTGGGCCAGGTCTTGCCCACGGTTATCTTGGAGTTCTTGGGCAGCGTGAATTGAACCATGGCTTGTTCCTCCTAGAGGGTCTGCAGGAGCACCGGCAGGCCCTCGGCCGCGATGCATTCGATGGTGGCGGGACGGCGCACGATGTCGAGCACGATGCGCATCGTCGTATCGTCAGGTGCGGCTCCGGTGGCCGCGACGCCGGCGAGCGTGACGATCTCGCTGCCGGTTGCGTTGTCGATCACGCAGTTGGTGGCCGGCTCCAGCGGCAGGCCGGGAAAGCGCGCCGCCAGTATCGGGTTCACGGCCGACTTGGCTGCCGCACGACTGACCTCCGTGCCCAAGGCCGTGTCGCAGGCCGCCAAGGCAAGCGGAAGGAGGAGAATTTCATGCCGCATCCCACGAGCCCCTCGGCTTCGAAAACTGCCGTGCCAAGCGACCCGATCCAGCGATGACCCCGCCGCCATCAATTTCGGCATATGAGCTAGGCGCAACAAGACGAGACCACCCGCGACACGGCGCCACGTAGGCCTCTGTGACCATCAGGCGAAACATTCTCCACCTCACACCGGCCGCGCAGAACATCATTCCTGCGCCCGCTCCGCAGTGCACAGGACCAGAGCCTCGATCTCCGCCTCGTCCATGGGCGCGGTCGGATTGGCCGCAACATCCGCCCGTCCGATATTGCCGAGACAGGCGGCCAGCGCGATGCCGCCCTCTTCCGCCGGTGAGCGCGTCTGGCATCCGGCGGCCGACATCAGGAGTGCACATGCTATCGCCCATTTCACCTCGGGATCGCCTGACAGGCATCGAGCCTGCGCAGGTCGTCGGGCGAACGCGTCAGGATCGTCCCGTCGCGAACGGTCACGCCCTGATCGCGCGCACAATCGAGATAAGCCGCCCGCCGCGCTTCCGGGCCCGTCGGCACACAGGCCACCAGAAGGAGGCATCCGCCAAGGGCAAGCGCGCCGCGTCCCCACGGCGCCGCTCCGTCACGGCCTGCCCGAACGCCGAAATATGTTGCCCGATCAGTAGACACGTGCCTTGGGCGCGATCTTCTTGAGGTCGATGCCGCCGTCATTATGGCTGGTCAACGGGTTCACATGGACGCCGCGATAGCCGAGATCGGCGTTCTGCGCCTCTCCCCGGAACCAGACGAGGCTATGCTTGCGCCAGTTCTCGTCGTCGCGGTCGGGGAAATCCTCATGGGCATGGGCGCCCCGGCTTTCCTTGCGGGCCTCGGCCGCGACAACGGTGGCGACCGCGTTCGGCATCAGGTTCGCCAGTTCCAGCGTCTCCATCAGGTCGGAGTTCCAGATCAGCGTGTTATCGGTGACGGACACATCGCTCATCTTGCCGGCGATATCCTCCATCTTCGACTTGCCCTGCGCGAGGGTCTCGGAGGTCCGGAACACGGCCGCATCCTCCTGCATGGTCTTCTGCATCTGGAGACGCAGTTCGGCCGTTGCCACCTGCCCGGAGGCATGGCGCATCGCGTCGAACCGGTCGAGCGCCTGATCGACCGAGCGCATGTTCGGCGTCGGCACGGCGCTTTCCCGGTCGAGTACCTGACCCGCCCGGATCGCGGCGGCGCGCCCGAACACGACGAGGTCGATCAACGAGTTCGAGCCAAGACGGTTGGCGCCGTGCACCGAAGCGCAGCCGGCCTCGCCCACGGCCATCAGGCCGGGCGCCACACGGTCGTTATCGTCCGCCGTCGGCGCAAGCACCTCGCCCCAGTAGTTCGTCGGAATGCCGCCCATGTTGTAATGCACGGTCGGCAGGACGGGGATCGGCTCCTTCGTGACGTCGACACCGGCGAAGATGCGCGCGCTCTCGGAAATGCCGGGCAGGCGCAGGGCCAGCGTCTCGGAAGGAAGATGCGACAGGTTCAGGTGGATATGATCCCCGTCCTTGCCGACACCGCGGCCCTCGCGGATTTCCATGGTCATGCAGCGCGAGACGACGTCGCGCGATGCCAGATCCTTGTAGGTGGGCGCGTAGCGTTCCATGAACCGCTCGCCCTCGGAATTGGTGAGATAGCCACCTTCGCCGCGCGCACCTTCGGTGATGAGGCAGCCGGCGCCGAAGATGCCGGTCGGGTGGAACTGCACAAACTCCATGTCCTGAAGCGGCAGGCCCGCGCGCGCGACCATCCCGCCGCCGTCGCCGGTACAGGTATGCGCCGAGGTCGCCGAGAAATACGCACGGCCGTAGCCGCCGGTCGCCAGCACCGTCATCTTCGTGGAGAACAGGTGCAGCGTCCCGTCATCCAGCTTCCAGCAGAGCACCCCTTGGCAGACGCCGTCATCGGACATGATGAGGTCGATCGCGAAGTACTCGATGAAGAACTCGGCCTTCTCCTTGAGGGACTGACCGTAGAGCGTATGCAGGATCGCGTGGCCGGTCCGGTCGGCAGCGGCGCAGGTCCGCTGCACCGCGGGGCCCTCGCCATATTCCGTCGTGTGACCGCCGAAGGGGCGCTGATAGATCTTGCCCTCCTCAGTGCGGGAGAACGGCACGCCGTAATGCTCGAGCTCGTAGACCGCCTTGGGCGCCTCGCGGGCGAGATATTCCATCGCGTCCGTGTCGCCCAGCCAGTCCGACCCCTTCACGGTGTCGTACATGTGCCACTGCCAGCTGTCCGGACCCATATTGCCCAGCGACGCGGCAATGCCACCCTGAGCGGCCACCGTATGCGAACGCGTGGGAAACACCTTGGAGATACAGGCCGTGCGAAGACCCTGTTCGGCCATTCCGAGCGTCGCGCGCAGACCCGCGCCGCCCGCACCCACGACGACGACATCGTATTCATGGGTTTCGTAATCGTAGGCTGCCATCGGTTTTCCTCCGGTCAAAGGGCAAGGCGGGCGATCGCGTAAAGCGATGCAAGCGCCGCGGCGTAGCTCAGGATATGCGTGACGATGATCAGGACCTTGCGGCTCATGCCGCGCGTATAATCCGTGATCAACACGTGGACGCCCTTCGCGAAATGCCACCAGCCGACGGACAAGGTCAGGGCCGCGACGAGCGCCGGGAACGGGCGGGAATAATAGGCGACGACTTCGGGCCAAGGCTCACCGAGCGCGAAGCCGAAGGTGAAGACGAACAGCGGAACCAGAACGACCAGCGCCACCGAGGAGATCGTGACGCGCCAGTGCTGTGCTGTGCCCGTATGGGCCGAGCCGTAGCCGGCAACCTGCTTGCGTGCGGTGATATAGGCCATGTCGCGTCCTCTCAGAGAATGATGATCGTCAGGAGGGTCAGCACGACCGAACCGATGATGCAGCCCCAGCCCAGCTTCTCCGCCGAGCTGACGTCGAGGCCGTGCCCCGTATCCCAGATCAGGTGCCGGATGCCCGCGAGCGTGTGATACCAAAGCGCCCAGATCGACGCGAGGAAGACCAGCTTCCCGAACCAGGATGTCAGGAACGCGTCGGCGGTGGCGAAGGCCTCGGGCCCCGCCGCGGCGGCGATGAACCACCAGGTGATCATCAGGCTTGCCACGATCAGGGCGTTGCCCGTGATCCGCGTCAGGATCGAGGTGATCGTGGTCAGCTGCGGGCGATAGACCTGCAGGTGCGGGCTCAGCGGGCGATTGCCCCGGTTCACGTCGGCCATCAGGGGCCTCCTTCGTCTCGGATCGTCGTTCATCGGTCGTTCTAGCGATTATCCGGACGGAGTCACGTGCGCGGAGGGTCGCAGCGCATCCATTTGCGCGAATATGCCGTGGGCGTGATCACATCGCATCAAGGCGTGATCACAAACACGACGACCTGCAGCCGGAACCTTACCGCCATATGGGCGGTTGCCCTGCAAGCCCTCGCGCGCCCGTCACGGCACGCTTCACCGCCAGATTTCAAACCCGAAGGACATTGCATGGCCGACACGACCAGGAACGACACCGCCGCACATGCGCGCGATCTGATGCATGACGATATCGAGCGGCTCTATGACGGCAATGGCCGCGCCATCTGGGGCGCGATCTTCGCCGGTACGGTCGTCGCACTCGGCATCTTCGTCCTGCTCGGCCTCGCCGGGATCGGCCTCGGCTTCACGCTGATCGAGGCCGACGAGGCCTCGCCGATGAATGGCTCGCTGACCACCACGGCCATCTGGCAGTTCATCAGCCAGCTCATCGCACTCGGCGCAGGCGGCTACGTCGCCGGACGGTTGGCGGGCGTAATCCACTCCGTCGGCGCGATGCTGCATGGCGCGACGGTCTGGGCTCTGACGACGCTGGTCGCGGTGTGGCTGGCGGCCCAGGCGGCAATGGGCATCGCGGGCGCCGCGGGATCGGCCGTCTCCACCATCGCCTCCGGTGTCTCGTCGGCGGCGCAGACCGTGATTCCCGACGATTTCTCCCTTCCCGATCTGTCGGTCGGCTCGCTGTCGATGGACGACCTGCCCCAAGGCGTGCAGTCGGCGCTGCGCGAAGAGGGCATCACGCCCGAGAACTTCCGCGCCGAAGCGCGCGAAGCCTTCCGGGCCGTCATCTCCGAGCAGGAGCAGGCCCGCATCCGCTCGCAAGCGGCCGATGCGGCGCAGGACATAATCCGTTCACCCGGCAATATCGGCGAGACGGCGAATGACTTCATCGACTCGATCTTCGGCGCCGGCGGCGTGCTTTCAGAAGAGGATCGCCGCGAGGCCGTAGCCGTCATGGAGCGGCGTTTCGGCCTCACCCCGCAACAGGCCGAGGAGTACCTCACGCAGATCGAGACGCGCGTCGAGGAGCTTCAGGCGGAGGCAACTCAGGCTGTCGAGACCGCGCAACAGGAAGCCGTCGATGCGATCGACGCCGCCATGGACGCCGCCGCCTCCGCTGCCTGGCTGGCTGCGCTCGCATCGCTCATCGGGCTGGGCGCCGCGGTCGGCGGCGCCGCTGCGGGCCGCGTCGCACGGACCTGAAGGCCCCGGACGAAAGGAGCACGATCATGTCGAAGTCGAAGGACGAAATCTGGGACGAATGGCGCGACCTCGTGAACATGTCGCCCAAGGAGATCGAGGATTTTCTCGACACGGATGAGTCGAAGTCCGTCGGGCAGGATAGCGGCGACGGCGAATCGAAAGGCCACAAATCCGGCAAGAAGATCGTCGAGATCAAGCACACCAAGAAGGACGATCTAACCGAAGGCGATTGGGACCACATGGCCAAGGTCGTCGGCTACATCAAACGCCACAAGGCGCAGGGTGGCCCCGACGACGACGTGGAGCATTCGGACTGGCGCTACAGCCTGATGAACTGGGGTCACGATCCGATGAAGTAGGATCCGACGCCGACCGGCACCTCAGGGTGCCGCCGCGCGAGCCCTTAGGACGCCGACCATCTCCGAGCAGATGACCATGCGGTCGTCGAAATTGTAGTAATAGGCGTTGTCCTGCCCGCAATCCTCGACCGTCAACGGCGTGGGGTGCGGCAGGGCAACCCGCGCATTTACCGCGGCGATATCGGCCTTCAGAAGACGCAGCGCCTTGCCTGTCGCGGCAGGGCGCAGCGTAATCTCCGCCCCCTCCGCCGGAAGCGCCGTATCGAGGACTGCCGACCAGGCCCGTTTGGCCGCGCCACCGGCTTCGGCACAGACCCGCGTAACCTCGCGCGGCATCCCGAGCGCCCGGGCAAGTTCGCCCCGCGCGCCCGGATCGAGACCGTACCAGATGCAGATCGACCGTGCCGTACGCTGCGCCCCCGGCATGTATTCCCGCCAAGGGTCGAAATATTCCTCCGCCGCCTCGGCCCGCCCGAGCCTCACTAGATCGCGGATCAGCGCACGGTTCGTCGGCTCGTCATGCACCCGGTCCGCGAAGACCAGTGCAAAGCTGTCGGCGGCGCTCTCCTCCGGCCCGAAGACCGGCAGGCGCAACTGGTCGATCAGCGCATGCGCGAGTTCGTGGTAGAGCGTGACTCGAAGATTGTTGAGCACGAAGTCCGCCGCGGCGGGCGTCGCACCGACGAGGCAAAGCGCCAGGACGAGGGGCCGGATCGTGCGCACCATGGCAATACCTCGGCCCAGTCGGCGGGAACGCCACGTCACATCGCGCCAAGTTTCACGTCGGGATCGTACGGCGCGTCGACCTCCTTGGTGACGGCCTGCGCACAACGCATCACGCCCCCGACGGGATCGTGCGCATAGGCCGGTGAGCCGTGGAGCGACCAGCCCGCCGCCAGCGCGGCGCTGACCTTGTGGCAAAAGGCGGATGTGTCCTCGGCGGTGAGCAGACGGTAGAGTGTGGTCACGGGTTCAGGCTCCGAATGGGTTGACGCCAAGCCAGTAGTGGATCGCGGTGGCGACGACGAAAATGACGAGGCCGATCACGACGGCTTTCGCATCGCCTTTCCAAGACGTGTCCGCCGGCCGCACCCAGGATGGCTCGGCGCGGTTGATGACGATCACCTCGACCACCGCCCAGGCGAGAAGGCCGCCGAACAGGATGATCGCGGCCAGGTCGCCGTTCACCAGAAGGTGCGCCACGGCCCAGATTTTGACCGCCGTCAGCTGCGGATGCCGGATGACGCCCGAGAGCTTTCCCTTCGCGGCGCCCACGCCGAAGACGTAGACCGCGAACAGCATCAACAGGTTGTTCACGTGGGTCAGGAACGGCGGCGGATACCAGACGGGAATGAAATCCGTCGCCCGGTAGCCGATCACCATCAGAACGACCGCCGCGACCAGGGCGAGCGCCACGAGCCCCTTGGCCCCCTTGCCCATCCGCGCCCGAACGCCCGGCGCGATCCGCTTGAACAGATGCGCCAGCGACCACAGCAGCACGCCGAGGATCAGGATGATGTAGGACATGTCAGGCCTTTCGTGCGGCGATGGCTGCGGCAAGGGACAACAGGCGGCGGGCGGAGTCCACATGCAGCTGTTCGACGATCGCGCCATCGAGCACGGCAACGCCGCGCCCCTCGGCGACGGCCGCTTCATGCGCTGCTATGCGGCGGCGGGCAAGGTCGATCTCGGGCGCAGTGGGCGCGAAGACCGCGTTCGCCGTCTCCGTCTGGGCGGGATGTATCACGCTCTTGCCGTCCATGCCGAGGGCGCGGCCCTGTTCGCACTCCGCCCGCAAACCCTCCGCATCGCGAAAGGCGTTGTAGACGCCGTCGATGCACCGGATGCCCGCCGCCCGCGCCGCCAACACACAAGTCTGGAGTGCCACCATCAGCGGCATCCTGTCCGCGCCCGGATCACAGCCGAGCGCGGCGGCGAGGTCGTTCGTGCCGATCACGAGCCCGCCCATCTCCGGCGCGCGCGCGATGGCGGCGGCATTCAACACCCCCTCCGGCGTCTCGACCATGGCCCAGACACGCATGGTGCCAAGCCGGCCCGGGATGTTGCATTCTTCGGGCGAGGCAACCTTCGGCAGCACGATCCCGTCCGGCACATGCGGGACAATCGCCGCCAGGTCGGCGGCACCCCACTCCGTCTGTGCCCCGTTGACGCGAACGAGAACCGTGCGGGGTCCGAAGCCGCCCTCTCCGAGCGCAGCGACCACGGTCTCGCGCGCGGCGGGTTTGGCATCGGGCGCCACGGCGTCTTCCAGATCCAGGATCACCGCATCGACCGGAAGGTCGCGCGCCTTCGCGATCGCACGCGGGTTGGAGCCGGGCACGTAGAGGACGGAGCGGAACGGGCGTGTGCTAGGATTGGTCATGGAGCTCTCCTTGTGACGTTTGCGCCATGCGCGCGCGCCGAAAGCAAGCCGCCGGCGACAAGATGAACGCGCGTTAACCGAATCTTCGGATCTCCACGGCAGCTTCGGGATCACAGAAATCGGATCCGGCATGGGCCGGACCGACCGGAGGATCGGGCCGCATGCCGAACCTCCGTTGCGGTCCGGTTCCGCCAAAGGGGCCAACCTGAAAGGACCGTGCCATGACCGCAACGCAGATCCTCAACGCTTTCTTTGCCACCCTGACCGGACTGGCGATCACGCTGGCCACGTTGCCGGCCAAGGCCGAACCGGTCGGCACACGCCAAGCCTGCGGGCCGCGCGCGGCGCTGGTGGAGCGGCTGTCACGAATCTTTGGAGAGACGCGCCGCGGCATCGGAATGGGCGGCAAGGACCGGGTGGTGGAAGTCTTCGCCTCCGAGACGACCGGCACCTGGACGATCACGGTCACCCTGCCGGACGGGCGCAGCTGCCTCGTCACGTCGGGCCAGGATTGGGAAGACCGGATGGACGATCTCGCGCATCTGGCCGACGCCAAGACCTGATCCGACGGCGACGAATGCCGACATTCACAGGCCCGCCCGACCCGGCGGGCCTTTCGTTTGCGGTAACAGCCCCCGCCCGGAGGCCCCGGCTCTTGCGCCCGGCATGGCGCATCCGATAGCCCGACGCGGCAACCTACCGAACCATTCGGAGACAGACATGGCCCGACCGAAGATCGCCCTCATCGGCGCCGGACAGATTGGCGGCACCCTCGCCCATCTGGCCGTCATCAAGGAACTGGGGGACGTCGTCCTCTTCGATATCACCGAGGGTGTGCCACAGGGCAAGGCGCTCGACATCGCCGAAAGCGGCCCGGTCGAAGGGTTCGATGCCACGCTCAAGGGCTCGAACGATTATGCCGACATTGCGGGTGCGGATGTCTGCATCGTCACCGCCGGCGTGCCGCGCAAGCCGGGCATGAGCCGCGACGACCTTCTTGGCATCAACCTGAAGGTGATGAAGGCCGTCGGTGAAGGCATCAAGGCCAATGCGCCCGACGCGTTCGTGATCTGCATCACCAACCCGCTCGACGCGATGGTCTGGGCCCTGCGCGAATTCTCCGGCCTGCCGCACGAGAAGGTCGTCGGAATGGCCGGTGTGCTCGATTCCGCACGCTTCCGGCACTTCCTGTCGCTGGAATTCGGCGTCTCGATGCGCGACGTCACCGCCTTCGTCCTTGGCGGTCATGGCGACACGATGGTGCCGCTCGTGCGCTACTCCACCGTCGGCGGCATTCCCCTGCCCGACCTCGTCGAGATGGGTTGGACCAGCCAGGAGAACCTCGACGCCATCGTCCAGCGCACGCGCGACGGCGGGGCGGAGATCGTCGGCCTCCTCAAGACCGGATCGGCCTTCTACGCCCCCGCCGCCTCCGCGATCGAGATGGCCGAGGCCTATCTCAAGGACCAGAAGCGCCTGCTGCCGGCCGCCGCTTGGGTCGATGGACAGCTTGGCCTGAAGGGCATGTATGTCGGCGTTCCCACCGTAATCGGCGCCGGCGGGATCGAGCGTGTCGTGAACATCAAGCTCGGGCGCGACGAGCAGGCGATGTTCGACAAGTCGGTCGAGGCCGTCCGCGGCCTCGTGGACGCCTGCAAGAATATCGACAGCACACTGGCCTGAGGCCGAACCGGGGCGGCTTCGGCCGCCCCGATACCGCATACCCGGCGGCCGGACGATAACATCCGAACGGGCCATCCACCCAGACCGTCACACCCGACGCCATGCCGCGTCCGGCGCCAACAGACGAGACGGTGCGCGCCCTCGAATCCGCGCGCCAAGTCGGGAAACGCGACCGCAACTCACGGTCCTGCTGACGCGCAAAACGGTCTTTGCGACGGGCAAAAATGTGATCACAGCTACGGAAAGTGTGATCACAGTCGGCATTTTCTGCAACTCAATTGTGAAATTGCGGTTGATGTGAGTTCCCAACATGCCTGCTCGCATGGCAGGACCGAGGAAAGCCGACGAAACCGATCGAGGGGGCGCGTCCCATGAACATTCACGAGTACCAAGCCAAGGCTCTGCTGCGCGACTACGGCGCACCGGTCTCCGACGGGGTTCCCGTCACCAAGGCAGCGGATGCCAAGAACGCGGCCGGGCAGCTCGACGGCCCGCTCTGGGTCGTCAAGGCGCAGATCCATGCCGGTGGACGCGGCAAGGGCTCCTTCAAGGAGGCCGATGCCGGCGAGCAGGGCGGTGTTCGGCTCGCCAGATCGGTCGAGGAAGCCGAGGCGCATGCCAAGGCGATGCTCGGCAACACACTCGTGACGCACCAGACCGGCCCGGCGGGCAAGCAGGTGAACCGCATCTATATCGAGGACGGCTCCGACATCGCGCGTGAGCTGTATCTCGCGCTGCTCGTGGACCGCGCGTCGAGCCGGATCGGCTTCGTCTGCTCAACCGAGGGCGGAATGGACATCGAGGAGGTCGCCGCCTCCACCCCCGAGCGGATCATCAGCTTCGACGTGGATCCCGCCACCGGCTACCAGCCGTGGCACGGCCGCCGCGTGGCCTTCGCCCTCGGCCTCGAGGGCGCGCAGGTCAAGCAATGCGTGAAGCTGATGGGGCAACTCTACCAGGCCTTCACCGAGAAGGACATGGAGATGCTCGAGATCAACCCGCTCATCGTGACCGATGCCGGCGATCTCAAGGTGCTGGATGCCAAGGTCGGCTTCGACGGCAACGCGATCTACCGCCACAAGGACATCGCCGAGCTGCGTGACGAGACCGAGGAAGACGCCAAGGAACTGGCCGCCTCCAAATACGATCTCAACTACATCGCCCTCGACGGCGAGATCGGCTGCATGGTCAACGGCGCGGGCCTCGCCATGGCGACGATGGACATCATCAAGCTGTACGGCGCGGAGCCTGCCAACTTCCTCGACGTCGGTGGCGGCGCGACCAAGGAGAAGGTGACCGAGGCGTTCAAGATCATCACCTCGGATCCGCAGGTGAAGGGCATCCTCGTCAACATCTTCGGCGGCATCATGCGCTGCGACGTCATCGCCGAGGGTGTGATCGCCGCGGTCAAGGAGGTCGGCCTGCAGGTGCCGCTCGTCGTGCGCCTGGAGGGTACGAATGTCGAGAAGGGCAAGCAGATCATCAACGAGAGCGGCCTTGACGTGATCGCGGCGGACGACCTGAAGGACGGAGCACAGAAGATCGTGAAGGCGGTGAAGGGCTGACGAGGATGGTCCGCTGGTTTCCGATATTGGCTATCCTTGCGGCATGCCAGCCCGCCTCGGGTTCGAGCGCGGGAGAGGCCTCGCCGTCAGAGGTCCTTTCGCTGCTCGACAGGGCGCGCATTGCGATGGGTGGCAATACGGCGCTTGCGGATCCCACCTCCAGATCGGCGGTTAGCGTGTCGCCTGAAGACAACCACGACACGATCCATGCTCTCGGGCATGGATCAATTGTCGACAGGACCATTCATGTCGTCGGACCGGACCTCGCCAGCGGTACGCTTCTGCGCAATGGAAGGTCGTGGGCGCGTCAGGTATCCATCTCGGGCACGGATTCTCGGGCGCTCAGAACGTCTCTGCTGACGCCGTATGCCAGGCGGCCGGATGCGCAGGTCCAAAGCAGTTCGACTGGCCAAAACGAGACGGTCGAATTGCAAAGAATTGATGGGCGCGGCGTCCTCCGCGTCACGGCATCTTCACCGCCACTTCGGACCGGGCGCATGAACCGCATTCAGATCGACGGCGGCAATTTCGTCGTGCCTGACATGCAGGACACGATTGGCCTCACTCTGCGTTCGGTCGAAGCATGATCCGCGTCCTGCTCCTCCTCCTCGCACTCGCCGCTTGCGCGCCGGCCTCCGGCTCGAACGGCTTTGGCTCCGGTCTTCGCGATATCGCCGCGCAACGCGTGCGGTTCGCGGCGGAGGCCGTCTGTCTCAACAACCCCACCCGCCGGGCACAGGAACGCGCGGCCGCCAGACTCGACTTTCCAATCAAGGATCGGGACGGCCGGGCGACGGTCTACGCCAACCCCGGAACCCTGACCTTTCTGCGGATCGGCCCCGCGCCCGAGCAGTCCTATACCGACGACCGGGGGCAACGCCGCGTCGTGCAGGGAAATGGCTGTTCCGTCGGCTCGCCGGCCGTGGGCGTCGAACTCGCCAACCGGCTGGCCGGGGAAATTCTGGCCCCCCGGCTGGTCGACGGCAGCGACATCCTTGAGGCCCCACGCGGGGCGGGCACGAATCTCGAGGGCGGCGTCGGCTTCTTCTTTGAAGGGCTCGCCGTCACGCTACCGCTCGCCCAGACGATGTTCACCGATCCCGAAACCGGCGAGAGCATCGCCTTCGACCACCCCGTCATCCTGATCGTGCATGGCTGAAACGCACGTGACCCAACCGGCCGCCCGGCGGCCCGACACATCAAGACCAACGGAGGGCCCATGGCCATTCTCGTAGACGAAAAGACCAAGGTGATCTGTCAGGGCCTCACCGGCTCG
The DNA here is from genome assembly GCF_001408515.1 of Jannaschia seosinensis. Taxonomy (GTDB): domain Bacteria; phylum Pseudomonadota; class Alphaproteobacteria; order Rhodobacterales; family Rhodobacteraceae; genus Jannaschia; species Jannaschia seosinensis. Next base: position 7,400 of record NZ_CYPR01000097.1, on the reverse strand, counting down.
CAGGGAACGTTCCACACCGAGCAAGCCATTGCCTACGGCACGAAGATGGTCGGCGGCGTGACGCCCGGCAAGGGCGGGCAGACGCATCTCGACCTGCCGGTTTTCGACAGCTGCCACGAAGCGGTGGCGAAGACTGGCGCGAACGCATCGGTGATCTACGTCCCGCCCCCGTTCGCCGCCGATTCCATTCTCGAGGCGATCGATGCCGAGATCCCGCTTGTCGTGTGCATCACCGAGGGGATCCCGGTCCTCGACATGATGAAGGTCAAGCGTGCGCTCGACGGCTCGAAGACGCGGCTGATCGGGCCGAACTGTCCCGGCGTGATCACGCCCGACGCCTGCAAGATCGGCATCATGCCCGGTCACATCCACCGCCGCGGGTCCGTCGGCGTCGTGTCCCGGTCGGGCACCCTGACCTATGAGGCGGTCAAGCAGACCTCCGACATGGGGCTGGGTCAGTCCACCGCCGTCGGCATCGGCGGCGATCCGATCAAGGGGACCGAGCATATCGACGTGCTCGAGATGTTCCTCGCCGACGACGAGACGCAGTCGATCATCATGATCGGCGAGATCGGCGGCACCGCCGAGGAAGAGGCCGCACAGTTCCTCGCGGACGAGAAGAAAAAGGGCCGCTGGAAGCCCACGGCGGGCTTTATCGCCGGCCGCACCGCCCCTCCGGGCCGCCGCATGGGCCATGCCGGCGCCATCGTCGCGGGCGGCAAGGGCGACGCGGAGTCGAAGATCGAAGCGATGAAGTCCGCCGGCATCGTCGTGGCCGACAGCCCCGCGACGCTGGGCGAGGCTGTGAAGGAAGCGATCGGGTAGGTTCGCTCCGGGAACTTGTGCGCGATACCCGAATGTCAGGTGCAATATACGGTCCGGGAACCGGATCACCTTCTTCGGGCAACGCCGAAACTTTCTCGCCCGGCGCGTCGCGCCGGGCAGTTGGAACGCGGGATTGAGAGGGAAAGGACGTTTTGGCGATGACGGATTCTAGCCCTGACACTTCCGCGCCGCTCACTTGGTCACTTTGCATCGCCACGTACAATCGCATTGATGTACTGGAAAAGAGCATTTCGCTTGCGTTGGAACAGACGCGGCCGCCCCAAGAAATCGTGGTTGCCGATGCCAGCCCCGACTGGAAGGCCAATCGGGAGCGGGTTGCGAAGCAATTTTCCGACGCCGGCCCCGCCCTCGTCTATCTCAAGCCAGAAAGGCCGTCGCTCACGCACCAGCGAAACCTCGCGATAGGCGCGGCGTGCGGCGATATTCTGGCGCTGTTCGATGATGACACGATGATGTTCCCCGACTGCGCCCAGCAGATCATGTCCGTTTATGAACGCGACGGGGAAAAGGTGATCGCTGCCGTCGGAGCCGCCAACCAGCGCGAGATGCCGGAGGGCGTGGAAGTGTCAGCGGCGCGGAAGATCAGCGGCAAGGCCGGATCGGCTAAGGCAGGACAAAACCTCGGGCAGCGTGTACGCGCATCCTCGTTCGGCCGATGGGCTTGGCGAGAAGTGTTCCTGATGTCCGCCGCACACCAGATTGTGCCGTATGACGGTCGACCGATTACGAGGCCCATGACTGACCTGTCGCATCTGCCGGACGATCTGCGGCCCGTCCCGGTTCTACAAGGTTTCTCGATCACAGTGCGTCGCGACGTTGCCCTCAAGGAGCCGTTTGAGGAAGCCCTTCTGGCCTACTGCCCGGCCGAGGATCTAGACGCCACGTATCGCTTCGGTCGTCATGGCTTGCTCGTGATCGCGCCTGAAGGGCGGATTCACCATTTCGAGGCAGCCGCAGGGCGCATCAAGCGGAAGCGAGCCACTGCGCTCGGGCTTCTCAACGTGGCCTACTTCACACGGCGACATAGCGATGACCTCCCGCGCCATCGCCGGGCTTTCTACACTCTGTTGTCACGGCGCATCCTCGCGGAGTTCCTCAAGGACACGTTGAGCCGCCGTTGGGCCTACCCTCAGTTTCTTGGGACATTGCTTGCAATACGCCACGCGCCGCAGGTCTTCCGTGTACCGGATGATCGTCTGCGGACGTGGTACATGGCACTTCAGGAGCGGATACTCGCATCATGAACCAGCTTTGTGGGATCACGCACCTCCTCCCCTCGCGCCGGGCCGAGTGCAGCTATTGGCTGTCCCCCGCCGGCCCCGCCGCGAAAGGGCTCGACGCAATCACCATCGACGGCATAGAGGGCCCGCCCGCCACGCTTGCCGAACTCGTCACCATCCTCCCCGAGGAGCCGGAAAAATGACCGACCAATCGCCTAACGACGCCTTCCGTTCCACGTCCTTCATGCAAGGTCACAATGCGGAATATCTCGAGCAGATGTACGCCCGCTACGCGGCCGATCCGACGGCCGTCGATGCCACCTGGAAGCAGTTCTTCGAGGCTCTGGCCGATGACGGGCAGGCTGCGGAGGCCGAGGCGGCGGGCCCGTCCTGGGCGCGCGCCGATTGGCCGCCGCAGCCCTCCGACGACCTGACTGCCGCGCTGACCGGGGAATGGCCGGCCGCGCCCGTGGACCCGAAGGAAGTCCGCGCCGCCGGCGACAAGATCAAGGCCAAGGCCGAGACCCACGGCGCGCGCATTTCCGACGATCAGCTCCGGCGTGCCGTGCTCGATTCGATCCGGGCGCTGATGCTGATCCGGGCCTACCGCATCCGCGGCCACCTTGCCGCCGATCTGGACCCGCTGGGAATGCGAAGCGATGTCGACCACCCGGAGCTCGATCCGAAAAGCTACGGCTTCGGCGAGGCCGACATGGATCGGCCGATCTTCATCGACTACGTGCTGGGCCTCGAGGTCGCCCCGCTTCGCCAGATCGTCGAGATCCTCAAGCGCACCTATTGCGGCACCTTCGCGCTGCAATACATGCACATCTCCGACCCCGAGCAGTCTGCCTGGCTCAAGGAGCGGATCGAGGGCTTGGGCAAGGAGATCGAGTTCACCAAGAACGGCAGACGGGCCATCCTGAACAAGCTCGTCGAGGCGGAGGGCTTCGAGAAGTTCCTTCACGTCAAATACATGGGCACCAAGCGGTTCGGACTCGACGGTGGCGAGGCCCTGATCCCCGCGATGGAGCAGATCATCAAGCGCGGCGGCCAGCTCGGCCTCGAGGAGATCGTGATCGGGATGCCGCACCGGGGGCGCCTGTCGGTCCTCGCCAACGTTATGGACAAGCCCTACAAGGCCATCTTCAACGAATTTCAGGGCGGCTCCTTCAAGCCCGAGGATGTCGACGGCTCGGGCGACGTGAAGTATCACCTCGGCGCCTCGTCGGACCGGGTCTTCGACGGCAACTCCGTCCACCTGTCGCTTACCGCAAACCCGTCGCATCTCGAGGCGGTGAATCCCGTCGTCCTCGGCAAGGTCCGCGCCAAGCAGGACCAGAAGGCCGACAAGAGCCGCACCAAGGTCTGCGGCCTGCTGCTGCATGGGGATGCGGCGTTTGCGGGTCAGGGTGTCGTGGCCGAGTGCTTCGCGCTGTCGGGCGTGCGCGGGCACCGTACGGGCGGCACGATCCACATCGTCGTCAACAACCAGATCGGCTTCACGACGGCGCCGCACTTCTCGCGCTCCAGCCCCTATCCGACCGACAACGCGCTGGTGGTCGAAGCGCCGATCTTCCACGTCAACGGCGACGACCCCGAGGCGGTCGTTCACGCCGCCCGCGTCGCCATCGAGTTCCGGCAGAAGTTCGGCAAGGACGTCGTGATCGACATCTTCTGCTATCGCCGTTTCGGTCACAACGAGGGCGACGAGCCCATGTTCACCAACCCGGTGATGTACAAGCGAATCAAGGGGCACAAGACGACCCTGTCGCTCTACACCGAACGGCTGGAGAAAGACGGTCTCATCCCGAAGGGTGAGGTCGAGGACTTGAAGACCGCATTTCAGGAGCGGTTGGCCGAGGAGTTCGAGGCCGGGCGCGAGTACAAGCCCAACAAGGCCGACTGGCTCGACGGGCGCTGGTCGCATCTCGACCGCCGCGCCGGCGAATACGAGCGCGGCGAGACGGCCATCGCCGAGGAGACGTTCGCGGAGGTCGGCCGAGCGCTGACCCACCTCCCCGAGGGCTATCCGATCCACCGCACCGTCGGCCGCCTGATCGATGCCAAGACGCAGATGTTCGGAACGGGTGCGGGGTTCGACTGGGCCACCGCCGAGGCGCTGGCGTTCGGCTCGCTGCTGACCGAAGGGTACCGCGTGCGCCTCTCCGGACAGGATTCGACCCGCGGCACGTTCAGTCAGCGGCACTCCGCCTTCGTAGATCAGGAGACGGAGGAGCGGCATTACCCGCTCAACCACATCCGCGAGGGTCAGGCACATTACGAGGTGATCGACAGCGCCCTGTCGGAATATGCCGTTCTCGGCTTCGAATACGGCTATTCGCTGGCCGAACCCAACGCCCTCACCATGTGGGAGGCGCAGTTCGGCGACTTCGCCAACGGCGCCCAGATCATGTTCGATCAGTTCATCTCGTCGGGCGAGTCGAAATGGCTACGCATGTCGGGTCTCGTTTGCCTGCTGCCGCATGGCTACGAGGGTCAGGGCCCGGAGCATTCCTCGGCCCGGCTGGAACGGTTCCTGCAGATGTGCGGCTCCGACAACTGGATCGTGGCAAATTGCACCACGCCGGCCAACTATTTCCACATCCTGCGCCGCCAGCTGCACCGCGACTTCCGCAAGCCGCTGATCCTGATGACGCCGAAATCGCTTCTGCGCCACAAGCTGGCCGTCTCGCGCACCGAGGAATTCACGAGCGGGTCGAGCTTCCACCGGGTTCTGTGGGACGATGCGCAGCACGGCAATTCGGACACGAAGCTCGTCGCCGACGACAAGATCCGCCGCGTCGTGATCTGCTCGGGCAAGGTGTATTACGACCTGCTCGAGACCCGCGATGCGCGCGCCATCGACGATGTCTACCTGCTGCGGCTGGAGCAGTTCTATCCGTTCCCCGCGCTTTCGATGGTCAACGAACTGACCCGCTTCAAGCAGGCCGAGATCGTCTGGTGTCAGGAAGAGCCCAAGAACCAGGGCGGCTGGACCTTCGTTGAGCCAAACCTCGAATGGGTCCTGACCCGCATAGGCGCGGCCCATACCCGACCCATCTATGCCGGACGGGCGGCTTCCGCCTCGCCCGCGACAGGCCTCGCCAGCCAGCACAAGGCCCAGCAAGCCGCGCTCGTCGACGAAGCGCTGACCTATCAGGAGTAACCCATGTCCACCGAAGTCAAAGTACCCACCCTGGGCGAGTCCGTCTCCGAGGCCACGGTCGCGACCTGGTTCAAGCAGCCCGGCGACCCCGTCGCCGCCGACGAGATGCTCTGCGAGCTCGAAACCGACAAGGTCACGGTCGAGGTCCCCTCACCCGCCACCGGCACATTGGGCGAGATCGTCGCGCAGGAGGGCCAGACCGTCGGCGTCGACGCGCTGCTCGCCACGATCGAGGAAGGCGCAGGCGCCTCCGCCGCCGACGAGGCCCCGGCCCGGGTGGCGCGGCCCGGTTCCGAGGAAGGCACGCATGACGAGGATGCCGCCACGGCCCCGGCTGGCGATGACGCGGCCGGCGGGGAAACCGTCGATGTGATGGTGCCTGCCTTGGGCGAATCCGTCTCCGAAGCCACGGTCGCGACGTGGTTCAAGCAGCCCGGCGATGCCGTCGCCGCCGACGAGATGCTGTGCGAGCTGGAGACCGACAAGGTTTCCGTCGAGGTGCCGGCTCCCGCCGCCGGGACGCTGACCGAGATCCTTGCGGCCGAGGGCGAGACCGTCGCCGCCGGCGGAAAGCTCGCCCTGCTGTCCACCGGCGCGGGCGCCGCGTCCGCCGCCCCGAAGCTCGTCGATCCGGAGCCCAAACCCGAAAGCGCCGCCGCCAGGGAAGCGAGCGCCGACCCCTCCGACGCGCCCGCCGCCAGCCCGGAGCCGCTCCATTCCGGCCGCAAGGGCGATGTGGAAGACGCGCCGTCGGCCAAGAAGCTGATGACCGAGAAAAACCTGTCGGCCGATCAGGTGACGGGCACCGGCCGCGGTGGCCGCATCATGAAGGAGGACGTGCTCAAGGCCGCCTCCGGCACCGCCGCGCCCGCGCCCGCGCCCAAGGCAACCGAGGCGCCGCGCGCGCCCGTTCCCGCCGGCGATGCCGGTCGCGAGGAACGGGTCAAGATGACCCGCCTGCGCCAGACCATCGCCCGTCGCCTCAAGGACGCGCAGAACACCGCTGCCATGCTGACCACCTACAACGAGGTGGACATGAAGGCGGTCATGGACCTGCGCAGCGAGTACAAGGACCTCTTCGAGAAGAAGCACGGCGTGCGGCTCGGCTTCATGTCGTTCTTCACCAAGGCCTGCGTCCACGCCCTGCGCGAGGTGCCCGAGGTCAATGCCGAGATCGACGGCACCGACGTCGTCTATAAGCACTTCGTCCACATGGGCATCGCCGCGGGCACGCCGCAGGGCCTCGTGGTGCCGGTCATCCGCGACGTCGACGCCATGTCCTTTGCCGAGATCGAGAAGGCCATCGCCGAGAAAGGCCGCGCCGCGCGCGACGGCAAGCTGTCGATGGCCGACATGCAGGGCGGCACGTTCACCATCTCGAACGGCGGCGTCTATGGGTCGCTGATGTCCTCGCCGATCCTGAACCCGCCGCAATCGGGCATCCTCGGCATGCACAAGATCCAGGACCGGCCGATGGTCGTCGGCGGCGAAATCGTCATCCGCCCGATGATGTACCTCGCGCTCAGCTACGACCACCGGATCGTGGATGGCAAAGGTGCGGTGACGTTCCTCGTCCGCGTGAAGGAAGCACTGGAGGATCCGCGCCGGTTGTTAATGGATCTGTGACAGGCGGGCGGAGTGGCGCGTTGCCTGCCCATCGGGCAAGACGCGTCCTCCGCCAATCTCACTTGCGCGAGCGGATCGGAATCCTTGGCCCCCGATCAAGTTCGATGCCCCGAAGCGACTGTAGTCCTGACATCTGCGCCATACGTCAGGCCATTGATCCTTAGCAGGCCGCTGAAAAAGGAAATGGACCTCGACGAACTGCATCGTAAGCATCCGGCGAGTGCCGTGGTCAGGCTGCCTTGACCTGGAGCGCAGCGGCGTTCCATTCCCACGGCAGCAACTCGTGCAGGCGTGAGACCGGAATGTCGGAGATGCGGGCGATGACGTCGGCGAGCCAAGCCTGCGGGTCGATGTCGTTCAGCTTCGCGGTGCCGATCAGGGAATACATGAAGGCGGCGCGCTGCCCGCCGCGCTCGGAACCCGCAAAGAGCCAGGATTTCCTGCCGAGGGCCACGCCGCGGAGCGATCTTTCGGCCGCGTTGTTGGTCAGGCAGATCCGTCCGTCGTCCAGGAACCGGGTGAAGCCCGGCCAATGGTTC
>NZ_CYPR01000096.1 GCF_001408515.1 Jannaschia seosinensis | reverse complement strand
GGCTAGGTCGGTACAGTCTCTGCTTGTTGTGCTTCAGTTACCAAAGTAACCAGAAGCCGTCCAAACAGTGAAGCTGACACTCCATCATCGACCGAAGCCTAGGAGCGCGATACACAGACGTCTGATCCATCGAACAGGACCAAACCGCCCACATATCTCTTCAGATACTCGCGATTTCAAAGAGCGAGAGACAAAATCAACCGGATGTGCCCTAAACTCTCGGCACAACCCGCTTCAGTTGCCTCAAAATTTCTGCCTCAGGCCCTTCGAAGCATCCGCTCCGTCGTTCCGTCCAGCGTCCCGTTGGCACCTCAGCGCCGCCGGTGAAGGGGTATTTACGGACCACACCCGGAACCCGCAAGCACTTTCCACAACCATCATGCACTTTTTTTGGACCCTTCGCAGATTCCAAGCGTTATCAATACCTTCCAAACAACCGTAAGCCCGAATATACTCCGCACCCCACCAAGCCCCTGCCCCAGCAATAGCCCTGCAAAAGCACCAAAGTTGTCACGAAACCTCACATCAACTCACATTCTTCCAAACCCGTCCAAACCACCCCCTCACCAAGCCCGAATCCAAACAATCCGAACACACACAAGAAAAAGCGCAGCCGTCAGGTAGAGAAGCGATTCCATGGTCCAGACCTTCTCCTGCATCACGAAATGCACGGCACCGAGGATCACCGCCAAATAGACAAGCCGGTGCAGGCGTCCCCACGTTCGTGCACCCAACCGGCGGATCGCGCCCTGCCATGACGTCGCCGCGAGCGGTATCAGCAGAAGGAAGCCTGCAAAGCCAACGGTCAGATATGGCCGCTTCACAATCTCGGCCCAGATCAGCCCCCACCGAAGCTGAAGGTCGAGCACGAGCCAGACGAGGAAGTGCAAAGTCAGGAAACCGAAGGCGAGAAGGCCGAGCGCCTTCCGAAACTTCAACAGGTTGATCCGTGCGAACCGCATGAGCGGCGTGACGACGAGGGACGCCAGCAGAAACTGCAACGACAACATCCCCAGTCCCAGAGAAAGCGCATCCACCGGATCGATCGCGTTCAGCCCCTGCCATATCTCCCAGGCACCGATCCCGATCCCCCCGAGATAAACCGGCCAGGTCGGGACCTTTCGCGCCACGCCGGAGATACGGGGGCCGATCGCCGCTGCATCCGCCATCGGCTCAGAAGTTCTCCGCGAGGTCCATTCCCTCATAGAGCGACGCAACCTCGTCGCCATAGCCATTGAAGGGCAGCGTATCGACCCGCCCTCCGAACAGCCCCGCGCCGATCACCCGCTCCGAGGCCTGTGACCAGCGTGGATGATCCACCTCCGGATTTACGTTGGCATAGAACCCGTATTCATCCGGATTGCTTTGCTGCCAGGTGTTGAGCGGCTGCTTGTCGGTCAACTCGATGCGCACGATCGACTTGATGCTCTTGAACCCATACTTCCATGGCACGACGAGACGCATCGGCGCCCCGTTCTGGTTCGGGATCGGCCGGCCATAGATCCCAGTCGCCATGATCGTCAGCGGATGCATCGCCTCATCCAGCCGCAGCCCTTCGCGGTAGGGCCAGTCGAGGATCGACGCGCGCACGCCCGGCATCACCTCCGGAATGACCGCCGTCTCGAACGCCACGTACTTCGCTTCCGGCCGGACCCCGACCCGGGTCAGCAGCTTGTTCAACTCGAAGCCGTTCCAGGGGACTACCATCGACCACGCCTCGACGCAGCGAAAGCGATAGATACGCTCCTCCGTCGGAATATCGCCGATCAGGTCATCGAGGAGATAGTTACCGGGATTGTCGACCATCCCGTCAATCCGCACGGACCAAGGCTCCGTCTTCATCGCCGGCGCGTTTTCGGCAGGATCACCCTTACCGAGCCCGAACTCGTAGAAGTTGTTATAGCCGGTAATGTCCTCCCAGCTATGCGGCTCCAGATGCGCCTCCGCCCAAGCCGGCAGGCCAAGCCCGCCCGCAATCGATCCGGCCCCGAGCGCGGCGATGATCTGTCGTCTGTTCATCCAGAGCTCGCGGGGCGTTACATCGGCTCGGGTCAGGTTAGGCTTCGACATCTGTAATCCTCTCGGCGGCGAAGGGCCGGCAACGGAACGTACACATTTCCCTAGAGTTGCGCTCGACCGCTCAGTCAGACAACCCCGCCGTGCGATCCGTCGCACCTGTCAGGCGGTAAAGGGTATGCATTGTCCGCGCACCCGCCCCGCCAAGACAGCCAAACATCCGTTTTTGTCAGACCGACGAATACCACGCCCCTTCACCAAGCATGCGGGGCACAAATGGATGCCGCAAGCACGAAGGCCAAGTTTCCGCCAACCTCGATCGGCAGTTCCAACAAAAATAGGGCGGCGGATTTCTCCGCCACCCCATCCGATCACAGAAGTGACCGATCCAGTTTTAATGCACCACAGCATCCTGCGGCGGCCGCCGGTCGCTCGAGGCGAGCCGCTCCCCGATCACCAGCCCGTCCGCCGTCGCGCGGACCGGAACCGTGCTATCCTCGGCAATCTCGCCGGCAAGCAACATTTCAGCCAACGGGTTCTGCAGCGCACGCTGGATCACCCGCTTCAGCGGCCGGGCCCCGAAGACGGGATCGTACCCCTCCTCGGCCAACCACGCCTTCGCCTCGTCATCGAGCTGCAGGGTGATCTTCCGCCCCGCCAGCCGTTTCGCCAGGCGCGCGACCTGGATGTCGACGATACCGGCCATGTCTTCCCGGGCGAGCCGGTCGAAGATGATCGTCTCATCGAGCCGGTTCAGGAACTCCGGCCGGAAATGCGCCCGAAGCGCATCCATCACGTCGCGCTTGGCTTGCGAGGCATCCGCTCCCTCCGGAAGCTGGCTCAACGCCTGACTTCCGAGGTTCGAGGTCAGCACGATCAACGTCTGCTTGAAATCGACCGTCCGCCCCTGTCCGTCCGTCAGAACACCGTCATCCAGCACCTGCAGCAGCACATTGAACACATCCGGATGCGCCTTCTCGACCTCGTCGAACAGCACGACCTGATAAGGCCTGCGCCGCACCGCTTCGGTCAGAACACCGCCCTCGTCATAGCCGACATAACCCGGGGGAGCACCGATCAGGCGCGCGACGGAATGCTTCTCCATGAACTCGCTCATGTCGATCCGCACCATCGCGCCGTCATCGTCGAACAGAAACTCGGCCAGCGCTTTCGTCAGCTCGGTCTTGCCGACACCGGTCGGCCCGAGGAACATGAACGAACCCAGCGGCCGCGCCTCATCATTCAGCCCCGCCCGCGCACGGCGCACGGCACTGGCGACGGCGGTCACCGCCTGTCTCTGACCGATGACGCGACGACCCAGCTCCTCCTCCATACGCAGAAGCTTCTCGCGCTCGCCCTCGAGCATCTTGCTGACGGGCACGCCGGTCCACCGCTCGACGACCGATGCGATCTGCTCGGGCCGGACGGCCTCCTCGACCATAAGGTCGTTGTCATCATCCTCGACCGCCGCAAGCTTCTTCTCGATCTCCGGGATGCGTCCGTACTGAAGCTCGCCCGCGCGGGCGAAATTGCCGTCCCGCTTGGCCTGATCCAACTCCAGCCGCAGAGCGTCCAGCTCTTCCTTGAGACCCCGCGCGCCTTCCAGCTTGTCACGCTCGGCCTGCCACTGGGCCGTCATCTCCGCAGACCGCTGCTGCTGCTCCGACAATTCCCGCTCAAGCTTCTCGAGCCGGTCTCTCGATGCGGTATCGTCCTCGGAGCGCAGGGCCTCGACCTCGATCTGCTTTTGCAGGATGTCGCGGTCGAGCGCATCGAGCTCCTCAGGCTTGGAATCCACCTCCATCCGCAGCCGCGATGCGGCCTCGTCCATCAGGTCGATCGCCTTGTCCGGCAGGAACCGGTCCGTGATGTAGCGGTTCGACAGGGTCGCCGCCGCCACCAAAGCGGAGTCGCTGATCCGCACCCCGTGGTGCAGCTCGTACTTCTCCTTGATACCGCGCAGGATCGACACCGTGTCCTCGACGGTCGGCTCCTGGATCACCAGGGGCTGGAACCGCCGCGCAAGCGCCGCGTCCTTCTCGACGTATTTGCGGTATTCATCGAGCGTCGTGGCACCCACGCAATGCAACTCACCCCGCGCCAACGCCGGCTTGATGAGGTTGGCCGCATCCATCGCGCCTTCGGATTTCCCCGCGCCGACGAGCGTGTGCATCTCGTCGATGAACAGGATGACTTCGCCCGCCGCGGCGGTCACGTCCGACAACACGCCCTTCAGACGCTCCTCGAATTCGCCGCGATATTTCGCGCCCGCGATGAGCGCACCCATGTCGAGCGCCATCAGCCGCTTGTTACGCAGGCTCTCCGGCACGTCACCATCGACGATCCGCAGGGCGAGGCCCTCGGCAATCGCGGTTTTACCGACGCCCGGATCGCCGATCAGAACAGGGTTGTTCTTCGTGCGCCGCGACAGAACCTGCATCGCACGCCGGATTTCCTCGTCGCGGCCGATGATCGGGTCGATCTTGCCTTCGCGCGCCGCCTCGGTCAGGTCGCGGGCGTATTTCTTCAGCGCGTCATATGTCTCCTCGGCCGAGGCGGTGTCGGCCGTCCGCCCCTTGCGCACATCGTTGATCGCGGCATTAAGCGCCTGCGCGTTCACCGCACCGGCCTCCAGCGCATCCCGTGCCTTAGACTTGATCATACCCAGCGCCATCAGGACGCGCTCCACGGGCACGAAACTGTCGCCCGCCTTGCCGGCGACCTTCTCGGCCTCGTCCAGAACGCGCGACAGGTCACGGCTCAGTTGCGGCTGACCCGCATCGCCCGAAACCTGCGGCAGCTTGGCAACCGCCACGTCCACCGCCTGACGCACCCGCTCGGGCGCACCGCCCGCCGCGGAGATCAGGTTGGCTGCCATGCCCTGCTCATCGTCCATGATCGCCTTGAGCAGGTGTTCGGGCAGCAATTGCGGGTGCCCCTCGCGCAGCGCGATCGTCGACGCGGCCTGCAAGAATCCTCGTGCGCGCTCGGTAAATTTTTCCAGGTTCATCTCGTCTCTCCTCCAAAAGCATCCGCCGGTTGGCCGCCCGATCATCGGCACGGTCTGGTCGCGGACCTCATGAGATCGAGATGGGAGGACTGTTGCCGATATGCAACCCTCGTCAAAGCCAAAAAAGGCGGTCATTTTCCGCCGGAACTGCTCTGTCGGGGCCGACCCGATCTAAGCCTCACCGGTAGACGTCTTCCTTCCCGAAATGCTTCGTCAGCATGTAATAGATGACCGCACGATACTTGTTGGTATCGGACATGCCGTAGACCTCGATCACTGCGGCAAGCGCCCCATCAAGCTTCGGCCCATCGCTCAGCCCCAGCTTCCTGATCAGGAAGTTGTTCTTAACCGTTTCCATCTCCCCAGGCTGGCTGGCGGCGATAGTCTCACGGTCAGCGTTGTAGATCGACGGCCCACACCCCCGCGTGATCTTGCGGAGCAGGTCCACATCCGGCTCCTGCCCCGTCTTCGCCCTCACGACGTCGATATACTTGCCGACCTTCTCGTCCAGCTTGCTCATCCGTTCGCCCCCTGACAGCCACGCCACCCCTCGCGCCGCGGCATTGGATTGTTCGAGCCCCTAGAACATACACGAGCGCAGGTCGCACGGCCTGTCTCGCCCTAACCGACACCGTGGACCGCAGAGACACCGCCCCCTACCGTGCTCTGCCCAGAAGCCCGGATCCAACACGAAAAAAGGCCCCCGGATCACCGGGGGCCTTCTCGCTTACCTATTGGCAGTCGCGGTTTAGTACGCGTCGCCAACGGTCATGTCGAGCGGCAGAAGCTGGCCGCTGTCGTCATAAGGAGACATCTCCGGCAGTTCGTCTTCGCTCACCCCTTCGATGACCATGGAGCCATCGACCAGCGTGATGTCCTCGAGCGGCACGGCGATGTTGCGCTCGCCCATGCCGAGGAAGCCGCCGACGCCGACGATGGCGTAGAGCATGCCGTCCACGTTCACGAGGCTGTCAATCTCACCCACGTCGCTGCCCTCTTCCGAGAGAACGTTCATGCCGACCAGATCGGCCACGCGGTAATCGACGAAATCCACGTAGAGAGCTGCAAGCTCGGCCCGGTCGCGCTCCGACATGACGGTCACGTCGGGTTCGGCCTGCTCGACCTCGATGTTCGGCTCTTCCTGCTCGACCATGATCTCGGCTTCATCGGCCGAATCGATGCTGATCTGTGGCTCGGATTCGGAAACCCGGACGTCGCCTTCGCCTTCGGTCTCGATGCTCACATCGGCTTCGGCCTGCTCGACCGCAACGGCGGCGGCTTCTGCGCGGTCGATGCTCACTTCGGGATCAGCAACCGTGACTTCAACGTTCGGCTCGCTCTCTTCGATCGTGATGCGCGGCTCGGGCCGCACGAAGCGGACGATCGGCTCCGGCTGCGACACGTCGATGTCGGGCGCGGTGGTATCGACGTTCACGTCCGGCTCCGGCATGCGGACGGTGACGGTCGGCTCGGGGATCGTGACGCGGACTTCGGGCTGCGCCTGCTCGATCGTGATGATCGGCGATTGCTGCTCGACCAGAACGGTCGGCTCGGGCACGTTCACGACGACCTCGGGCTGCGCCTGCTCGACCAGAACCTCGGGGCGCGCCTGATCGACGCTCACTTCCGGATCAACGACGGTGACATCGACTTCGGCATCGGGCTGTTCGACGACGATCTGACCACCGAGCGCGTCGGCATCGGCCTCGCCTTCGATGACGATCGGGTTACCCTCGGCGTCCATTTCGACGTGCGTTTCGGCGAAAGCAGGGGCGACGAGCAACGCAGCCGAGGCCACGCTGCTAAAAAGCAGTTTGTGCGTATTCATTGGATTGCTCCAGTTTGCGTTTGCAGTGCTTTGATAACGAGACAGTCGGTCGCGGGTTCCGAGGAAACTTCCGCAGATCCTGCGACCGAGGCAGATTTCGCGCCCGTGGCGAATCCTGACGCGGGCGACACCGACGCATCCGCGGCAAATGACAGCCCCGGCGGCGGAGCGAACCGCGGACCGCAATGCTTGCCGACCATGCCGCGCCTCCCGCCACGCAACGCGCATCCTGCTCATTCAAATCGAAGCAGACTGCTGTTGAACCTGTTTTCAATCCGAAGCGCCTGCGCCCGATCAAGCGCCACCTATCGGGATCCCCCACCCGCCCAAAACGAAGAAGGCCGCGCTCCCCTCAGGCGGGAACGCGGCCTTCCTTTCCACGCCGGACGACGTGTCAGTAGCGGTAATGCTCCGGCTTGAAAGGACCGTCGACCGTCACGCCGATATAATCGGCCTGATCCTTGCGCAGCTCCGTCAGCTTCACGCCGATCCGGCCCAGATGCAGCCGCGCGACCTTCTCGTCGAGATGCTTGGGCAGGATGTAGACGCCCGGCGCATAATCCCCGCCCTTGGTCCACAACTCGACCTGGGCGAGAACCTGATTGGTGAAGGACGCGCTCATCACAAACGACGGATGCCCCGTCGCATTGCCGAGGTTCAGAAGCCGGCCTTCGCTGAGCAGGATGATCCGGTTGCCCGAAGGCATCTCGATCATGTCCACCTGATCCTTGATCTTCGTCCACTTGTGGTTGCGCAGCGAAGCGACCTGAATCTCGTTGTCGAAATGGCCGATATTCCCGACGATCGCCATGTCCTTCATCTCGCGCATGTGCTCGATGCGGATGACGTCGCGATTGCCCGTCGTGGTGACGAAAATGTCGGCCGATCCGACGACATCCTCCAGCAGGACCACCTCGAACCCGTCCATCGCGGCCTGCAAGGCACAGATCGGATCGACCTCGGTCACCTTCACGCGCGCGCCGGCCCCGCGAAGCGATGCGGCCGATCCCTTGCCTACATCGCCATAGCCCATCACGACCGCGACCTTGCCGGCCATCATCGTATCGGTGGCACGCCGGATCCCGTCGACGAGGCTCTCCTTGCAGCCATACTTGTTGTCGAACTTCGACTTGGTGACGGAGTCGTTCACGTTGATGGCGGGAAAGGGCAGCAGCCCCCTCTTGTGCAGGTCGTAAAGACGGTGCACGCCCGTCGTTGTCTCCTCGCTGACACCCTTAATCGCATCGCGCGTCCTGGTGAACCAGCCGGGGCTCTCCTTCATCCGCTTGGCGATCTGCGCGTGGATCACTTCCTCCTCCTCGGAAGTCGGCACCCCCAGATCCTCGCCCGCCTCGGCCCGAGCGCCCAGAAGGATGTAAAGTGTCGCATCGCCCCCGTCGTCGAGGATCATGTTCGCGCCCTCGGCGAACTGGAACGACCGGTCGAGATAATCCCAGTGCTCATCCAGCGACTGCCCCTTCACCGCAAAGACCGGCGTGCCCCCTGCGGCGATGGCGGCGGCGGCGTGATCCTGCGTGGAGAAGATGTTGCACGAGGCCCAGCGCACATCGGCGCCCAGAGCCGTCAGCGTCTCGATCAGCACCGCCGTCTGGATGGTCATATGCAGCGATCCGACGATCCGCGCCCCGGCCAACGGCTGCGCCGCGCCGTACTCCTCGCGCAGCGCCATCAGGCCAGGCATCTCCGTTTCGGCAATGTCGAGTTCGCGGCGGCCGTATTCGGCCAGTTCGACGTCCTTTACGACGTAGTCGTTCATCATTCGCTCCTGCACCGGGCCCGGGTTTGGCGGCTCCGTATCAGGCGGACCTGCCGCGAACAATGTCAGGCGGGCGTGTCGCGGATCTGCTGGCTCTCCATCGCGGGATGCCAATTCGTGCCCGCCGCCATCACACAGGCGATGCCGTCCGGCCGCGTCATCAGGATTGTCCAGGTGCCATCCTCGGCCGAAATCCAGATCTCGAATATCGCGTGGCGCCCGCGAAGCCCCCCGCCCGCATAGACCTCGCCATAGGTCCGGTCGAGCCGGTCGACGACCACATCGCGCGGGGCGCAACCCGCCCCCTGTGCCGCGACTGGGGTTGCAAGAAAGGTGGCAACGACGGCGTTTCGGATAGTTCCGCGCATGGGCTCGGCTCCCCTATAGGTGCACCGACCCTGCGGGTCGGCCGATGGCCCCCGCTCAAGAACGAAACCCGACCTGCCGGGATCGGTTGCATCGCCGCCCGCGACCTTTAGGACAATGTTCATGGCCCGTCCTCCGACCCCTCCACGTGCATGGCAGCGTATGCTGTCGGGCCGCAGGCTCGACCTGCTCGACCCGACGCCCGTCGACATAGAGATCGAGGACATCGCCCACGGCCTCGCCTTCGTCGCCCGCTGGAACGGGCAGACCCGAGGCGACTGGCCCTATTCGGTGGCGGAGCATTCCCTCCTCGTGGAGGCGATCCTCGCCCGCCTCGATCCAGCCGCCACGCCCGCCGACCGTCTGACGGCGCTGCTTCACGACGCGCCGGAATACGTGATCGGCGACATGATCTCCCCGGTAAAGGCGGCTGTCGGGCCGGACTACAACGCGCTGGACGACCGGCTTCAGCGGGCGATCCGCCTGCGCTTCGGCCTGCCCGCGACCACGGCGCCGGCCCTCAAGAAGCGCGTTAAGCAGGCCGACCGCATCTCCGCCTGGATCGAGGCCGTCCGGCTCGCGGGATTTGCCGAAACCGAAGCGAACCGCTTCTTCGGCCGTCCGCCCCCGAACATGCTGGACGGGCTGGACCTCGTCCTGCGCCCGCCCGCAGAGGTACGCGCCGCCTTCCTTGAACGTCACGCGACCCTGATGGAGGCCCGCGACGCCGGGCAGCGATGACACCTCTCACCATCCGCCGCGCGCATGTTCTTGATGCAGGTCCGATCGCCGCCTTCCTGCAAAAGTTGACCGGCCACGGTGACGCCGCGACGCTTATCGATCTGCTCGATGAGTCCGATCTGTGGCATCTGGCCGAACGCGACGGCCCGCTTCTCGGTGTGCAATGGCTCGGGGCGCTTCCGGATCTCGGCGCCGACACGGCCGAAATCGCCACCTTCACCGTTCCGGGGCCCGACGCCCTCGCCGTCGGCTCCGCCCTCTTCGAGGCGACCCGCCGCACGGCCAAGGCCCGCCGCCTGTCCTGGCTGATCGCAACCACCAATGAGACGAACGAAAGCGCGCGCATCTACTACCGATCCCGTGGCTTCGAACCGCTCAGCCCCGCGCAGGACGGCCGCATCACCCTCGGCTTCCGACTGTGACCTCAGTGGCAGTTCCGACCCGCAGCCCCCGACGGGCCGGTCCAGCCCACGAAGGTCTTGCCCTCGAAAATCAGCCGCAGCCCGTCACCCGCATCGAACGCATCCCGCCCCGCACCACAGGCCGCCGGCACGGGCGTACGCCCTGTCACCTTTGCAACACTTTGCAGCGCGCCGATCCGGTCCCGCCCGAAGGAAATCTCGCGCCCGCCCGAGCCCGTGACACCCAGCCCACCCGGCCCGGGGACCAGCATCAGACCAGACGGCTCCGGCGCTGTCGCACAGGCGGACAGGGCCAGAAACAGCAGGGCGGCGGCAATTCCGTTCTGTCGCATCCCGAAATCCTTATTTGCACCGCCGGTGTCGGCAATGACTCCGTTACCCGACCAAGCCTAACGCCCCGGCCCGTTCCGCCTCACCCGCCGACGCGCCGGGCAAGATGCGCCTCGAGCTGCACCAGCGCGTCGTAGATCAGCACCGCGAACAAGCCGACGATCAGCCCGCCCTGCAGCACATAGGCCGTGTTGTTCGTCAGAAGGCCCGCGATGATCACCTCGCCCAGCGTACGCGCCGCCACGGTCGAGCCGATCGTGGCCGTGCCAAGCGCGATCACGACCGACAGGCGGATGCCCGTCAGGATCACGGGCAGCGCGAGCGGCAGTTCCACCCGCATCAGCTTCTGCCAGCGGTTCAATCCGATCCCCCGCGCCGCCTCCATCGTGGCCGGCGGCAGGGTCGAGAGCGCGGTGATCGCGTTCTCGAAGATCGGCAGCAGACCGTAGAGGAAGAGAGCCACCAAGGTCGGCCCCGACCCGAATCCCAGGACCGGAACCGCCAGGGCCAGAACGGCGACCGGCGGAAACGTCTGGCCCATATTGGCGATCGTGCGCGACAGCGGTCGGAACGCCGCGCCCGAAGGACGGGTCACCAGGATCGCCAGCGTCACCGCCACCAACGTCGCCGCCGCCGTGGCCGCCGCGACAAGGCCCAGATGGCTCAGCGACAGCGACAGAAGCGAGGCGCGTTCATAGATCACCGGCCCGTTCGCCGGCGCCAGCGGTGCGAAGACCGGCGCGAACCATGCCGGCCTGAGGACCAGTGCCAGCAGCAGCACGATCAGCGCCGGGCGCAGGACGATCCCGATCTTCACGCGTGAAGCTCTGCGCGCGCCCGGATGGCATCGAGCGTCACCCGCCCCACGACCGCATCGTCATGTGCCACCGGCACCGCCGTGCGCCCCGTCCAGAGGCAGGCCGCGAGCGCATCGCGAAGGCTCGCCCCCGCCGGCAGGGCGCCGCCCTCGGCGGCTCCGTCCTCGACAACCTCGGAGACGGGGATCAGCGACAGCAGCCGCAACGGGCGCTCGACGTCGCCCACCATGTCGGCCACGAAGCCGGTCGCCGGTTGGGATATGATCTCGGCCGGTGTGGCGTACTGAACCAACTTGCCGCCATCCATCACCGCCACACGGTCACCGAGGCGGATCGCCTCGTCCATGTCGTGGGTGACCAGCATGATGGTCGAGCCGAGCCTCTGCTGAATGCGGCGCAGATCGTCCTGCGCCCGCGACCGGATGATCGGGTCCAGCGCCCCGAACGGCTCGTCCATCAGCAGAAGGTCCGGCCGCGAGGCCAGCGCCCGCGCCACACCGACGCGCTGCTGCTGTCCGCCCGACAACTCGGCCGGATAGCGGTCGCGGAACGCTACCGGATCCATCGAGAACAGGGTCAGCAACTCATCGACGCGGGCGCTGATTTTATCCTTCGGCCAGTTCAGAAGCTCCGGCACCGCCCCGATATTGCGCGCCACCGAATGGTGCGGAAACAACCCGTGCCCTTGAATCGCATAGCCGATCCGCCGCCGCAAAAGATGCGGCTTCGTCGCCAAAGTGGACTCGCCGTTGATCCGCACCTCGCCCGAACTGGGCTCCTCAAGGCGGTTGATCATCCGCAGAAGTGTCGTCTTGCCGGACCCCGACGTGCCCACGATTATGGTGATCGTGCCCGTCTCCACCGTCATCGTGACGGAATCCACCGCATGCACACCGTCATAGGTTTTGGTGATCCGGTCGATCTCGATCATGCGCCCCCCTTTGGTGTCGGCCGGGTCAGGTCGACCAGGATGTCCATTACAATGGCCGATACGAGGGCCAGCGCCACGGTCGGCAACGCGCCCAGAAGGATCAGGTCGGCTGCGGTCTGGTTCAGCCCCTGAAACACGAAGGTGCCGAAACCGCCGCCGCCGATCAGTCCTGCGATGACGGCAAGGCCGATATTCTGGACCAGCACGATACGCACCCCGGTCAGGATGACCGGCAGACCCAGAGGCAATTCGACCCGCAGCAATCGCTGGCGCGGGGTCATGCCCATGCCGCGCGCCGCCTCCAGAGCCGCCGGCGGCGCCGAGGCGAGACCGGCCACCGTGTTGCCGACCACCGGAAGCAGCGAATACAGCACGAGCGCCAGAAAGGCGGGGGCGAAGCCGATCCCCGCGATGCCGATCGCCTGCGCCCCCGGCAAGGTGTTCCCGACCCAGCCGAGGATCGGGATCATCAGGCCGAACATGGCAAGCGAGGGGATGGTCTGAAGGAAGCTCAGAACCGGTAAAGTCGTCTCCCGCAGGTCGGCCCTTCGATGACACAGGATGCCCAGCGGAAAGCCGACCGCCGCCGCCGTCGCCAGCGAGCCGAGCGCCAACGCCAAGTGCCGCAGGGCCGCATTGGCAAAGGCCGCCTTGCGGCTGGCATATTCCTGCAGGATCGATAGTTCCGACAGCGCACCGGACCACAGGATTATTCCCGCCGCGGCGAGCACCGCCGCCAGAAGCGTTCCCCGCGCCAGCGGCCCCGGCGCAAGATTTGCAAGCGCATCGGCCATCAGCAGCATGAAGATCAGCAGCAGACACCAGAAGCCCACGGCGGGTGAAACCCGGGCGTAGTCGCCCGCCCCGTCCAGAAGCGCCGACGCTCCATGCGTCAGCAGCCAGAGCAATCCGGCCAGTCCGACGATCGCCCCGACGAGGCGAAGCTGTGGCCATGCCCCCGGAAGCCCGAGCGTCAGCCCCACGAGAATGGCCACCAGTCCCGGCAGGGTCACCTCCGCCCCGGCCAGCGCCAGAACCGTCACGCCTTCGCCCGCGACGATCCGGTTCGCGGCCACCGTCATGTACGGGACGAACAGCGCCGCCAGACCCAGAACGGCGAACAGGATACCGGGCGGAGACAGGCCCCGTCTGGTATCCCTGATCGATATCGCGGAAGAGATCAGTCGATCGCCCCGGTTTGCGTAAGGTAGTCGCGAGCCACGGCTTCGGCTGGCTCGCCGCCAACCTGAATGCGACCGTTCAGCTTTTGCAGCGTCTCCATGTCCAGCCCGTCAAAGATCGGGTTCAACACGTCGGGGATCGAGGGATATTCCTCCAGCACCTCGGCCCGGACGATCGGCGTCGGCTCGTAGACCGGCTGCACGCCCTTGTCGTCTTCCATCACCACAAGACCCGTCGCACCGACGCCACCATCGGTGCCGTAGACCATCGCCGCGTTCACACCCGACGTGCCCCGCGCCGCGGCCTGTATCGTCGCGGCCGTGTCGCCGCCCGACAGGATCACCGTCTGATCCTGCGACAGGTCGAACCCGTACGTCTCCTGCATGGCGGGCAGAACCGCAGGCGAGGACACGAATTCGGTCGAGGCGGCCAACTTGACATCACCGCCGCCGGAAACCCAGCTGCCGAAATCGGACATGGTCGACAGGTCGTTCTCTTCGGCCACGGGGCCGGTCACCGCGATGGCCCAGGTGTTGTTGGCCGGGGCGGATTCGAGCCAGATGACATCGTTCTGCTCGGCATCCAGTTCGGCCGCCCGCGCGTGTGCGGTCTCGACGTCCTTCCAGACATCGCTATCGGCTTCGTTGAAGAAGAAGGCTGCGTTGCCGGTATATTCCGGGTAGATGTCGATCTGGTTAGCCAGAAGCGCCTCGCGCACCACCTGCGTCCCGCCCAGTTGCAGGCGACGCTCCACTGGAAGGCCGGCATCCTCGAGCGCAAGTGCGATGATATTTCCCAGAAGACCGCCCTCGGTGTCGATCTTGGAGGAGACGGTGATGTCGGCATGCGCAGCGGCGGCAAACGCGCCGAACAAACCTGCGGCAAGGATCAGAGGTGATTTCATGATGGGATCCGGTCTTTCAAAAATGGCTTCGCAGCGGTGATTTCGGAAAGTAAGCTAGCAGACCCGGCCCGACCGCCAACCCCTGCAAAGGCACCTTGACGGACTTCGCATCACCCGTCTCGAAGTACCGGACGCCGAGACGACGCCGGGCCCCCGCGAACCCGGCGGACACAGCGTGCAGACGCGTTCGGCGCACATCCGTTCTGCCCGCCGAAACTTTGGCCCGCCAAACGCCGCGAGCACCGACAGGACAGCCCCCGTTACCGCGGCGACCGCTTCGCCAGAATCCGCTGGAGCGTCCGGCGGTGCATGCTCAGACGCCGCGCCGTCTCACTCACGTTGCGGTCGCACAATTCATAAACTCGCTGGATATGCTCCCAGCGGACCCGGTCGGCGGACATCGGGTTCTCGGGCGGCGGCGGCATCTCCTCGCCGCTGCTCAGCAACGCATTGGTGATATCGTTGGCATCCGCGGGCTTCGACAGGTAATCCGTCGCCCCGATCTTGACGGCGGCGACGGCCGTCGCGATCGCACCGTATCCCGTCAGCACCACGATTCGGGCATCGGGGCGCCTTTCGCGAAGCCTCTCGACGACATCGAGCCCGTTCCCGTCCTCCAGCCGCAAATCGACCACCGCATAGGCGGGCGGGGTCGACGACGCCTTGGCAAGGCCCTCGGCCACCGAGCCGACGGCCTGCACCTCGAAGCCCCGTTTTTCCATCGCCCGCTCGAGCCGGCGAAGGAATGGCTCGTCATCATCCACGAGCAGAAGCGACCGGTCCGGTCCGATTTCCTGCAGTTGCGCGGCCATAAGCGGATCTCCCTCTTGCCGACCGCATCGGGCGGTCTTGCTAGATGAAAGGGTATCGCGCGAAACTCCGCCGTCAAACGCGATGGCCACGAATGGAGGCGCCTGCATGAATCAAGCCGACCGGACCGGTCTCCTCCCGCCCGAGGCGATGACCCCCCGGGTGCGCCTGGGCACGCTGATCAACCTGCGCTGGCTGGCGACCCTCGGGCAGACCGTGACCGTCGTCTTCGTCAGCCTGTGGACCTCCCTCACGCTCGAGATGGGATTGTGCTTCCTCGTGATCGGGGTGACCGTCGCCGCGAACCTGCTGGCAATGCGCATCTATCCCACGACGACGCGTCTCGCCGACCGGGCGGCCTTCTGGTTTCTGCTGTTCGATCTCTGCCAGCTCGCGGCGCTCCTGTTCCTGACGGGCGGGCTGAACAATCCGTTCGCGCTCCTCTTTCTCGCGCCAGTGACTAGTTCCGCGACCGCTCTGTCGCTGCGCTCCACCTGCACGCTCGGGGCCGTTGCGGTGGCGCTGATCTCGCTTCTGGGGGGCTATCATCTGCCGCTGACGCTGGGCGGGGACACGGCGCTCGTCCTTCCGCCGCTGTTCTTGTGGGGCTTCTGGACCGCGATCGTCACCGGCATGCTGTTTCTCGCGGGCTTCGCCTTTCGCCTGACGCTGGAGACGGAGCGGATGTCGAACGCGCTGCTGGCCACGCAGACGGCGCTGTCGCGGGAGCAGAAGCTGCACGATCTCGGGGGCGTCGTCGCCGCGGCGGCGCATGAATTGGGTACGCCGCTGGCGACGATCACGCTGGTGGCGTCCGAACTCGCCGACGAGGTGTCCGAGGCGCTGCCCGACCGCACTGACCTGTCCGACGACACCCGCCTCATCCGCGAGCAGGCCGACCGCTGCCGCGACATCCTCCGTTCGATGGGGCGCGCGGGCAAGCGCGACCGCCATCTTGGGGCCGCGCCGCTGGAGGCGATCCTGCGCGAGGCGGCCGAACCCCATTCCGGCCGCGGCATCGCGATTCGCTACGACCTCGCCCCGCTCGACGGCATCGCCGTGACCGACGGCCGTAAGCCCGCGATCCGGCGCACGCCCGAAATCATCCACGGACTGCGCAATCTCATCCAGAACGCCGTCGATTTCGCCCGCAACGAGGTCTGGATCGACGGCCGCTGGTCGTCGGACCGGATCATCGTCCGCATCATCGACGACGGGCCCGGCTATCCGCCGGAGGTCCTGTTCCGGCTGGGCGACCCGTTCCTGCGCTCGCGCCGCCGCCGGGATTATGAGGGGATGGGGCTGGGCCTGTTCATCGCCAAGACGCTGCTGGCGCGCACCGGCGCGGCGCTCGCCTTCGACAACGGCTCCGCGCCCGGCCGCAACCGCCCGCCGACGCGCGGCGGCGCGATCGCCGAGGTCGTCTGGCCGCGCCAGAGGATCGGCGCGCCGGAAACCGGTGGCCTGGGCGAGAACGGCCCTGTGGACGGACCCGACGAAGCCGCACATTAACGGCAACTTAACCAATTGTGCCGATCACTGCTCCCGGATCAGCGGGAGAAGTTTCGTCATGGCTCTGGCCGTCCAGTTCGGTTTCCCCCTCCTCGGCGGCTTGCTGACCGGTCTTGCGGCCCTTGCGGCCGTTCTCTGGCTGGCGCCGGTCCGCGGCCGCGGCCTGAACGGTCACGATTCCGATCTGCTGTCGGAGCCGCGCTGGTTCCGCTTCCGCGAGGGCTACCTCGTGGAGCATTCCGGCAACGTCTCGTTTCTGCTGCCCCCGCCGATCGACCACCTGAAGGCGTGGGACGAGCTGGTCGATGCCCTGTCCGACATTGACGATGCCGTGCCGGCCGCCTGTGCGGCCCTGCGCGATGCGGGGCGTGCGTTCAAGCTCGCCGGCACATTCGGCAGCGATCAGGTCGTCATCCTCGGCTCGCGGGAGGGGGAATACCTCCGGATCGCGGTCTCCACGGCCGATGCGCGGCGCGACACGATCCGGGTCGACGTCGCCAGCCTCACCGCGATGGAGGGCGAGGTCGCCGTACTCGCCCGCGCCGGCGACACGAGCCCGACACCCAGCTGGGCTACCAATTCGGCGGGACAGGTGGTCTGGGCCAACAAGCCCTATCTCGCGATCGTGGAATCCTGTATTGGCCCGGACGCCGCGCATGGCTGGCCGATCCACGTACTGTTTCCCGAAGCCCCCTCGCCCGAACCGGGTGCGGCGCGGCGCAAACTCGTCGATCGCGACGGCGAAGAACACTGGTTCGAGGTGACCGCGACCACGCCGGGCCCCGACGGGGTGCGTCATGTCCATGCGACATCGCTCGATGCGATGATCCGGGCCGAGGAATCCCTGCGCAGCTTTATCCAGACCCTTACCCGCAGCTTCGCGGCGCTGCCGACCGGGCTGGCGATCTTCGACCGCGAGGGCCACCTCGCGCTCTTCAACCCGTCGCTCCTCGACATGACCGGCCTCGATCCCGCCTGGCTTTCGCGCCGTCCGCACCTGTCGGATTTCTTCGACACGCTGCGCGCGGGCAAGCGCCTGCCGGAGCCGCGGGATTACACGGCCTGGCGCAACGCGCTGCGCGATCTCGGCCGTGGCGGTTCGACAAGCATTCACGAGGAGACCTGGAACCTGTCCGGCGGGACCACGTACCGCATGATCGGCCGCCCCCAGAACGACGGCTCGGTCACGCTGATGCTGGAGAACGTCTCGGCGCAGATGCAGGATTCGCGCACGCAATGGCTCGAACGCAGCGTCATGGGCGAGGTGATGGACGGGATGGACGAAGGCTATGTCGTGTTCGACCATGACGGCCGGACGATGCTGTCGACCGACGCGGCGCGCAACATCTGGACGCGGAACGCGACGACCGATGCCGATGGCACCGCCGCAGGCGCGATGCCACGCACGCTCGAGGGCTGCATCGCGCTGTGGAAGGTGCTTTCGTTGCCCACCGGCCTGTGGGCCGATCTGCGCAACATGATCCGCGAGATGGACGCCGAGCGGGGCGCCTGGACCGAAACGCTGCACCTGCGCGACGGCCGACAGATCACGATGCAGATCAAGCCGCTCGCCGAGGGGCGCCTTGTGATCGGCTTCACCGAGGACGCGACGCTGGCAGCGGCCCAAGGCTCCGACACCGTCCGCGCGCTGCACGCCTGAGCCGCCGCCGGGCCGGCGCGTCCCCGCGCCCCGCTTTGTGCGCGGCCAAGGGTCGGTCCACCCTTGCGGCCACCGGCCCGCCCCGTCTAACCCGACTGGATGAGTGACGCCGATCTCCTCCGCATCGCCTTGCCGGATCTCGCCGCGACGGCACGCTTCGCCGAGCGGCTCGCCCCGCTTCTGCGCGGCGGCGACGTGCTGCTCCTGCGGGGCCCGGTCGGCGCGGGGAAATCCGCCTTCGCGCGCGCGCTGATCGGGGCGCTCCGGTCGCGCGCGGGCCTGCCGCCGGAAGACGTGCCGTCACCGACCTTCACGCTGGTCCAGACCTACGACACCGGCCCGTTCGAGACCTGGCACGCCGATCTCTACCGTCTGTCCGACCCGTCCGAGATCATCGAACTCGGCCTCGACGCGGCTTTCGGCACGGCTCTTTGTCTCGTGGAATGGCCGGACCGCCTCGGGCAGGACGCGCCAAACGATGCGTTGACCCTGACGCTCGAGGTCATGGAAGACGATGCACGCCGCGCCACCCTCGCCGGCCCGCAGGATGCACGCGCGCGTCTTTCCCCCGCCTTCGCCCCACGCCCGGAGGATACCGCATGACCGACCGCGCCATCGAGATCGACCAATTCCTCAGGGCCGCAGGCTGGCAGGACGCGGAACGCATTGCGCTGGCCGGCGACGCCTCGCTGCGCCGCTACATCCGGCTTCGCCGCGACACCGCACCCGGCCGCGCCATCGTGATGGACGCCCCACCCACGACCGGGGAGGATGTCCGCCCGTTCCTGCGGATCGGCGACTGGCTGAGCGCCCGCGGCTTTTCCACGCCCACCGTATTCGCCCGCGACCCGGAGCGTGGACTTCTGCTGCTCGAAGACCTCGGTGACGACTTGCTTGCCCGCCATTCCGCCGCCCATCCGCAGGACGAGCCCGAACTCTACGCCGCCGCCGCGGAGACGCTTGCCGCACTGCACCACGAGGCGCCGCCCGACCTGCCGCGCTATCCCGATCAGATGGCCGCCCTCGCCGCCACCGTGGTCGATTGGTACGCTCCCGACGCACGCGACCGGCGGGACGACATCGCGGCCGCCATGCAATCGGCCATCGACGCCGTGCTGACCGGGCCGGAGATCTTCGTGCATCGCGACTACCACGCCGAGAACCTGCTCTGGCTGCCGCGGCGCGACGGCCCCGCCCGAATCGGCATCCTCGACTTCCAGGACGCGATGACCGGCCCCGCGGAATACGACCTCGCCTCGCTGATCGACGATCCCCGCAGGCCTGTCTCGGACGCCGCACGCGATGCGGCCATCGGCGCCTATTGCGCGGCGACCGGTGTGGCCGCCGAACCCCTGCGAGCCCGTCTCGCCGTGTGTTCGGTGCAGCGATCGCTGCGGATCATCGGCCGCGTCTTCACGCGCCTCGCGCTCCATTCCGGCCGCACAAGCTACCTGCGCTTCATCCCGCCCACCTGGACTGCGCTGCAGCGCGAGTTGCGGCATCCCGCGCTTACCGACCTGCGCGATCTCCTCGACGGCCTCCTCCCCGAGCCGGACGGCCCGTGGCTTGCCGCGACAGAAGCGCGCGCGGGCACCCTCGCGGGCCGCGACCATGCGGCAGCCCCCGAATGATCGCGGCGATGGTCTTTGCCGCCGGACGCGGAACGCGGATGCGGCCGCTGACCGACGACCGCCCGAAGGCATTGGTGCCCGTGGCCGGACGTCCCCTGATCGAGCACGCGCTCGACCAGGTCGAGGGTGCGCATCCCGTGGTCGTCAACGCGCATCACCACGCCGAAAGGCTGATCGCCCACCTCGCCGGCCGGCCCGTGATCGTCCGCCACGAGACGCCGACCCTCCTCGAGACGGGCGGCGGCCTGCGCGCTGCGCTCCCGCTTCTGGGCGCCGGACCCGTCCTGACGATGAATGCCGATGCCGCCTGGACCGGGCCGACCGCGCGCGCGACGCTGACCGCCGCCTGGGACGGCGCGGCGATGGACGGGCTGCTTTTGCTGGTGCCGAAGGAGCGCGCCTCGGGGCAGGCCGGCGGCGCCTTCGCGATCGGCCCGGACGGGCGCCTGTCGCGCGACGCGGACGGCCTCATCTATACCGGGGCCGGGATCGTGCGGACCGACGGCCTTGCCCGGGATCCACGCGACGTCTTTTCGCTGCGGGATCTGTGGTTCGACATGCTGGCGCGCGGCCGTCTCTTCGGCGTCGTCCATCCGGGCCGATGGGCCGATGTCGGCACGCCCGACGGCATCGCCGCGGCCGAAGCCATGCTGGAACACGCCTGATGGGCGGCCTCTATGCCGAACCTATGGGCGTCGATTTCAGCGCCGCGCTGGCAAGCGGGTTGCGCCGCCGTCTCGGGGCGCGTCCCGAAGACATGGCGCGCGCGACACTTCTGGTAAACACCAACCGCATGGCGCGGCGCACCGAGGCGGCGCTCGCGGCCGGGGGGGCGACGCTCCTGCCGCGCATCGGTCTCGTCTCGCAGCTCGGGGCCCTCCTGCCGCCGGGTGCGGCGCCGGTGCCGGACATCTCGGCTCTCGGTACGCGGCTGCGGCTGGCATCACTGGTGGCCAAGCTCCTTCGCGTGCGGCCCGATCTGTCGCCTCCCTCGGCGGCCTTCGACCTTGCCGACACGCTGGGCCGGCTCCTGGCCGAGATGCAGGAGGAGGAAGTCGAGGCCGAGGCTCTGGAGACGCTCGACGTTGCCGACCTGTCGGAGCACTGGCAGCGCAATCTCGACTTCCTGCGCATCGTCACCCGCTGGCGCGAAGCCGAGGGCACCGTCACCGAGACCGCCGCACAGGCGGCGGCGCTGGAACGCCTCCTCGCCCGCTGGCACGACGCACCGCCCGAGACGCCCTGGATCGTCGCCGGCTCCACCGCGTCACGACGCCCCACGCGCCGGTTGATCGAGGCCGTGCTGGACCTGCCCGAGGGGATCGTCATCCTGCCGGGTCTCGACCGCGACATGCCCGAGGATGCCTGGAAATCGCTGACCCGCGAGGACGCGCCGCAGCACGACCACCCGCAATACCGCCACGCCCTGCTGCTTGCCGAACTCGGCCGGACCCGCGACGACGTCCCACAATGGAGCGCCGACGCGCCCGCCGCGCCGGCGCGCAACCGGCTGATATCGCTCGCCCTGCGCCCCGCCCCCGTCACCGATGCCTGGCGCGCGGAGGGGCCGGAACTGACGGACATCGCGGCGGCCTGCGCCGGTGTGACGCTGCTCGAGGCACCCTCCCCCGCCACCGAGGCCGCGGCCATCGCCACGGGGCTGCGCGCTGCGCTGGCCGAAGGGAAACGCGCCGCCCTCATCACTCCCGATCGGACGCTCGCCCGGCAAGTCGCGGCGCAACTCACCCGCTGGGGGATCATTCCCGACGATTCCGCCGGCCGCCCGCTGCACCAGACCGCGCCGGGCCGGCTGCTTCTGCTGGCCGCCGAGATGCGGGGACGCCCCTGCGAGGCGGAACCGCTCATCGCGCTGCTCAAGCATCCGCGCGTCCACACCGCCGACGCCCCCGACGACGCACCGGGCAGCGCACGGCGCGCCCATCTCTCCCGCGTCCGTGCGTTGGAGACGGAGCTGATCCGCAAGAAGCCGCTCGCCTTCCCGGACCGCGCCTCGATCGAGGACTGGGTGACCGGCCCCGACCATGCGCCGCCGGAATGGCGCGACTGGCTGTGCGAGGTGCTCGACGGGCTTTGCGGCGATCCCCCCGAAGCTCCGCTGGCGGCGCATGTCGCCCGCCACCGCGCCCTGGTCGAACGTCTGGCCCGAGGAAGCGTGCGCGGACATGCCGACGGGAGAGAGGCCACCGGCACGCTCTGGACCGATGCTGCCGGACGTATCGCGCGGGACGCGATGACCCGGCTGGAGCAGAATGCCGCCCAGCGCGGGACGGAGGCGATCAGCGCGCTCGAATATGCCCGCATTCTCGGCGGTGTCCTGTCGGGCGAGGAGGTGCGGGAGACCTTCTCTCCGCATCCCGACGTGATGATCTGGGGCGCGCTCGAGGCACGGGTCCGCACCGCCGATCTCGTGATCCTCGGCGGGCTCAACGACGCGAGCTGGCCCGGCCACGACGCACCCGATCCGTGGCTCAGCCGCGCGATGCGCAAGGCCTGCGGCCTGCGTCCGCCGGAGCGGGAGGCCGGGCTTTCGGCGCATGACTTCCAGCAGGCCGCCGCCGGCCCGGAAATCTGGCTGTCGCGCGCCGTGCGTACGGCCGAGGCCGACACCGTCGCGACCCGCTGGCTCAACCGCCTGACCGGCCTTCTGGCGGGGATCGGCGAGGACGGCACGGCCGCGCTCGCGGCGATGCGCGCACGGGGGCGGGTCTGGCTCGATTGCGCCGATGCGTGGCGTGCGCCCGACCACCGTCACCATGCCGATCGCGCGCCGCGGCCCGCCCCGATCCTGCCCGAGGGGATCACGCTCGACAATCTGTCGGTCACGGGCGTCGAGACCCTGATCCGCGATCCCTATGCCATCTATGCCAAGAAGATCCT
Source organism: Jannaschia seosinensis (assembly GCF_001408515.1). Lineage (GTDB taxonomy): Bacteria > Pseudomonadota > Alphaproteobacteria > Rhodobacterales > Rhodobacteraceae > Jannaschia > Jannaschia seosinensis. The sequence goes on along the minus strand of NZ_CYPR01000096.1, from coordinate 37,547 downwards.
GTCCCTCGCACCTCTGCCCCCGCTGCGCCAAGGACCCGATGCCCGCGTCCGCGGCTCGGCCATCCACCGCGCGATGGAGCAGTTCTCCCGCGAGGCGCCGGGCACCCTGCCGGCGGACGCGCTGGAGCGCCTGCGCCTGCATCTTGAGGAAGCGCTGCGCGAACTGGCGCCCTGGCCCGGCGCGCGACGGATCTGGCTGGGCAAGTTCGATCGCGCCGCGCCCGATTTCCTTGTGGCCGAGGCCGGACGCCGCAGGCTCGGCCGTCCCCGCCATGTCGAGGACAAGGGGCGGATCGAGGTCGGCGGCCTGATCCTGCACGCCCGCGCGGACCGCATCGACGATCGCGGGGATGCGGTGGCGATCTACGACTACAAGACCGGCGCCCTCCCCGGCGAGAAGCAGATCAACCACTTCTCCAAACAACTCCTGCTCGAGGCCGTGATGGTGCAGGAAGGGGGCTTTGCCGCCATCGCGCCCCGTCCCGTCGCCGAGGTCGCCTATCTCAGCCTCGGCACGAAATACGAGGAGCGGCGGCCCAAGGATTTTGGCCCCGACCTGATCGCGCAGACCCATGCCGATCTGCGCAGCCTGATCCGCCGCTACGCCGAGGGCGCGCCGTTTTATGCCCGCCTCTCGCCCGATCTGCTGACCTATGCGGGCGATTACGACCATCTCTCCCGGTTCGGGGAATGGGGCGATACCGATGCGGCCTCTCCCCTGCGGCTGGAGCGTGCGCGGTGAAGGACGAAGCGGCTCCATTTACGCCCGACGCGGCCACGCGCGCGCAAATCGGCGCGGCCGACCCGGCCGGATCGGTCTGGCTCGCCGCGAATGCGGGATCGGGCAAGACGCGCGTCCTGACGGACCGGGTGGCGTGGCTTCTGCTTGAGCGGACGCCGCCGGAGCGGATCCTGTGCCTGACCTATACCAAGGCCGCGGCGGGAGAGATGCAGAACCGTCTGTTTGCGCGGCTGAGCGAATGGGCAATGCTGTCCGACGACAGGCTGCGCGAGGAAATCACCCGGCTGGGCGCGGCCCGCGGCACCATCAGCTCCGAACAGCTCCGCCATGCGCGCACCCTCTTCGCCCGCGCCATCGAGACGCCGGGCGGGCTCAAGATCCAGACGATCCATGCCTTCTGCGCCTCGCTCCTGCGCCGTTTCCCCCTTGAGGCGGGGGTCTCGCCCGCCTTCGCCGAGATGGACGAGACGGCGACGGCGCGCCTTCATGCCGAGGTGCTTGACGAGATGGGAGCCGATCCGGCGACGCGCCCGCTCGTCGATGCGGTCGGCCGGCGGATCTCGGATGCGGAGCCGAGCGGCTTTCTCGCGCAGGTGGCCGGCCTGCGCGAGGCCCTGGCGCGGCCGCTGGACCGCGATAGGCTGCGCGCGGCGCTCGGCATCGCGGATGAAAGCCGCGAGGCGGTGCTGGAGGAGATCACCGGAGACGACACGCTCGACATCATCGAATCCCTCCTCGGCGACGCCGAAGACGTGCCCGGCAAGACGTTCGAGACGCTCCGCGCCGGCCTGCGCGACGCGCTCGCGGCGGGGCCGCAGGCGCGGTTCGACAGACTGACCGGGTTGTTCCTCACCGCGGCCCGGGCGCCGCGTTCCACCGGAAGGTGGCCCAAGGCGGTCCGGGAGGGCGACCACGGCCCCCTGGAGGAGCTCTTCAACCTCCTCGCGCTGCGCCTTGCCGACGCCCATGCCCGGATCGCCGCGTTCGTGGCGCTCGAACAGACCGAGGCGCTTCATGCGTTCGGCCCCGCCTTCCTCGCCCGCGTGGGTGCCCGGAAGGCCGCGCGCGGCTGGCTCGATTTCGACGACCTGATCGCGGGGGCAAAGCGGCTGCTGACAACGTCGCCGATGGCGCAATGGGTGCTGTTCCGGCTCGATGGCGGGATCGATCACATCCTCGTGGACGAAGCGCAGGACACCTCCCCCGATCAGTGGCAGGTGATCCGCCGCCTCGCCGCGGAATTCGGCGCGGGGCTCGGGGCGCGGCCCGACGTGCGGCGGACGATCTTCGTGGTGGGCGATCGCAAGCAATCGATCTACGCCTTCCAGGGCGCCGATCTCGCCGCCTTCGACCGGATGCACCGCGTCTTCGGCGAGATGCTCCCCGAGGAGGGACCGCAGCTCCGCGAACATGCGCTCCTGCATTCCTTCCGCTCCTCGCCGGCGATCCTCGATCTCGTCGACGCGACCTTTGCCGAGGGCGGCGGCGTGGGGGCGCCGCCCGAACATATCGCCTTCTTCGCGGACCGCCCCGGCCGCATCGATCTCTGGCCCGCCATTCCCAAGGAGAAGGACGACAACGACGACCGGCTCTGGCACGAACCGATGGACCGCCCGGCGAGCGATGACGCCGACGTCATCCTCGCCGACCGCATCGCGGATGCCATCGAGGACATGCTCGCCGCGCGCGTTCCCGTGGGCCAGGGGGACAGGCGGCGCCCCGTCCGGCCCGGCGACATCCTGATCCTGCTGCAGCGTCGCGGCGCGCTGTTCCACCACATCGTCCGGGCCTGCAAGAAACGCGGCCTGGATCTTGCCGGGGCCGACCGGCTGCGCCTGTCCGACGACCTCGCGGTGCGCGACCTGATCGCCGCGCTGGCCTGGGCGGACACGCCGCAGGACGACCTGTCGCTGGCCTGCATCCTGCGCTCGCCCCTCTGCGGCCTGTCGGAGCAGGACCTGTTCGCCCTCGCCCACGGCCGCAGGGGTCGCCTGTGGGACGCGCTGCGCGACTCCGACCATGTCGCGGCAGCCGGTCTCGTGACCGACATCCTGCGTGTGGCCGACATCCTGCGCCCCTACGAGATCCTCGAACGCATCCTCGTGAAACATGACGGCCGCCGCCGCCTGATTGGCCGCCTCGGCCCCGAATCCGCCGAGGCGATCGATGCCCTGCTGGGCCAGGCCCTGGCCTACGAGACGCTGGAGACGCCCAGCCTGACGGGCTTCCTCGGCTGGCTCGAATCCAAGGACGTGGAGCTCAAGCGCCAACCCGGCAGCGGCACGATCCGGGTGATGACCGTGCATGGCGCCAAGGGGCTGGAATCTCCGGTCGTGATCCTGCCCGAGACGATGAAGCGGCAGCCGCGCGGCGCCTCGGGCGCGCGCGCGCTCTCGGATGGCACGCCGGTCTGGATGCCCGCCAAGGCGAACTGGTCCCCGGCCATGGCCGCCGATGCCGAGGCCGCCGCCCTCGCCGAGGCGGCGGAACGCGACCGTCTGCTCTACGTCGCCATGACGCGCGCCGAGAATTGGCTGATAGCCGGGGCCGCGGGCGAGGTGGGCGATGCGCGCACCGATAGCTGGTACAACATGATCCGGGCGGGGATGGAGGCGCAGGGCGCGCAACCGCACGAGTTTTCCGCCGGCGCGGGCCTTCGGATCGAGACCGGCGACTGGTCGCCCGCGCCCGAAGCCACCGCCACGCCGCCCGCACCACAACCCGTCCGTCCCGACTGGCTCGAGGTTCCCGTGGCGCCGCCCGCGCTGGTGGCGCCGCGCATCGCGCCCTCCGACCTGCCGGGGGCCAAGACCCTGCCGGGCGAGGCGGGGCACGACAACGAGGCCGCCCTGCGCAAGGGCACGGCGATCCACGCCCTGCTGGAACATCTGCCCGGCCTGACGGGGGCGGAGCGCGCCGATTGCGCCCGCCATATCCTCGCGCTGCATGGCGATGCCGAAGCGGGCGATCCGGTCGCCGCGTGGCTGGCCGAGGCGCAGGCCGTGCTCGACGCGCCGGACCTCGCGCCTGTCTTCGCGCCCGGCACGCTGTCCGAGGTGCCCTTCGCCCTGCCCGCCACGCCGGACCGTCCGGCGATCTTCGGCGTGATGGACCGCGTGATCGTCGCGCCGGACCGGGTGGAGGTCGTGGACTTCAAGACCAACGCCCTGATCCCCGACCGCCCCGAGGACACGCCCGCGGGGTTGCGCAACCAGATGGCCGCCTATCTTGAGGCTGCCGGCGCGATCTGGCCGGGCCGAACGGTCACCGCCGCGATCCTGTGGACCGCCGGCCCGCGCCTGATGGTGCTGCCGCACGAAGTCGTGACACCGCTCGACGCGGCCATTGACCCGGTCCCTCCCCCTGCCTAGCTTCCGGCTTCCCGAACAGGCCGTATCGGCCTTCGATCGGCAGAAAAGGAGACACGCCATGGCCACGCAAGCCGCGACCGACGCCACCTTCGACGAAGTGGTCAAGCAGTCCGATATTCCCGTGATCGTCGATTTCTGGGCCGAATGGTGCGGTCCCTGCAAGCAGATCGGCCCCGCCCTCGAAGAGCTGTCGGAGGAATATGCCGGCCGTGTGAAGATCGTGAAGGTCAACGTCGACGAAAACCCGTCCTCGCCCGCCGCCATGGGCGTCCGCGGCATTCCCGCGCTGTTCATGTTCAAGGGCGGCGAGCCCGTCGACCAGAAGATCGGCGCCGCGCCGAAGGCCGCGCTGAAGGACTGGATCGAAGGCGCCGTCTGACGCCCTACCGGGATCCGGCGCGACGCTTGCGCTGAAAATCCGCCCCCGACGCAAAACCCCCGGGCGAACATACGCCCGGGGGTTTTGTTTTCTTACGGCAATGTTGGCGCAGTCAGCCTCGGGCGAATTCCGGATAGGCTTCCATACCCAGCTCGGCCACGTCGAGGCCGTTGATCTCGTCCTCCTCGCTGACGCGGATCCCGCCGAGCGCCTTGAGGGCGAACCACACCGCGATGCTGGCGACGAAGACGAAGGCGCCGATCGACACGAAGCCGACGAGCTGCATCCCGAAGGAGGCGCCGGCGGAATAGACCGGCACAACCATCGTGCCCCAGAAGCCCGCGAGGAGGTGCACCGGAATTGCGCCCACGACATCGTCGATCTTGAGGCGGTCGAGCATCGGCACGGCGAAGACCACGATCACCCCGCCCGCGGCACCGATCCACAGCGCCCCGAACAGCGACGGGTCGAGCGGCCCGGCCGTGATCGACACGAGCCCGGCCAGCGCCCCGTTGAGCACCATGGTCAGGTCCACCTTGCGGTACAGAACCTGCGTCAGGATGAGGGCCGCCACCGCGCCCGAAGCCGCGGCCATGTTGGTGTTGGCGAAGATGCGCGAGACATCGGCCACGTCGCCGATCGTGCCCATGGCAAGCTGCGAGCCGCCGTTGAAGCCGAACCAGCCGAGCCACAGGATGAACGTCCCGAGCGTCGCCAGCGCGAGGTTGGAGCCCGGCATCGGAACGACGCGCCCGTCCCTGGCGTATTTGCCGATCCGCGGGCCGAGGACGAGGGCCCCCGCCAAGGCCGCGAAGCCGCCCGCCGCATGCACGAGAGTGGAGCCGGCGAAGTCCGAGAAGCCCGCTTCCGAGAGCCAGCCGCCGCCCCACTGCCACGACGCCTCGATCGGATAGATCAGGCCGGTCAGCACGACGGTGAAGATCAGGAACGGCCACAGCTTGATCCGCTCGGCCAGCGTGCCCGACACGATGGAGGCGGTGGTGGCGACGAACATCAGCTGGAAGAAGAAATCCGAGGCGGCCGAGGCATAGGTTACATCGACCATGTCGGCCCCCGCGCCCACAGGCTCCAGCGCCGCGACCGCGAAGGCCCCGAAATACCCCTCGACGATCCAGTTCGTATCGCCGGGATACATGACGTTGTAGCCGATCAGCCAGTACATGATGGCGGCGATCGAGAAGAGCGAGATGTTCTTCGTCAGCTGCATCGCCACGTTCTTGGACCGCACGAGGCCGGCCTCGAGCATCGCGAAGCCCGCGGCCATCCAGAACACGAGGAAGCCGCCCACGAGAAAGAGCAGCGAATTGAGAATGAAGGCGGTATCGGCGGCCGCGGCGAAGTCGGCGCCCTGCGCGACAGCCGTCACGGGCAGGGCGGCCAGCGCCGCGCCGAGTGCCAGTGTGGTGCGAAGTTTCATGGAATTGATCCCCTGGATTGTCGGTCGTTCAGATCGCGTCGTCATCGGTCTCGCCGGTCCGGACCCGGACGGCCTGCTGCACGTCGAGCACGAAGATCTTGCCGTCGCCGATCTTGTCGGTCCGGGCCGTCGTCGCGATGGTCTCGACGACCTGATCGGCCATCGCGTCCTGCACGACGATCTCGAGCTTCATCTTCGGCACGAAATTCACAGCATATTCCGCACCACGGTAGATCTCGGTGTGGCCGGACTGGCTGCCGAAGCCCTTGATCTCCGTCACCATCATGCCGCGCACGCCAAGGGCGCTGAGCGCCTCGCGCACCTCCTCGAGCTTGAACGGCTTGATCGCTGCAATGATGAGTTTCACGGATTTCTCCTCGATTGACGGCCCCGCCTTGGGCCGGACGGGGAGGAGGTCACAAAACGGCTCGCCCCGAGGCAACGCAGCCGCACCTCCCAGATGGCCTCAATCCGGGCATCTGCCGCAATTTGTGCCCGATCCGCAGGCAATGCCTAATTATTGGGCGGCGGAGATATGCAGCCGTCGCGGCGGATTTTCCGGATGGGGTGCACAAGCGAGTCGGAACCACCTATCTGTCGCGCGAACACCCCACAGAGGGCACGAGCAGCGGGACGCGCGGTTGATGGACCGGTCCGTCTCCGGAGGGACCGAGCGCATGGCGAAAAACGGGAAGGCACGGCTGGTGGCCGACAAGCGCAGGACGCCCGATCCTGCGCGGGCAAAGCCCCGCAAGAGCCGCCGCAAGCCCGCCAAACCGCAAGCCGCGCGCCGGCGCGGGTTGGTCTACTGGCTGCTCTGGCCGCTGCGGAAAGTCCTGCGCCTTGCCTGGGCGCTGTCCTGGCGCGGGGCCGCGATTGCCGTCCTCATCCTGGCGGCGGCGACGGCCTACAATTACACCCGCATCCCCGACATGGCGACGCTGGCCGACGGGCGCGCGCGCGGTTCGGTTACCTTGCAGGATCGCGAGAGCCAGACCTTCGCCTGGCGCGGCGACAATTTCGGCGGGCTTGTCACGACCGAAGGCGTGTCGCCGCATCTGGTGAACGCCGTCGTCGCCTCCGAGGACAAACGCTTCTACAGCCATTTCGGCGTCAGCCCCCGGGGCATCGCCGGCGCCATGCGCACCAACGTGCAGGCCGGGCGCAGCCCCTTCTCCGGCTCGGGCGGCTCCACCATCACGCAGCAGGTGGCGAAGCTTCTGTGCCTCGGCACCGACTGGGATCCGAGCACGGGGATGAGCGAGGCCGAATTCGAAGCCGATTGCCGCGCCGGAACCGTCTGGCGCAAGGTCAAGGAAATTCCCTACGCCTTCGCCCTCGAACTCAAGTTCACCAAGGACGAGATCCTCGCGATCTACCTCAACCGCGCTTATCTGGGCGCCGGTGCGCGCGGCTTCGCGGCGGCCAGCCAGCGCTATTTCGGCGACGCCGCCTCCGATCTGAACCCGGCCGAGGCGGCGATGCTCGCCGGTCTTCTGCCAGCGCCGTCCTACTATGCCCCCACCAGCAACCTGGCCCGGGCGCAGGAACGCGCGCAGACGGTGCTGCGGCTGATGCACGAGCAGGGCCTGCTGACCACGGCGCAATTCACACAAGCCATGGAAAACCCCGCCACCCTGTCGCCCGCCGCGCGCGAGGATACGGGCGGCTACTTCGCCGATTGGGTGATGTCGTCGGGCCCGGATTTCCTGACCGCCGACACGACCGAGGACGTCCTGATCCGCACGACCCTCGACCAGGACATCCAGCACGCCGCCGAGGCGGCGCTGGCGCATGTCTTCGAGACGCAGGTCCGCGACGGCTCCGAAGCCCAGGCCGCCATCGTGGTGATGAGCGCCGACGGCGCCGTGCGCGCCATGGTCGGCGGACGCAACACCCGCGGCGGCGGCCTGTTCAACCGTGCGATCCAGGCCGTCCGCCAGACCGGGTCCAGCTTCAAGCCCTTCGTCTATGCCGCCGCGCTCGATCTCGGATGGCGCCACGACTCGCCGGTCCTCGACAGCGAACTCGCGATCAAGGTCCCTGGCTCCGGCACCTATTCGCCCGCGAACTACACCAATCAGTTCTACGGCGAGGTCACCCTGACCGACGCGCTCGCCCGGTCGCTGAACGCCGCGACCGTCCGCCTGAGCGAGCAGGTCGGCCGCGACATCGTCCGCAACGTCGCCAACCAGTTCGGCATCCAGAGCGATATGGCCGAGGGCCCGGCCCTTGCCTTGGGCGTCAGCGAATCGACCCTGCTCGAGATGACGGGCGCCTATGCGGGCATTCTCAACGGCGGCACCAGCGTCACGCCCTACGGTCTCACGCAGCTGACCCTGCGCGGCGAACGGACCCCGCTTCTCGACCATGACAGCGGGCTCGGCGAGCGGGTGATCCAGGAGAACGCCGCCCGGCAGCTCGTCTACATGATGTCGCAGGTCGTCGAACGCGGCACCGGCACGCGCGCGCAACTTCCCGACGGGCGCCCCGCCGCGGGCAAGACCGGCACCACGCAGGCTGCCCGCGACGCCTGGTTCATCGGCTTCACCGGCGATTACGTTGCCGGCGTCTGGATGGGGTACGACGACAACACCCCGCTCAGCGGCGTCACGGGCGGCGGATTGCCGGCCGAGATCTGGCGCGAAACGATGGCTCGCATCCACGACGGAATGCCGATAACGCCGCTGCCGATGATCGATCCGGCCACGGTCGCGCGCCCCGAGCCCCAGCCGCAGGTCGCCCGCACACCCGCCCCCGCCCCGCAGCAGGAGGAACCGGGCCTTGCGGACCGGATCCTGATGGATGTGCTGGGCGGTATCTTCCGGCAGAATTAATCGATCGTTCTGTCATGGCGTGCTACGCGCCATTGCCAAATCACAGGATCTCCAATGAAACGCTCCGCTTCCAGAATTGCCGACGGCGCCGGCGAGGTCGCCGCAGTCCGGCGGCGCATGAACGGGCTTTTCGCGGCCGTTTTCGCGTTTTCTATTGCCGTGAATGCGCTGATGCTGACCGGGCCGCTCTACATGCTGCAGGTCTATGACCGCGTCCTCGGCTCCCGGTCGGAGGAGACGCTGATCGCGCTTTCGGTCCTCGTCGCGTTCCTGTTTCTGATGATGGGCATCCTCGACCATGCGCGGGGGCGGGTTACCGCCCGCATCGGCGCCCGGTTCCAGTCGGCGCTCGACGCGCGGGTCTTCTCCGCGCATCTGCGGCGCGCCGCCGTCACGCCGGGCGGCGCCGGCGGCCGCAATCCGCTGCGCGACCTCGAAGCGGTGCAGCGGCTGATGTCGTCGCCGGTCTTCCTGGCGCTGTTCGACATTCCGTGGACGCCGATGTTCCTTGCCGCGATCTTCCTGTTCCATCCCTATCTCGGGCTGCTCGCGACGGGCGGGGGCCTCGTTCTGGTCCTGCTGGCGCTGTTCAACCAATGGACGACCGCCGGCCCGATGGCCGATGCGAACGCCGCCAATGTCCGCGCGGAGATGACGGCGCAGTCGCTGGCCTCCGAGGCCGAGCTGGTGCAGTCGCTCGGGATGCGCGGCGCCGCGTTCGAGCGGTGGGTCGACGCCCGCCGCCGGTCGCTGTCGCAGACGCTGGCCTTTTCCGACCGGTCCGGCTTCTTCACCACGACGACCAAGACGCTGCGCCTGTTCCTGCAATCGGCGCTGCTGGGGCTCGGCGCGTGGCTCGTGCTGCGGGGGCAACTCACGGCCGGCGCGATGATCGCGGGCTCGATCCTGATGGGGCGCGCGCTTGCCCCGATCGAGATGGTGATCGGCCAGTGGCAGATGGTCGACGCCGCCCGCCGCGGCCGGGAGACGATCATCGACCTGCTCTCCCAGGTCCCGCCCGAGACGGCACGCACCGCCCTGCCGCGCCCGCGCGCGCTCATGGTGGCGGAGGGCGTGACGATCGTGCCGCCCGGCGGGTCGCAGGCCTCGCTGCGGTCGGTCTCCTTCATCCTCAAACCGGGAGAGGCGCTTGGCGTGATCGGGCCGTCGGGCGCGGGCAAGACGACCCTGGCCAAGGCGGTCACCGGCGCGTGGCGTCCCGCCGGCGGCAAGCTGCGCCTCGATAGTGCGACGCTCGATCAATACGATCCGGACGTCCTCGGCAGCTATATCGGCTATCTGCCGCAGACCGTCACGCTGTTCGACGGCACCATCGCCGAAAACATCGCGCGCCTGCAAAAGGATGCCGACCCCGCCAAGATCGTCGAGGCCGCCCGGAAGGCCGCCGCGCATGAGATGATCCTGGCCCAGCCCAAGGGCTACGACACGCCGGTATCCGCCGTGGGCGGGCTTCTGTCGGGCGGGCAGATCCAGCGCATCGGTCTGGCGCGGGCGATGTTCGGCGACCCGGTCATCCTCGTGCTCGACGAGCCGAACTCAAACCTCGACAATGAGGGGACGCGCGCGCTCAATCAGGCCATCGCGGGCATGAAGGCCGACAACAAGGCCGTGATCATCATCGCCCACCGGCCCGCCGCGATCGAGGAATGCGATGTGCTTCTGATGCTCGAACACGGCACCCGCGTCGCGTTCGGCCCGCGCGAGGAGGTGCTGCGCGCGCGCGTCCGCAATCATGCGACACTGGCGCGCCGAACCGGAACGGGGAGTGTCGCATGACCGACGCATCATCCTATCCCGTGCGCCGGGCGCTTCTGCTCGGTCTTTTTGGACTTGTGCTGCTGTTCGGGGGCTTCGGCTCCTGGGCGGTGTTCGCCAACATTTCGGGCGCCATCGTGTCATCGGGCCGCGTCGCGGTGGAAAGCAACCGGCAGGTCGTGCAGCACCCCGATGGCGGCGTCGTCGCCGAGATCCTCGTGCGCGAGGGCGATCTGGTCGATGCCGGCGACGTGCTGATCCGGCTCGACCCGACGCTTCTGCGCTCCAACGCCGAAATCCTGCGCGGCCAGCTTCAGGAGCTTACCGCCCGCGCCGCCCGTCTGCGCGCCGAACGTGACACGGCCGAAGACGTCGCCTTTCCGCCGGACCTCGTGGAGGCCGCCGCCACGACGGATGCGGTGGCCGAGACGCTGGCCGGTCAGCGCGCGCTCTTCGTCGCCCGCGCCGAGTCCCGCGCGCAGGCGAAGGAGCAGCTCTCCCGCCGCAAGGAGCAGATCGCGTCGCAGGTCGACGGCATCGGCGCCCAACAGGAGGCGATCGACAGCCAGCTCAACCTGATCCGGGAGGAACTGGACGCCCAGCAGAGCCTTCTCGACCGGGGTCTTGCCCAGGCGCCCCGCGTTCTGGCGCTGCGGCGCGAGGAGGCGGGCCTTCTGGGGCAGGTCGGCGACCTTGCCGCCACCGTGGCCGAACTCAAGGGCCGCACGACCGAGATCGACCTGGAGATCCTCAAGCTCGGCACCCAGACCCGCGAAGCCGCCATCACCGAATTGCGCGATCTGGAGTTCCGCCAGATTGAACTGGCCGAGCAATACCGCGCCATCACAGAGCAGTTGAACCGCCTCGACATCACCGCGCCGGCGGACGGCGTGGTCTATGACATGCAGGTCTTCGCCAAGCGCGCCGTGATCCGTGCGGCCGAGCCGGTACTGTACCTTGTGCCGCAGGACCGGCCGCTGGTGATCCAGACGCGGGTCGATCCCATCCATATCGATCAGGTCTTCCCCGGCCAGCCCGTCACGCTGCGCCTGCCGACCTTCGATGCGCGCACCACGCCGGAGCTGTTCGGGGAGATCGTCCGCGTCTCGCCCGATGCCTTCACCGACGACGCGACGGGCCAGACCTACTATCAGGCGGAGGTCCTGCCCAACGAGGGAGAGATCGCGCGTCTGGGCGATCGCGTGCTGCTGCCGGGGATGCCGGTGGAGGCGTATCTGCGCACCCAGGACCGCACGCCCTTGGCCTACCTGACGAAGCCGATGACCGACTACTTCACCCGCGCCTTCCGGGAGTGATCAGGCCGCCTCGGCGGCGCGCAGAAAAACCGGGGCGTCGGGCGTCGAGCGGTCCGCCTGCCACCGGTAGCCGCCGGCCTCGAAGCCGCGCAGATCGTCGGGATCGCTCAACCGGTTCTCGAGGAGGAACCGCGCCATCGCCCCCCGCGCGCGCTTGGCTTGAAAGCTTACGATCTTCGGGCCGCCCGGCCGGTCCTCGAGAAAGGTCGGCGTAACCACCCGCAGGCGCAAGGACGGGCGGTCCGCGGCGGCAAAATACTCCCGGCTTGCGCAGTTCACGAGCGTCTCCGTCCCCGCCGCCGCCGCATCCGCGTTCAGCGCCTCGGCCAGGGCATCGCCCCAGAAGGCATAGAGGTCCCGCCCCCGCCGCGTCGGCAGGCGCGCTCCCATTTCCAGCCGGTAGGGCCGAATCGCATCCAGCGGCCGCAAAAGCCCGTAGAGACCCGACAATATCCGCAGATGCCCCTGCGCCTGGCGCAGCGCATCCGCCGAGAGGGTCGTGGCATCGAGCCCGGTATAGGTGTCGCCCGCGAAGGCGAAGATCGCGGGCTTGCTCTGCGCGATGTCGAAGTCGCGAAAGCGGTCGCGGTTCAGCCGGGCGAGCTTTTCGGAAATCGACATGAGGCTCTGCAATCCCGAAATGCCCTGCCGCCGCGCCGTCCGCACCAGATTGTCGGTCTCGTCGGCGAAACGCGGCGCGCTCGCCTCCGCATCGACCGGGTCGAGGTCGAGCGTCTTGGCGGGCGAGATGACGGTGAGCATGGCGGTTTCCTCTCATTCGCGGCGCCTGACATGGCGGCGGTCCGCTTCAATTCTCGCGCAGAACGTCCACGAAGGCCGCGCCGAACCGCGCCGCATGCCGGTCGCCGATGATGCGCGCCACGGCGTCGGGATCGGCCGGCGCACGCGCCACCTTCGCAAGCTGCGCCGAAGAGCACGACATCGGCTTGTCGTGCCCGGTCTCGCCGCGCGCGAGATCGTTCTGCACCGACAGCAGGCGGTCATAGATTGCGCCCTCCGTCCGCCCGGCGAGCTTCCGGCGGGCGGGGTGCGGGGCTTCGGGCGCGTCGCCCGTGATGACCGACAGGAAGGTCGCGCCGTAGCGCTGCAGCTTGGTCGCGCCCACGCCCCCCACCCGCGCCATCGCATCGAGCGTCTCGGGCCGCGTCTCGGCCATCTCGATCAGGGTGCGGTCGGTGAAAACCACGTAGGCGGGCACGCCCTGCGCCTCGGCCAGCGCGCGCCGCCTGGCCTTGAGCGCCGACAGGAGCGGCGCGTCCTCCTCCCCGACAAGCTGCTTGACCGCGGGACGCCGCTCCGCCCGGCGGATCGTGTCGCGCCGCAGCGTGACGCTTTCCTCGCCGCGCAGGATCGGCCGCGCCGGATCGGTCATGCGCAGCGCGCCATGCCGCTCCGCGTCCGGGCGCACGAGGTCGAGCCCCATCATCTGCCGGAAAATCGCCTGCCACTGATGCTTGGGCGTCTCCGCACCGACGCCCCAGGTGGGCAGATCCTCATGGCCGAAACGCCGCGTCTTGTCGGTTCCCGTGCCGCGCAGTACGTCGATCAGGTGACCGATGCCGAACCGCTCCTCCGTGCGCAGCATCGCCGACAGCGCCTTGCGCACCTCCGTCGTGGCGTCGAACAATTCGGGCGGCGCCTCGCACAGATCGCAATTGCCGCAAGGGTCCGCCGTCTCGCCGAAATAGCGCAGGAGCGCCATTCGCCGACACCGCTGCGCCTCGGCCAGCCCGAGCAGCGCGTTCAGCCGCCCGTGATCGGCCGACTTCATCTCCGGTGGGGCCAGCCCCTCGTCGATCTGCTGGCGGCGGAACCGGATGTCGTCCGCCCCGAACAGCGTCAGCGTATCGGCCGGCGCCCCATCGCGGCCGGCGCGGCCGATCTCCTGATAATAGGCCTCGATCGATTTCGGCAGGTCGGCATGCGCGACCCAGCGGATATCCGGCTTGTCGATTCCCATCCCGAAGGCGACGGTGGCCACGACGATCAGCCCGTCCTCCTGCTGGAAGCGGGTTTCGACATTGCGTCGCTCGTCGGCCTCCATCCCGGCGTGATAGTGGCAGGCGGCGTGCCCGTCGTCGCGAAGCGCCTTGGCAAGCCCTTCGGTCTTGGCGCGGGTGCCGCAATAGACGATGCCCGACTGGCCCTTGCGGGCGGCGGCGAAGGACAGGATCTGGCGGCGCGGCTGGTCCTTGGGCTGAAACCGCAGGGTGATGTTCGGCCGGTCGAACCCGTGCAGGAAGACCTCCGGCTCCCCGTCGAACAGCCGCCGCGCGATTTCCTCGCGGGTCTCGGCATCGGCCGTCGCGGTGAAGGCCGCCAGCGGCACGTCGAGCGCGCGGCGCAACCCGCCGATCCGCAGGTAATCGGGCCGGAAATCGTGGCCCCACTGGCTGACGCAATGCGCCTCGTCCACGGCGATCAGCGAGCAGTTCGCGCGCTTCAGCATCCGCTCCGTCCCGCCCGAGGCCAGACGCTCCGGCGCGATATAAAGCAGCTTCAGCTCGCCCGCCTCGATCGCCTGCCAGACCGCAGAAGTCTCCTCCTCCGTGTTGCCGGATGTCAGCGCACCCGCCGAGACGCCCGCCGCCGTCAGCGCCCGCACCTGGTCGCGCATCAACGCGATCAGCGGCGAAATCACCACCGTCAGCCCGTCGCGGCTCAGCGCCGGAAGCTGGTAGCACAGCGACTTGCCGCCGCCCGTGGGCATGATGGCCAGCACGTCATGGCCCGCCGTCACGGCCTCCACGATCTCCGCCTGTCCCGGGCGGAAGGCGTCGAATCCGAAGATGGTGGAGAGAAGTTCGGCGGGCGCAGGCATGGGGTGCACGGATCCCACAGCCTGAGTCACGGGGCAAGAGTCGACGGCCAGCTTTTCCTGCGACTCATTTGTGCGCGACGCCTTCAATCGACGGGATCCCGACACTAGGTAGTCGGCTTCACCGACAGATATGGGGGCCCGATCATGGCCATCCTCCGCACGATGACCCTGGCCGCGTTCTGCGCCACGCCCGCGCTGGCCGAACCCGAGGTGACGCTGCGCTTCCAGCACTTCGTCAATCCCGCCTCGGCCAACCCGACCTATTTCATGCAGCCGTGGGCCGACGCGATCGAGGCGCAGTCGGACGGCCGCATCGCGGTCGAGATCTATCCGTTCATGCAACTCGGCGGCTCGGCGGAGAACATGTACGACCTGATCGCCGACGGCGCGGTCGATGGCGGCTGGGTGATCCCGGGCTACCAGCCGGGCCGCTTTCCCGAGGCCGAGGCGCTGGAGCTGCCCTTCATGACGCCGAAATCCGCCGAGGCGGCCTCCGTCGCGGCGTGGGATTATACCCAACGGCACCTGATGGACGATTTCGAGGATGTCCACGTCGTCACCGCGCATATGCACGGCCCCGGCCTCGTGCACAAAAAGGGCGCGGCGCCCGAGGATCTGGCGGATTTCGCCGGCCTCAACCTGCGCGGCCCGTCCCGCATGGCGACGCAGCTTCTGGACCGGATGGGGGCGAACCCCGTGGGCATGCCCGTTCCCGCCTTCCCGGAGGCGCTGGCCAAGGGCGTGCTCGACGGAGGTGTCATCACCTGGGAACAGGCGCCGTCGCTGAAGCTGGACGAGCTGACCGACAGCCATACCGACGTGGCGGGCGACCGGTCGCTCTACAACCTGTATTTCCTCTGGGCGATGAACCGCGACGTCTACGAGGGGCTGGACCCCGAATTGCGCGCCGTCATCGACGCCAATTCCGGCGCCATGGCCGCGGCTTGGGCCGGGCGGGCGCATGACACGGGCGACGCGCTCGGGCGCGAGGCGATGATCGCCTCCGGCAACCAGATCGCGATTCTGTCGCCCAAGGTGACGGCGGAAATCGCGGCCTTGGGCGACGCCGTCACCGCCGACTGGATCACGGAGATGGACGCCAAGGGCTTCGAGGGCGCCACCCTGGTCGAGGATGCGCAGGCCGCGATGGAAGAGGCAGCCGAGTGAGGCGCGCAGGTCCCGTCATGGCGCCCGCGCCAGCGTGATGACGGTGTCGCCGTAGCGGCGCTGATCCAGCACCTCCAGATCGCCCGGATTTGGCGCATCGCGCTCCTCCCAGACGATGGTCGCGCCGGGCGCGATCCAGCCGCCACCGCTCAGCGCCTCCATCGCGGCCTCGCCCAACCCCTTGCCGTAGGGCGGATCGAGAAACACGAGGTCATGCGGCACCCCCGGCCCCGGCCGCCGCGCATCGCGTGCGACGATCCGCGGCGCCGCCGACAAAAGCGCGGCATTCTCGCGCAGCACCGCCAGCGACCGCCGCCCCTGCTCGATGCAGGTCAGCGACCCCGCCCCCCGGCTCAGCGCCTCGAATCCCAGCGCCCCGGTGCCCGCGAACACGTCGAGCACGCGCAGCCCCGCGAGGTCGAGGCCGTGCGAATTGATCAGCAGGTTGAAGACCGCCTCGCGCACCCGGTCGGAGGTCGGCCGCAGATGCGCCGCCGCATCCCCCGCACCGACCGAGGCCAGCCGCCGCCCGCGCCATTCACCGCCCACGATCCTCACAGCAGCGACTTGATCGGCACGGACCCGTCCGCCACCGCCGCACGGTCCGGCGAGCGCCCCGCCTCGATCAGGCGCTTGCCCACCATGTAGGCGCGCGGGTCGTTCATCGCGTCCACGGCCAGAAGCGTATCGCCGGCAAAGTACCAGTGCGACCGCCCCTCCCCGTCGCGCGTCACGACCTCGTCGAAGCCTTCGTTGAGGCCCGCGATCTGAAGCTTCACGTCATATTGATCGGACCAGAACCACGGCTTCGCCTCGTACGGCATCTCCGCACCCAGCACGTTCGCCGCGACCACCTCCGCCTGATGGATCGCATGCGGCACGCTTTCCAGCCGGATGCGCCGCCCGCGCCACGGGAAGGAGCAGCAATCCCCCGCGGCCCAGATCCCTGCGGCCGATGTGCGCCCGTACTCGTCCACTGCCACGCCGTCTTCGATTGTCAGGCCCGCCGCCCCGGCCAGTGCGGTGTCGGGCCGCGCGCCGATCCCCGCGACCACCACATCCACCGCCAGCTCGGTCCCGTCGGTCAGGCGTGCGCCCTCGATCCGGCCGTCACCGATGAGAGTGTCGAGCCCGACCCCCTCGCGGATATCGACCCCGTGATCGCGGTGCAGCGCCCGGAACCAATCGGCGGTCGCCGCGCAGGCCACGCGCGACAGCAGGCGCATGTTGAGCTCCACCAGCGTCACTTCCAGCCCGATCCTGCGCGCCACCGCCGCCGCCTCCAGCCCGATATAGCCGCCGCCCACCACCAGCATCCGCCGGCCGGGCAGGACTTCGGGGCGTAACGCGTCGATATCGGCCAGCGTGCGGATCACATGGTGCCCCGTCAGCCCCCCCGTGCAGCGCGCCGGCAGGACATTCGCGCGCGAACCGGTGGCGAGGATGGCCGCGTCGAAGGCGGTCTCCCCCGCCGGCCCGGTCAGGGTCCGCGCCGCCGGATCCAGCGCCGCGACCGGCGCCCCGAGATGCAGCTCGACCGCACGCTCCTCGTAGAACGATCGGGGCCGCAGGTGCAGCCGCTCGCGCCCCATCTCGTCGAGCAGGTAGCCCTTGGACAGCGGCGGCCGCTGATACGGCAGGTCCGGCTCCGCCCCCCAAAGGCTCAGGCGCCCCTCATAGCCGCGCTTGCGCAGCGTCTCGACCAGCGTCGCGCCGGCCTGTCCGGCACCGATGACGGCGATATGATCCATGGGCTCTCCGTGACTGTCGGGCGGGGGCCCGGCCTGCGACGAGACGTATGGCCGGACATCAGCCGGGACGCTATATCCCCGCCCGACGATCCGCAAACCCGAGGAGTTCCGCACATGACCATCTCAACCGGCGACAGGCTGCCCGACGCCACGCTCCTGCGCGATGGCGCCGAGGGGCCCGAACCCGTCGCGCTATCGGAGATCGTCGCGGGCAAGACCGTGGCGCTCTTCGCCTTGCCCGGCGCCTTCACCGGCACCTGCACGACCGCCCATCTGCCCAGCTTCATCCGCACCAAGGACGAATTCGCCGCCAAGGGCGTCGACACGATCATCTGCGTCGCGGTCAACGACCCGTTCGTGATGAAGGCCTGGGCCGCGCAGACCGGCGCGGACGATGCGGGGCTCGTGATGCTGTCCGATCCGGAGGCGACGTTCACCCGCGCCATGGGGATGGAATTCTCCCATCCGCCGGCGGGCCTGATCAACCGCTCGCGCCGCTATGCCGCGATCGTCGAGGACGGCGTGGTCCGCACCCTGCATGTCGAGGAAGGTCCGGGCGTGTGCGAGGCATCCGGTGGCGAGGCGCTTCTGGCGGAACTCTGACGCCCGGGCGGGTCGGGCTTCGCGCCCGTCCCTCAGGCGCGGCGGGTCGAGAGATAGAGGCTCGTCTCGCTGCGCGACACGCCGTCGATCCGGCGGATCCGGTTGAGCACGGCGTCGAGCGCCTCAAGTGTTTCGGCGCCAAGCTCGGCCACGAGATCCCAGCGGCCATGGGTGGAATGCACCGCCTCCACCTCCGGCATCGCGCCCAGCATGCGCGACACCCGCGCCGCGCCCATCCCTTCGATCTCGATCAGGACGATGCCGCGCACCGGCCGGTCGGCCACGTCGCCCTTGAGCACGGCGCGAAAGCCCAGGATCTCGCCCGCCTGCACAAGCCGGTCCATCCGCGCCCGCACCGTTGCCCGCGTCACCCCCAGCAAGGCGGCCAGCGCCGACACGCTGGCCCGCCCGTCCTTGGCGAGCGCGGCGAGAAGGCGGTGATCGAGATCGTCCATTCTGCGCACCCTGCATGACCAATCCGGACGATACTTCGCCCGCTTTGGACAATAATCCGCCTTCCACCTGCCGGTCCAGCACCCGAAATTACCCCGAACCGACAAGCCGGAGACCCCGATGACCCGAGACATCACCTTGATCGGCGCACCCGTCGAAACCGGCGCATGGCGCCGCGGCTGCCTGATGGGGCCGGATGCGTTGCGCACCGCCGGGCTGGCCCGCGCCTTGCGGGAACTGGGCCACGACGTCACCGATGCCGGCGATGTCGCCCCCATCGCCGCCGAAGTGAAGCCGACCGACAACCCCGCGATCCGCGACCTCGACCTCTGCGCGGGCTGGGTCCGGGCGCTGCAGGAGGCGGGGAACCGCGTCGCCGCCGACGCCACGCCGATCTTCATGGGCGGCGATCACCTGATGGCCGCGGGCACCGTTCCGGCAATGGCCGCGCGCGCCGAGGCGGCGGGCAAGCCGCTCTTCGTGCTGTGGCTCGACGCCCACCCCGACATCCACGATTTTGTCAGCACCGAATCGGGCAATCTGCACGGCACGCCGGTCGCCTATTTCACCGGGCGGTCCGATTTCGCCCCGCAATTTCCCGACCTGCCCGCCGCCGTCGATCCGGCCAATATCTGCATGATCGGCCTGCGCTCCGTCGATCCGTACGAAAAAGCCGCGCTGGCGGCGAGCCCGATCGACGTGACCGACATGCGCGCCATCGACGAGCATGGCCTCGCCACGCCTCTGCGCGCCTTTCTCGACCGGGTGGAGGCCGCGGACGGCCATCTCCATGTCAGCTTCGACGTCGACTTCCTCGACCCCGCCATCGCGCCCGCCGTCGGCACCACCGTCCCCGGCGGGGCGACCTTCCGCGAAGCGCATCTGGTGATGGAATGGCTACATGACAGCGGCCGCGTCACCTCGCTCGACCTCGCCGAGCTGAACCCCTTCCTCGACGAGCGGGGGCGCACGGCGCTCCTGATGGTGGATTTCGTGGCCTCGCTCTTCGGCAAATCCGTCCTCGACCGCCCCAACCGGAGCTGATCCTATGACCGACCTGTCCCCCTCCCGCCTCGCGCTCGTGCCGTTCATCTCGGTCGCCGACATGATGCGGATCGTCAACGCCGCCGGCATCCCCGAGACGATCGCGGCCATCGCCGACCGGATCGAGACGGATTTCCGCCGCTGGCCCGATTTCGACAAGACGGCCCGGATCCCCTCCCATTCCGACGACGGCGTGATCGAGCTGATGCCCACCTCCGACGGCGAATTCTACGGCTTCAAATACGTCAACGGCCACCCGGCGAACATGGCGCGCGGCTTTCAGACGGTCACCGCCTTCGGCGTGCTGGCGCGGGTCGATAACGGCTATCCGGTCCTGATCTCCGAAATGACGGTCCTGACGGCCCTGCGCACGGCGGCCATGTCGGTCGCCGCCGCCCGCCATCTCGCGCCGAAGGACGCGCGGGTCATGGCCGTCATCGGCAACGGCGCCCAATGCGAATTCCAGTCCCTGGGCTTTCACCACGTTCTGGGCATCGAGGAGGTCCGCCTCTACGACGTCGACCGCAAGGCCACCGAAAAGGCCGCCCGCAACCTCGCGGGAACGGGCCTGCGCGTCGTGTCGTGTTCCTCGGCCGAAGAGGCCATCACCGGCGCGCAGATCGTCACCACCTGCACCGCGGACAAGCGCTATGCCACGATCCTGACCGACAACATGGTCGGTGCGGGCGTGCATGTGAACGCGATCGGCGGCGACAGCCCGGGCAAGACCGAATTGCATCGCGACATCCTGATGCGGTCGGACATCTTCGTGGAATATCCGCCGCAGACGTGGATCGAAGGCGAGATCCAGCAACTCGATCCCGATCATCCGGTGACCGAACTCTGGCGCGTCTTTCGCGGCGACGTGCCGGGCCGGACCGGGCGCGACCAGATCACCCTGTTCGACAGCGTGGGCTTCGCCACCGAGGATTTCAGCGCGCTGCGCCACATCCATGAAGCCGCGCTCGAGACGGGGTTTTATACCGATCTCGACATGGTCGCCGATCCCGACGATCCCCGCGATCTGTTCGGGATGCTCCGGCGGGCCTCGGACGCCTGAGGACCGGCGACCCGAAAATTTTTCCTTTTTAAAGCATATTCTTGCGGCAATTACCCATGGGTAATTGCCGCAACCTCAATCCTCGCGGACCAGATGCACCGTCCGCTGCGGGAACGGGATCTCCACGCCCGCGGCGTCGAGCGCGATCTTCACCTCGCGGTTCATGTCCTTCCAGTAGCCGAAGAATTCCGGCCGCGGCACCCAGGCGCGCACCAGGAAATCGACGCTGGACGCGTTGAGCGCATCCACCTTCACCGTCGGCTCGCTATCGGCGAGGAAACGCGGATCGGAGGTGATCGTGTCGCGAATCACCTTCTCCACCAACGCAAGGTCCGCGTCGTAGCTGACGCCGAAGACCCATTCCGCCTGCCGCGTGTCGTAGCCGGAGTAGTTGTTGATCGTGTTCCCCCAGACCTGCGAATTCGGGATGATGATCTGGACGTTGCCGATGCTGGCCAGTTCGGTAAAGTTCAGGTTGATCGATTTCACCGTGCCCAGCTCGCTGTTGATCTGCACGAAATCGCCCACCTTGATCGGCCGGAAGAAGATCAGCATCACCCCCGCCGCCACGTTCGACAACGTCCCCTGCAACGCCAGACCGATGGCAAGACCGGCGGCACCGATGATCGCGACCAGCGACGTCGTCTGGATGCCGAACGTATTCAGAACGATCAGGAACGAAAGACCGATGATCGCGTAGCGCGCGAGATTGGCGAGGAAATCGAACAGCGTGTCGTCGAGCCGGACGTGCTTCTCCGACAAGCCCTTGATCCGGCGCCCCACCCATGCGGCGATCAGGAACCCCGCGAAGAGAACGAAGATCGCGGCAAGGATGCTGCCGAGAATCGAGGCGAGGAATTCGAGCGAGATGAGCTCCGCCAGCGTCATGCCGGTGTAGAGCTCGGTGGCGAGGAAGTCTTGCATGAAGCGCGGTCTTTCAGGTCAGCTTGTCGATGGCGCGGGCAAGGTCGGTGTCCTTGTCCGTAAGCCCCCCTGCATCATGGGTCGTCAGCGTGATGTCCACCTTGTTCCAGACGTTGCGCCAGTCGGGATGGTGGTTCGCCGCCTCGGCCAGCAGCGCCACGCGGGACATGAAGCCCCAGGCCTGCGAGAAGTCGTCGAAGCTGAACCGGCGCCGGATCTTGCCGTCCTCCTGCGTCCAGCCTTCGGGCACGTCGTGCTCTGCGCTCATTCCTGTTCCTCCACGTTCGATTTCCGGAACGGCCCGTAGGCCGTCAGCACTTCGATATCCTGCTCCACCGCGTCCGCCTCCGCCTCCAGAAACTGCGCCACCGCCCGCCGGAATCCCGGATCGGGAATGTGGTGCAGCGAGTGGCACGTCACCGGCAGGTAGCCCCGCGCCAGCTTGTGATCGCCCTGCGCGCCGGCCTCGACACGGGTCTGGCCGCGCGCGATCGCGTGGTCGATCGCCTGATAGTAGCACAGTTCGAAATGCAGCATCGGATGATGTTCCGTGCAGCCCCAGTAGCGGCCATAGAGCACGTCGCGCCCGATGAAGTTGAGCGCGCCCGCCACCGCCTCGCCGTCGCGCTCCGCCAGAACCAGAAGCACGTCGTCGCGCATCGTCGCCTGCACCTCGTCGAAGAAAGCACGCGTGAGATACGGGCTGCCCCATTTGCGCCGGCCCGTATCCTGATAGAACCGCCAGAACGCATCCCAATGTTCGGGGCGGAGATCGTCGCCGGCATAGGCGCGGATCGTGCCGCCGAAGCCCTGCGCCGTCGCCCGCTCCTTGCGGATGGCCTTGCGCTTGCGCGAACTCAGCGCGCCGAGGAAGTCGTCGAAGCTGCCATAGCCGTCGTTGAACCAATGGTATTGCTGGCTCGACCGCGCCATCAGGCCCATCTCCGCGCCCGCATCCCGCTCCTCGCGGGTGCAGAAGGTCACGTGGAGGGAGGACAGCTCGTTCTGCTCCGTCACCTGCACCGCGCCCGCGATCAAGGCCTGCCGCCCGACCTCCTCGAAGCCCGGCTTCGTCAGGAACCGCCGCCCCGTTGCCGGCGTGAAAGGCACCGCGATCTGCAGCTTGGGGTAATATTCCCCGCCCGCCCGTTCCCAGGCATGGGCCCAGTTGTGGTCGAAGATGTATTCGCCCTGACTGTGGTACTTGGCGTATTGCGGCGCGCAGGCCACGACCTCGCCCCCGATCCGCGCGACCATGTGCTGCGGCTGCCAGCCGGACCGCCCCCCGACCGAGCCGCTGGTCTCCAGCGCGCGCAGGAACCGGTGCGTGGTAAACGGATCGGCGGGCGGACCGCCATCCGCGGCCTCGGGACAGGCGCAGGCATCCCATTCCGCGGCGTCGATGCCGGACAGATCCGGCAGGAGCGTGATCTCGATGCGGGCGTCTTCGGTGGTATCGGTCATGCGCGTCAGGTGGGGCCGCGCGCGGTCACGGCAAGTAGCCCTCGAAGGTCACGTTGTCCGCCACGCGCCGCGCCGCCGCCGCCCCGGCCGCCGATCGCACCGTCCAGCACAGCACCGGCACGCCCCGCGCCTTCAGCGCCGCGACCGGCGCCATGTCGAGGGCGGCGGCCTCATGGCTGATAAAATCCGCCTCCAGCCGGTCAAAATCGGAGATCGCGGCGAGGCGTCCGCGCGTTGCGTCGCTGATTTCCGGCCAATGTTCCGCCCGAAAGGCCGAGGTGACGAGCCCGCGCGGCAGGTCCGGCGCATCCCTGCGGAAAACGTCGACCGAATGCGGGTTGAACGACATGACCGCTACGTCACCGGCATAGCCCTCCAGCGCGGCGATCACGGCGGCCTCAAGCGGCCCCACCTGCGGCCCCATGTCGCCGTCCCGGTCCTTCACCTCGATCAGGACGGGCACCTGCCCCCCGATGGCCGCCAGCGCCTCGGCCAGCGTCGGGATGCCTGCCGCCCCGCCCGTCAACGGCATCCGCCCCAGCTCCGCGGCCGGGCGCGCCGAGATCGGCCCGGCGGCGGCGGTGAGACGCTCCAGCGTGTCGTCGTGGAACACCATGGCGACGCCGTCCGACGCGGGCTGGACGTCGATCTCCACCCCGTAACCGGCCGCCACCGCCGCGCGGATCGCGGCCAGCGAGTTTTCCGGCCGACCCGCCCCGTGCAGCGCACGATGCGCGATCGGCCGCGCGAGGAAGGCGGCGGGCAAGCGGCTCATCGGGTTTCGAAGATGCCTTCGATCTCGACCGCCACACCAAAAGGCAAGGACGCGCCGACGGCCGAGCGGCTGTGCCGGCCCGCCTCGCCCAGAGCTTCCACGAGGAAATCCGAGGCGCCGTTGACGACCTTCGGCTGGTCGCCGAAATCAGGTGTGCAATTGACGAAGGCGGTCAGCTTCACGACCCGCGTCAGCCGCTCGATATCGCCGTCGCAGGCGGTCTTCACCTGCGCCAGAAGCGAGATGGCGCAGGCCCGCGCCGCCGCCGCACCGTCCGCAACCGCCATCCCGTCGCCCAGCCGCCCGGTGATCAGCCCCTCCGGCCCCGTCGAGATCTGGCCCGACACGAAAAGCAGGCCGCCCGCCCGCACGAAGGGGACGTAGTTCGCGGCCGGCGCGGGCGCGTCCGGCAGGGTGACGCCAAGCTCGGCGAGACGGTCGGTGATGGACATGGTTCGGCTCCTGTTGCGGTCGTCCGCACGCTGCCATGACGGGCGTGGGGAGGGAAGCGCCGCCGGGCCGAAACGGCAGGTCAGTCGGCGCCGTCTCCGAAATAATCGCGCAGCACCCGCGCATAGATCGCCTTGAGCTGCTCGATCTGTTCGATGCGAACCCGTTCGTCCACCGCATGCATCCGGTGACCGACCAGCCCGAACTCCACGACCGGGCAATGGTCCTTGACGAAGCGCGCATCCGAGGTGCCGCCCGTGGTCGACATCTCGGGCACGCGGTTGGTCTCGACCTGCACCGCGCGCGAGACCAGATCCGACAGCCGGCCCGGCGGGGTCAGGAAGCTCTCGCCCGAGACCTTGATCCGGATGTCGATCCCGACGCCGGTCGCCTCCGCCATCGCCTGCGCCTCGGCCCGCAGCCAGTCGCTCAGGGATGCGCCGGAATGGGCGTCGTTGAACCGAATGTTGACCGTCGCGCGCCCGGCGGCCGGGATCACGTTGGTGGTGGCGTTGCCGACATCCATCGTCACGACGGCGAGGGTGGAGGCGTCGAAATGCTCCGTCCCCCGGTCCAGCTCGTGCGAGGCGAGACGGTCCATCAGCCGCGCCATCGCCGGAAGCGGGTTGAGGGCAAGATGGGGATAGGCCGAATGTCCCTGCCGGCCGCGGAACGTGAACCACGCCGTCAGCGACCCGCGCCGCCCGATCTTCATCATCTGGCCCATGTGGTCCGGCGAGGTCGGCTCTCCCACGAGGCAGACATCCATCCGCTCCCCCTCCTCGGCCATCCAGTCGAGAAGCGCGGCCGTTCCGTCGATCGCGTCGCCCTCCTCGTCGCCGGTGATGGCGAGGATCACGGCCCCGTCGGGCGGCGTGTCGCGCACGAAATCCACCGCGGCGGCGGCAAAAGCCGCGACGCCGGATTTCATGTCCGTCGCGCCCCGCCCGTAGAGCCAGCCATCCTCGATCACCGCGCCGAACGGGTCGTGCGTCCAGGCATCGCGGTCGCCTATGGGCACGACATCGGTATGGCCGTTGAAGCCGAGACTGCGGGGATGGGCCTTCTCGCCCCACCGCGCGAAGAGGTTCGCCACCCCGTTGCGGTCCACGCGTGTGCAGGCGAAGCCGGCTCCGGAGAGCATCTCCTCCAGCAGGACCAGCGCGCCGCCTTCCTCGGGCGTCACGGAGGGGCAGCGGACGAGCCGCGCCGTCAGGTCCACCGGATCGGTCATCATTCCTCCCGGAACACGGTCGTCTGCGCCACGATCACCGAATTTTCCTCGAGAGCACGGTCCATCAGCGCCCGCTCCTCGGCGTCGATGTCGTGCCCCTCGGCTTCACGCTCCTGAAGAGTGCCGTAGCCCGTCACCTCCAGCACCGAGAGGTCGGCGGTCTTGAGGACGGCCACCGTCTCGCGCACGGCCTCGTCCTCGTCCACGCCGCTGGCATAGCACATCAGCGCCGCACCCGACGCGTCGTCGGGCAGGCCGTCGCCCGCGCGGCGCCCGACCTCCACGAGGAGGGTGTAGACATGGTGCGGGCGCTTGGGCTTGGACATGGGCCCGGGTCTCGGACGGGGGCGGGCGGTTGTCAATATCGCCCGCCCGCCGCATGCGCGAAGGGCGGCCCGATGGCCGCCCCGTTTCGTAATTG
Organism: Jannaschia seosinensis; assembly: GCF_001408515.1. Lineage (GTDB taxonomy): Bacteria > Pseudomonadota > Alphaproteobacteria > Rhodobacterales > Rhodobacteraceae > Jannaschia > Jannaschia seosinensis. Next base: position 11,500 of record NZ_CYPR01000096.1, on the reverse strand, counting down.
TCGATGACGTGAAACCGATCCGCGTGCGGTCAGCTTCGCCCCTTGATGAGGCGCCCCACCCAGATCAGCAGGCACGCCCCGATCACCGCGACGACAAGTTGCCCGATCCAGCCGCCCAGCGTGGAGCCCGTGACGGTGACAAGGATCCAGTTCGCCACCAGCGCGCCGACGATGCCCAGTACGATGTTCAGAAGAAGGCCCATATCCGCCTTCATGATCTTTTCGGCGATCCATCCGGCGAGCCCGCCGAGGATGATGCTGCCGATCCAGCCTATGCCGCTCATGTCGATATCTCCGTGGTTGCACGTGCGGCGGAACAACACATGCGCCGCGCCGCAAGTTCCTCGGGAGGCGTTTGACCCCGGCCGCCCCAGACCCCACGTTTCGCGCCATGACCCGACGCTCCGACCCTCGCAACGTCAACCCGCTGCGCCAGATGGCGGAGCGGCGCCGCACGATGGCCGAATACGACGCCCTGCCAGAGGCGCTGCGCGGCTGGCTTGCGGAGGCGCGGCTGCAATGGGATCCGGTCTCGGCCCGGCGTGCGTGGCGCCGGGCCATGTGGACGTCGATGGGCCGCAGGCGGGCCGCCCTCGCCTACATGGACCGGCTGGAGGCGGAGGCGCTGGCTCGCGACGGGCTGGAGCCCTGAGCGGTCAGTCGCGCAGAAGCTCGTTGATGCCGGTCTTGGACCGGGTCTTCGCGTCCACGCGCTTCACGATCACCGCGCAATAGAGGTTCACGCCGCCCGAGGATGGCATCGACCCCGCCACCACCACCGAATAGGGCGGCACCTCGCCATAGGTGACGCTGCCGGTCTCGCGGTCGACGATCTTGGTCGACTGCCCGAGGAACACGCCCATGCCGAGGACGGAGCCTTCGCGCACGATCACGCCCTCGACGACTTCGGAACGCGCGCCGATGAAGCAATTGTCCTCGATGATCGTCGGCCCGGCCTGCATCGGCTCCAGCACGCCGCCGATGCCGACGCCGCCGGACAGGTGCACGTTCTTTCCAATCTGCGCGCAGGAGCCGACAGTGGCCCAGGTATCGACCATCGTGCCCGTATCGACATAGGCACCCAGATTGACGAAGGACGGCATCAGCACCACGCCCGGCGCGATATAGGCCGACCGGCGCACCACCGCGTTGGGCACCGCGCGGAATCCCGCCGCGCGCCACTGCCCCTCACCCCAGCCCGCGAATTTCGAATCGACCTTGTCCCACCAGCCGCCGCCCTGCGGGCCACCGGGCTGAAGCGCCATGTCGCGGATGCGAAAGCCCAGCAGGACCGCCTTCTTGGCCCATTGATTGACGTGCCAGACGCCGTCCGCGCCCCGCTCCGCCACGCGCAGGGTTCCGCCGTCGAGCGCGGCGAGCGTGTCTTCGATCGCCTCGCGCGTTTCGCCGCCGGTCAGCGGCGTGATCGTGTCGCGCGCCTCCCAGGCGGCCTCGATGGCGGTTTCGAGCTGTTGGTTCGACATGGACGGCCTCCCGGTGGGCGGTGGATCGGTGGGGGGCACGGATAGAGACCGGATGCCGCGCGGGCAATCCCGGTGAATTGACCGCAGGCATTCTTTGCGTCAGCCATCCGGAGCCAGCCAGCCACGGACCCCGCCATGCCCAGCTTTCCCGTCCTCCTCGTCCCCGTGCTCGTCGTCTTCGTCTCGGGGCTCGGGTTCGGCCTGCAGGCGCCGATCAACGCCGCGCTGGGCAAGGGAATCGGCGGCGGCGTCGCGGCGGCGGCCCTGTCGTTCGGGGTGGGCTTCGCGGCGCTTCTGGCGCTGACTTTCGTCACCGGACAGGGTCCGGCGCTGGCGCGGGCGACGTCGATGCCGCCGGTCTACTGGATCGGCGGGCTTCTCGGCGCGCTGGTGGTGTGGTCGATGCTCTGGTCGGTGCCGACGATCGGCGTGCTGACGGCGATTTCGGCGCTGCTTCTGGGGCAGCTTGCGGCGGCGCTGGTGCTCGATGCGGTGGGCGCCTTCGCCGCGCCGGTCCATCCGATCACGCCCACGCGGATCCTGGCGCTGGCGATGGTGGCGGGCGGGCTGGTCCTGTCGCGCCTTTGATCGCGGCGGCCGGAGCCATGCGTCAGGCGGACGCGCCGGCGACGGGATCGGGCTCCGGGTTCGCGCCGCAGACGAGGACGGCGACCCGCTCGCCCGGCGCGGGGCTGTAGGCACCCGAGATCAGCGCGGCGAGCGCGCAGGCCCCCGCCGGCTCCACCCATTGCCGGGCCTCGCGCCACAGAAGGTCGCGCGCGTCGGCAATCGCCGCGTCGGGCACCGTGACGGAGACCAGCCCCGCGCCCGCCCCGCGCGCGAGGTCGAAGCAGATCGACCCGATCCGCCGCGCGCCCAGCGCGTTGGCCGCGATGCCCGATACCGCGACATCGACCGGTGCGCCCGCCGCCAGCGCCGCATTCAGGGCGCAGGCGGTCTCCGGCTCCACCGCCACCACCCTGCGGCGCCCGCCGAACCACGCCAGCGCCCCGGCGATCAGACCGCCGCCGCCGACCGCGACAAGCACCGTATCCGCGTCGAGGCCCTGCTCCTCCCATTCGGCAAAGCAGGTGCCCTGCCCCGCCACGGTGCCGGGACCGTCATAGGCGTGGATCTGCATCGCGCCCGTCTCCGCCTCATGCGCCCGCGCGGCGTCCAGCGCGTCGGCATAGAGCCCCGGCACCACGTGACAGGCGGCGCCCGACCTCTCGATCAGGGCGATCTTGGCGGGGCCCGCCACTTCGGGGACGAAGACATGCGCCGGATGGCCGAGCGCGGCGGCGGCATATCCGACCGCCGCGCCGTGATTGCCGCCCGAGGCCGCCACGATCCCGGCCGCGGGCACCGGTCCGGAGAGCAGCGTCTCGAACGCCCCGCGGACCTTGAAGCTGCCGGTATGCTGCAGCTGCTCGAGCTTCACCTCGACGTCGAACCCGCCGAGATCGAGCCGTGTCACCGGCGTCACCCGCGCATGATCCGCGATCCGCGCCCGCGCGGCCTCGATCCGTGTCCGATCCATGATGCACCTCCGCGACGACCCTGCTACATGCACCCCCAGCCTGCAATCGAGAGAACCATGACCGAAACGCCAAAGAAGCACCCCCTTCGCCATTCCGGCGAGGACCGCCGCACGGCCAGCACCGTTCCCGACACGCCGCAGACCCGGTCGGCGGCCTATCGCCTTGCCTTCGTCGACGACGATTTCCTCTGCCGGGAAGAGCTTCGCCCGGTGCGGCTTCAGCTGGAGCTGCTCAAGACCGGCATGCTGATGGACGAGGCAGGGGTGGAATCCACGGTCGTGCTGTTCGGCGGCGCGCGGATCATGCGGCCCGAGCGGGCGGACGAGGCCCGCACCGAGACGCTCCGCCACCTGTCGCGGCAATATGACGAGGCGCGCCGCTTCGCGCAGCTGGTCACCGAGCGGTCCCTGGAGCAATCGGGCGGGCGCGAGAACGTCATCGTCACCGGCGGCGGCCCCGGCGTGATGGAGGCGGGCAATCGCGGCGCGGCGGATGCGGGCGGGCGGTCCATCGGCCTCAACATCGTGCTGCCGCACGAGCAGGCGCCCAACGAGTTCGTCTCGCCGGAGCTGAGCTTCAACTTCCACTACTTCGCCGTGCGCAAGATGCATTTCCTGATGCGCGCCGCGGCGATCTGCGTGTTTCCCGGGGGGTTCGGCACGCTCGACGAGCTGTTCGAGACGCTGACCCTGATCCAGACGGGTCGGATGGCGCGGGTGCCGTTCCTTCTGTTCGGAGAAGAGTTCTGGCGGCGCATCGTCGATTGGGAAGCGCTGCGCGACGCGGGCACGATCGGGCATGACGACCTGGAGCTGTTCCGCTTCGTCGAGACGGCGGAGGAGGCGCTGGCGCTGATGGAGGACTGGCCGCTGCCGCGCACCCGGCGCGACGAGATCCCCGGCCGCGTGGAGGCCTGATGCGCGCGGCGGCGCGGGCTAGTCGAGGACGTAGTCCACGAATTCGGTCGTCTGAAGCCACGGCAGCTGGTTGTCGTCGGACACCATCGTCGCGCGCAGACGGCCCGCCGCGTCCCGCCAGATCGCAATCCCTTCGAGGTTGTCGTGCACGCCGCCGCGGGTCTCCAGCTCGACCCGGGCATCCGTGCCGTCGGGCGCGAAACTGCGGACGCGGCTCCGGAACCCGCTGATGGTCAGCTTGCGCTCCAGCACGTAGAGCCGCCCGCCCGGACCGAAATCGGCGCCCGTCACCATGTAGCTGTCCTCGACGGACAGGTTGAACGGCGTCGACCAGCGCCGGTCGGCGAAACGGAAGACGGGGAACGTCTCGCGCCGGCCCGGCGGCCATTCCGGAACCGCGTAAAGCCGCCCCTCCGCATCCGCCGCCAGCGCTTCGAGCCCTCGATTGTCGGGGAGGGTCGCGAAGCTTTCGTATTGGGGGATCCATTCGGGCTTCGCATTGATCGTCGGGTAGCGCATGACCCGACTCATCCCCTCGAAGCTGACGAAGAACGCGTCGCCGACCCGCGCGATCGATTCCGCGTCCTTCTCCCGCCCCCGCAGAGGACCGCCGGTCGATCGTTGCAGCATGCCCCGATCCGCAATCCGCACGTCCACGACCGCGCCGTCCGGGCCGCGCTCGAGGCGGCCGCGCACCCAGCCGCCGCGATCCGACAGCACCACCATCTCGGCCCCGTCCGGCCCGAGCCACAGCGCCGAATACCCGCCCGCCTCCGCGATCTCCGGCGACCAGACGTGGCGGCCGAGGAGTTCCGCGCCCGTCGCGGGCGCCGCGAAGAGGGCGAGGATCAGCGCGAGGGCGCGGCGAGAACGCGAGCGCATTGCTGCGGAAGGTCGGCCACGCGCAGATCCCGGCGCGGCGCGGCGGGGGCGGCGTTCGGATCGGGCGGCGGCGGGTTGAGGATGTTGTTCACCCAGGCCTGCGCCTCGGCGCAGCCATCGCCCGGCGGCGGCGCGGCCTGATCCTCGCAGCCGGACGCGCCGCGCGGACAGGAGATGCGGACATGCATGTGATAATGGTGCCCCCACCACGGCCGCACCTTGCGCAGCCACGAGCGGTCGCCGGTCTCGTCACGGCACATCCGCACCTTGGCGCCGGGAAAGATGAAGATGCGCGCGGTACGCGGATCCTGCGCGGCGCGCTTGACCAGCTCATGCTGACCGCGCGACCACCTGTCGTTGACGTAGGCTCCGCCTTCGCGCTGCATCGAGACGGCGGAGATGTTCTCCCGCGCGCGCGGCGACAGCGTCATGTCGGTCGCGGGATAGAGCCAGATATCGGCGTCGAGTCCGATCTGATGGCTCCGGTGGCCGGACGTCATCGGCCCGCCGCGCGGCTGGCTCATGTCGCCGACATAGATGCCGCCCCAGCCGATCCGGTCCATATGCGTCCCGAGGTCCCGCACCATGTCCACAAGTTCGGGGTGGCCCCAGTTGCGGTTGCGCGACAGCCGCATCGCCTGCCAGCTCGGCCCCGTCTCGGGCAACTGTTCGAGGCCCGCCGCGCAGCCGCGCGAATAGCCGCCGAACGGCTCGGATCGCTCTGCCGAACCGCGGGTCATGGCGCCGAAACTGTCCTTGGCGAGATGGGCCTGCGCCGGCGGGGCGAGCAGCAGCGCAAGGAGCAGGGCCAGCGATCGGATCATGCGTGTTCTCCCTCGGATCGAACCCACATTAGCAGGATCAATCCAAGGATGAACAGCCCGACGACCGGGAGCACGCCGATCCGCTGGCTGCCCGAGATCAGCGTCACGAACCCGATCGCCATCGGCGCGAGGAAGGCCGTGGCCTTGCCCGCCAGCGCGTAGAGCCCGAAGCCCTCGGTCACGTGGGACGGCGCCACCAGCCGCACCAGCATCGTGCGGCTCGACGCCTGAAGCGCGCCGCCCGCCGCGCCGATCACCGCCCCGATCACGTAGAACGCCACCGTCGGCAGGGACGAGCCCGCGTCCACCGGGATCGTCAGGACCGAGACCGGCGTCACCGACACCGCCCCCAGCGACACGGCCGTCAGCACGATCACGCAGGTCACGATCACGGGCTTCGGTCCCCGCGCCCGATCCGCCCGCCCGCCGATCCACGCGAAGATCGCGCCCGTGATCGCCGCGACGATGCCGAAGATGCCGATGTCGATCGCCCCCCAGCCCAGCACGCCCGCCGTGTAGATGCCGCCGAAGGTATAAAGCCCGTTGAGCGCGTCGCGGTAGAGCATCGAGGCGCCCAGATAGGCGGTGAAGCTCGGGCGGGCGGGGAGGGACCGGATCGTCCGCGCCAGCCGCCGAAGCGCCTCCGCGACCGGCGTGACCGTGGCCGCGACCGGGCGCACGGGCTTCACCCACAAGAAGAACGGCACCATGAACACGATGTACCAGAGCGCCGTGAACGGCCCGACGAAGCGCGTCCCCTCGCGCGTGGCGGGGTCGAGGCCAAGGATCGGCTCCAGCCCGATCAGCGTCACGCCCGCCGCGCTCTCGGCAAAGAGCGTCAGCACGATCGCCAGCGACAGGACGCCGCCCACGTAGCCGAGCGCCCAGCCCGAGCCCGAGATGCGCCCGATCTCGCGCGGCGGGCCCAAAGTGGGCAGCATCGCGTTGGTGAAGATCGTGGCGAACTCCATCCCCACCAGCCCGACGCAGAAGGCCAGGAGGATCGGCCAGACGCTCTCCGCCCCCGGCACCGCGAACCACAGGGCCGCCGCGCCCAGCACGTAGAGCACCGAAAAGAACCGGATCCACGTCAGGTGCCGCCCCGACGCATCCGCCATCGCCCCGAGGACCGGCGCACTGACCGCCATCAGCAGCCCCGCCAGCCCGATGGCGAAACCGAAGGCCGATTGCGCCACGACCGGATCGTCCATCACTGCGCTCGCGAAGTAGGGGCCGAACACGAAGGTCAGAAGAAGCGTGTTGTAGGGCTGCGACGCAAAGTCGAACATCATCCAGCCCCACACGCGGCGGCGGAGCGCGTTATCCGTCGAGGGCGCGCAGGTTGCGATGTCGGTCATGTTCCCCCCGTGTCGCGACCACGCTGCGCGCGATGGCGCCCGCGCGCAACATCCGCGTGACGGACGGGGTCAGAGCATGGACGGAACAGGACCCTCTGGCGGGCGCTCGGGCGGCCAGGGGCGGGTGCCCTCCGCCTCGATCCACGCCGTCACCCAGCCGGGCATCGCGGGCGATTCGGGGGGAAGGCCCATCTCGGCGGCCACCTCGCCCGAGGGCACGGCCTTGCCGCGGGCGACGACCGCCGTGCGCAGGAGCGCCTCGGAGCAGCAGGTTCCCTTCACCCACATCGACTGCACGATGTAGAAGAAGCGCGCGTCCCAGCCGACGATGCGCGTGTGCATCTCGATGCGCTGGAAGACCGTGACCCGCCTGCGGTAGCGGATGCTCACCCCCGCGACGGCCAGACCCCAGCGCCGCCGGCGCAGCGCGGCGATCAGACCGATCCGCGCCCCGAGCGTGAACCGCCCCAGATCGTAGAGCGTCAGGGTCCGCCCGTTGTTGAGTTCCCCGAACCCGTCGAGATCCCACGGCAGGCACAGGTGATGCGACACATGCGGATCTCGGGCCCCGAGCGGGGCGGCACGCCGGGCGCGCGACATCTGCCACAAAAGACGGACGAAGGGATACATGCCTCCGCCTCGGCCGATCGCGCGGGCGCGTCAAGACGGACCCCGCGTCGCGCGAGCCAAGCGGCTTGCGGCGGGACGCGCGCGCACCTAGATCGGGCCGGACCGAAAAGGGGGCTCCATGGACCTGATCCTGCGCATCGTCGATCTGCTGCTGAGCGTCGCGTGGTTTTTCGCCATCGCGCACGTCATCATGTCGTGGCTGATCAATTTCGGCGTGCTGAACCTGCACCAGCCGATCGTCGGACAGATCTGGGACGGCCTGAACCGCCTGCTGGAGCCGGCCTACCGCCCGATCCGCAACATTCTGCCGCAGACAGGAGGCCTCGACCTCGCGCCGCTGGTCTTCTTCATCGGCATCATCATCGCGCGGATGATCGTGACCGAGGCCCGGATCAGCCTCGCGGGCTACTGACGCCTCAGACGGCCTCGACCGGAGCGGTGCAGGTGTCGCAATCGGCGATCTCGCCGCCCGCTTCCTGAAGCGCGAGCCCCGCGATGATCGCGACGGCGAGCAGGACGAGCCGAATTTCGTGACGCATGGACATGGCAAAATCCTCCTGACGTCATTGTCTCCGTCCCGGACGCACTTGCAAATCACGGCCGCGTGACGTCACGATCCGCGCCATGGATAACGATGTCAGCACCCACGAGGCCGAGGAGGATGCGCGCAATGCCGACATCCTCATCTGGGTCGACGGCCATCTCAAGCCCCGCGCCGAGGCGACGGTGTCGGTCTATGACAGCGGCTTCATGCTGGGCGACGGCGTGTGGGAGGGGCTGCGCCTGCATCACGGGCGCTGGTCGTTTCTCGACGAGCATCTCGACCGGCTGTTCGAGGCGGCCAAGGCCATCGACCTCGATATCGGGCGCGACCGGGCGGAGATCGCCGACGCGCTTGAGGAGACCCGGCAGGCCAACGGGATGGAGACCGACGCCCATGCCCGCCTGATGGTGACGCGCGGCGTGAAGCGCCTGCCGTTCCAGCATCCCCGCCTGTCGACGCGCGGCCCCACCATCGTCATCATCATGGAGCATTCGCGCCCGAAGCTTCCCCGCCCGGTGCGCCTGGCCACGGTGCCGCATCTGCGCGGCCTGCCGATGACGCAGGATCCGAAACTCAACTCGCACTCCAAGCTGAACTGCATCCTCGCCTGCATCGCCGCCGAAAAGGCCGGCGCGGACGAGGCGCTGATGCTCGACCTCCACGGCTTCGTGAACACGACGAATGCCTGCAACTTCTTCATCGTGCGCAAGGGCGAGGTTTGGACCTCGACCGGCGATTACTGCATGAACGGGATCACGCGGGCCAAGGTCATCGACCTGTGCCGCGCGAACGGCATCCCGGTCTTCGAGCGGAATTTCTCGCTGGTGGAGACCTACGGCGCCGACGAAGCCTTCCTGACGGGCACGTTCGGCGCCCAGACGCCGGTGAGCGAGATCGACGGACGGAAGATCGGCGACGGCGCAATGGGTCCGGTGACGGAACGGATCCGCGAATTGTACCGGGATCTGGTGGGCGCCGAGTAGATCAGCGCCGGAACGGACGAATTGGAGATGCGCCAGAATTTCCCGCGCGTCCGATTCTTGAGAACTTTCCCTTCCAACGCGCCGGGCCTGTCAATTTGCTTGTCGCTGTCGGAATGAGTTACTCCAACGGAAAAAGACGGCCCATCGAGACCGCCTCTTCAGAAAGATCGCATATTCGGCCGGCGGTTCAGGCCTGCCGCTTGCGCCGCCGCATCGTCGCGATACCACCAAGGCCGGCGATCAGCATCCAGCCCGCGGCCGGAAGCGGAACCGGTGCGACATCGATCGAGGCGACGGTGAACTCGTCATTGCCGATCAAAATTCCGTCCTGGGGGAATTCTCCGAATGCCGTGATGGACAGCGCGCGAGAAACAATCCCGCCCAAGCTGATGGTGTTGTCGGATGTTCCCGGTCCGTAGATGAAGGACGGGCCGTCGGCGAAACTCAGTTGCACATCGTCGTTGCGGTCCCAGAGACCGAACGTGATGCTGTTCCAGACCGTGTCCCGCCCGAAATCGAGAATGAGACGTTCGGCTCTGCCCAGCAGGGTTCCGTCGATCTGCGTCGGCCGCGGATCGAACGTCGCCGTCACACCGAGGCCCGCATTGCCGTAGGCCACTGAACAGCTCGTGCCCAGAAAGTCCCAGATGCCATTGACGCTGCCGACCTGACAGGAAAGCGCCGGTCCGCCCGGATTGGTCTGACTGTTGGTATAATCGACCGTCGCAGCGCTGGCGGCTCCTGCGAGGAAAACTCCCGCCAATGCGGACACGAATGTTCTGAGCATGCAAATTTCTCCAGTTCAAAATCGAACGCGCCCCGGCGCCGCTTAGCGGCGGGAGCAGCTGCTATTCACAATGGTTAACGGGAAAATCAGATTAAAACAAGGCTTAAGCCGGGAGACAGTATGTGCGGAAACGCAGGATTGTCCACGGATTGGCTACTTGTTCCGTCCCGGATGATCACCTTTCCCCGCGACGATCCGCGCCCTTCATGGCAAGATCGGGAATGTCAGCAAATCGTGTTGGCGCTCTCCTGATCACGCGATGATCAATCGGAATATCTCGACGGGATCAGTGCCGCGCCGCGCCGCCATCCATCGCGTGTAGCCATCGAGGTTCTTCGTAGCCGGACCGCGCCAGATCTTGCGAAACCAGTCCTTCCACTGGAAGTGAAGGTTATTGACGCTGTTGAGGTGATGAGCCTTGGGCGTGCGCCGCCCGCGCCGCCCCTTGATGAGCACCTCGTAGGTGATCCCGTGCTTTACCGCGATAGCATCATACTGGGGCGCACCATCGAACAGCACCATGGCATCCGACGCCACCTGTGGAACGAGCACAGCCTCGATCGTCGGCTGTTTGGTGTCCTTGAAATACTGGAATGTAGCCTTCCCGGAGCGATCCACCACACCGAGGATCGGACAAGACCAGGCGCGGGCGATCACCTGCGGCGGCCGCCGCTTGGGATACTCATACCACCGCCGCCGCGGCGGCTTGGGGTGGTGGAGCGGGTCGCGCAGATGTCGGACCCATTCACGAGATCCCTTGCGGCTCTCTCGCTGGAGTGTCTCGTCGGTTTCGATGATGCCCGACAAGACGGCAGGGGTGATTGCCTTTATCTGCTCGAGAATGATCATTCTCCAGCGCCAGATCGTGTCGCGAGAGACGCCCAGCCGATGGGCGAGCTTGCGACACGACAGCGGGGTGTCGTTTGGATCGAGCATATTGCGTGCCACCTCGATGAAGAGTCCTGGGCGATGCACTCGGGCAACCGGGCTGCCGGTCCGTCCGCTCCAGGTGCTGTCGCAGCCCCTGCACCGCCAGCGCTGTGCGCCGGTGCGGGTGGTGCCCCAGCGAGAGCGATGCGCACTGCCGCAACTCGGGCAGGCTCGCTCTTCGCCAGCCGCGTCGATCTCGACCACCGCCTCGGCGCGCCGCCGCGCGGTGGCAAGAGCGGCCTCCGCCTTGGCAATTTGCGCAGGCGGCAAATTTGAAATAGATCTTAGCCCGCATAATTCATGAAGCTGCGGACTTGTGCTCCGTGGGATGGTTTCCCCGGTCTCGGTTTTCTTGCGCGCACCCGGTGTTTGCGTCCGGTTGGCATGCCGGCCGGTGACTTGGGTCTTGGGCGATACGGGTTGATGTTTCTGGGTTTGTCGGGGCGCTTGCGTCAGGCTGTTTTCGGGGGGGCGAGGGCGTCGAAGAGAAGGAGGAGAAGTCCCTTTCGGGGACACGATGCCGGCAGGGTCACGATGATCCGGGTCTTCTTNTCGACGATGGTGGCGGCCAGCTTGACGAGATGCAGCCGCAGCGTGTCGAACTGGGCGCGGCGCCACGG